>CAJONG010000070.1 GCA_905235845.1 uncultured Lachnospiraceae bacterium
GCCACATCATACAGGCCGCCCAGCTCATGCTCCAATTTGTGTGTCATCCAGTCTCCACCGTCGTTACCACAGCCCGTCAGACCGTTATGTGACAGGCTTCCTGCCCACATCACTTCGGCACGGGCATCATAATCCTTCGGATTCTTGGTAAGGATAAGCGCATTCTTCTTGACAGTACGTAGCAGCCCCTCCGCAAGTGCATCCGTTATCTCCATATTGCCGCCGTTAGTGAAGTACCTCTCCATGGTATGCATCATGATATCTGCACATCCGCATGCGGTCTGATAATCCGGTAATGTCATCGTAAGCTCAGGGTCCATGATAGCGAACTTGGGTCGCCCGAAGTCGCTGCTGTATCCTCGCTTTATGAGCCCATCTTCCTTGGTGATCACGGAGGAATCACTCATCTCGCTGCCTGTAGCGGCGATCGTTAATATGACTCCTATAGGAAGACAGGCATCTGCCTTGCGCTTATAGTCATAGAAGTCCCATACATCACCTTCATTGGCCACACCGTAGCCGATGGCCTTAGCCGAATCAATGGCGCTTCCGCCGCCTACAGCCAGCAGAAAATCCACCTTCTCCTTCTTACATAACTCTATACCTTCGTATACAAGTCCAAGATGCGGATTGGGTACGGCTCCTCCGAGCGTAACATATTCTATGCCGGCAGCATCCAGTATATCCTTTACTCTGCCTAAGAGTCCCGAGCGTACCACGCTCCCTCCGCCGTAATGAATAAGCACCTTGCTTCCTCCGAATTCCTTAATAAGCTCCGCCGTATGCTTCTCCGTGCCCTTGCCGAACACGACCTTCGTAGGTGTGTAATACTTAAAATCAAACATTTTCTTTCGTAACCTCCTTCTATCAACCGTTTTTTACCAACAGTGCCCTGTACTCTCCCGGAGCAACACCCTTTTCCTCACGGAATACCCTGTTAAAGCTTGATATGCTCTGGAATCCTGACAACATAGCTATCTCCGTCATCGTTCTATCTTCCTCAGTCAGAAGCTCGGTCGCTTTCTCAAGCCTTATCATATTAAGCCATTTGCTGTAGTTCATACCGGTCACATCTTTGAATATATGCGAGAAATAATCCCTGCTGATACCTGCCATCTGAGCCATTGCCCCCTGTGACAGATCATCGGCTGTGAGATTATTCTTGATATAATCCGTCACTGCCATCAATCGCCTCATGACATCATCTGTATATCCGTTCTGCCCCTCGTATGTAAGCTCGGGTGTCAGCTCCTTCCTGTATTCCAGCATGGTCAGCATGAATTCCATGAGCAGCATGCAGCATCTTATCTCTTTATCCTGTCTGTCGGAGAAGAATATCTCTTTCATCTTAAGGATTATATCCTTAAGCTTTGATGCCAGCTTAGGGTGTGCTTTGACACATACAAGATGAAAGTTTCGATACATATGCATGATACGCCTTAAGTCAAAAAGCGAATTAATGAACGCATTGGAAAACTGTACGACCAAGGACTCCTCCCTGTTGGCATTGACCACGGAATGCATCTCCATAGGCCATACTATCAGGATATCGTCGGGCACAAGCTCGTATGTATTACTCCCCACGCTGTATATATTGGTCCTGCCGGAACCCACTAAAAGTATTTCCCCGTAGGAATGCCAATGATCCTTATAGCTTCTCTCCTTATACCCCGTAGACATATTGAATGCGCTCACATGATCGAAATCATATACCTCGTACTTACTGTAATCCATAGCACCTACCTCTGTTTCATATCAGGTTCTTACAGATTCAGATTACCATAAAGACGGCCTGAGGAAAAGCCATGTTTCGGTCCAAGGGCGATGCGAAGCGCATAGACATTGATGATAAGGGCTCCGACCCACGCGCCCACCTCAGCGTATGCGGCTGCCCTGAATCCAATCTTACCTATGAGTAGGGATATCACGGCTATCCTTAATATCATCTCAACTATCCCTGATATCATTGGAAGAATGGGTTTGCCCATTCCCTGTACGGCGCTCCTTACCACAAAAAGTGCATCCACTAGGATTATCGTAACACCGCATACAGGCAGGAATTCACATACCAGAGCTATCTGTTCGTCTCCTGACAGAAGTATTGAGGCTAACTGTCCGGGCGCGAATACCATTAATGATCCGAGCGTAATATATGCCACAACCGATATCCCAAGGCACACTCCCAGTCCCTGTTTTATCCTTCTGTACTCTCCTGCTCCGTAATTCTGGCTTGCATATGCGCTCATGGCGCTTCCCGCAGTCGATGCAGGATTCATGAAGAGATTCAGATACTTGCTGCAAGCGGCATAAGCCGCCGTATATACCACACCGAAGGCGTTGATATAAGACTGTACGACCATACAGCCGATGGCCGTGATCGAATTCATGAAAGCCATGGGCAGACCGTTGCCAAGCAATTCCGCGAACACACTTCTGTCATTTATAAAATGCTCTTTATTAAGCTTTATCAACTGTATGTTCCGGAGTCTTCCCACGCATATCATTGAAGAGACTATCTGTGAGATAATCGTGGCTATGGCAGCACCTTCCACACCCATCCCGAATATAAATATAAAGACGCTGTTCAGAATAAGATTAAGAACAGAAGATACTATGATCGCCCTAAGCGGTGTCCTGCTGTCACCCAAGGCTCTTAATATCGAAGCGGATATGTTGTAACAGATACCTGCTGCAAGCCCTCCGAATACTATGTAGCCGTATCTTAAGCTGTCTTCCATTATGAACTCATCGGTTCTTATCAGCCTCAGAGCAGTCGGAAGGAACAGTACACTGAATATGGACAGAACGATCGAAAGCACCATCCCCAGCTCTATGACTCCTGCCAGCCTGTGCCTTAGTCTCTCCTCATCTCCGGCTCCGAAGCTCTGTGCTATGAGCACACCGAAGCCGCCTGCCAGTCCGAAGGAAAAACCGACAATAAGAAAAAACAGGGACCCCATATTACCGACTGCCGCCAACGCATTGTCGCCCAGTCCTTTTCCGACAATCCACGTATCCGCAAAGTTATAGAACTGCTGAAGCATACTGGTCAGTATCAACGGCCAGTAGAACGACAGTATAAGCTTTACAGGACTGCCCTTTGTAAGATCGGTCACCTGTTTTTCTTTTATTTCCGATGATGTATTTCTCATATCATTTCATTCAATCACTTACAAGTCTGACTCATACTGCAAGCACAGCCACCGTATGAGCCATGATCTGAGTATATATCATACACCGGAGATTTACTTCTTATTTTTTTAAGTGAGATTACTCATTTTTTGCTTTTTAACTTTTATCAGACTTATCTCCTGTCTGAGCCGTTCCCTTTACCGCATCCGATACTCCGGTCACATTGATGTTCCTTGTAACCTTCGCATCATATGTATTGGCTCTCATGATATCGACTATATCAAGTCCCGTTACTTCCTTCACCGTCTCTATGGTCTGTGCCAGCCTGATATCCCCCTGGGTATCCCCACCAAGGAATGTGGGAAGCGCATTCATTATATATTCGTCCGCACGATCTTCGGCTTATATCCCTCATCCTCAAGCTTTCTCATTATCGCTTCCTTATGCTCGGTTCCGAAGGCTTCGAGGGTTATACGAAGCTCCACCGCCGAATTACGGTTAATGGATACGAACTGGTTATGCTCAAGCTTTATCACATTGCCATTCTGCGCCGCTATCACGGATGATACTCTCGTAAGTTCACCCGGCTTATCAGGCAGAAGTACGGATACTGTGAATATCCTGTCTCTCATGATAAGCCCCTGCTGTACTACCGACGACATGGTGATGACATCCATGTTGCCTCCCGAAAGTATAGCCACAACCCTCTTATCCTTGCAATCAAGCTGCTTAAGCGCAGCCACTGTGAGAAGTCCCGAATTCTCCACTATCATCTTATGATTCTCCACCATATCAAGGAAGGATACCACAAGCTCTTCATCCTCTACGGTTATCACATCGTCCAGATTCTCCTTAAGATAGGGGAATATCTCCTTACCCGGAGTCTTGACCGCAGTACCGTCCGCTATGGTATTGACTGACGGAAGTGTCACAATCTCACCCTTTTCCAAGGATGCCTTAAGGCAGGCCGCTCCGGCAGGCTCCACGCCTATGACCTTGATCTTAGGATTAAGGAGCTTGGCAAGCACCGATACACCGGTCGCCAGTCCGCCTCCGCCTACGGGTACGAGTATATAATCCACAAGGGGAAGCTCCTTGAATATCTCCATGGCTATTGTACCCTGACCTGTAGCTACCGCAAGATCGTCAAAGGGATGAATGAATGTATATCCGTTCTCCTCGGCAAGCTTAAGTGCATATGCACAGGCTTCATCATATACATCTCCATGCAGAACAACCTCGGCTCCATACCCCTTGGTACGGTTCACCTTGATAAGAGGTGTAGTTGTAGGCATCACGATTGTAGCCTTGGCACCGAAGCACTTCGCCGCATAAGCTACACCCTGTGCATGATTGCCGGCTGATGCCGTTATGAGCCCCTTGGCTCTCTCTTCATCGCTTAAGGTACTTATCTTATAATATGCGCCCCTTAACTTATATGCACCGGTAAACTGCATATTCTCAGGCTTAAGATATACCTTGGCACCTGTCTGTGCGCTTAAGTATTCACTGTATACAAGCTTTGTCTCCAAAGCCACCTTTAAGACCGCCTCCGCAGCCTCTTCGAATCTGTCAAGTGTTAGCATGATTAATCTCTCCTTGTATTTTCACCGCAGGTGAAACATTATGATGTTACATGATCTCGGTAAAACACCCCTTGTTTTGAGCCGTCAGATTAAGTTAATCATCGGGCCAGTGGAAGTAGTCATCCTTATCATATACAGGCTCTTCCTGCACATCCTCTTCCTCAGTCTCATCTCCCGTGTCAAAAAGCGCCCTGACAAAGGTGTCGGAATCGAATTCCTGAAGATCCGATATCTTCTCACCCACTCCGATGAACTTAACCGGGATACCAAGCTCCGATTGTATGGCAATGGCTATTCCGCCCTTGGCTGTACCGTCCATCTTGGTTATGACTATTCCTGATAAAGGAGCCGCCTCCGAGAATTCCTTAGCCTGTACCAGAGCATTCTGTCCTGTGGTTCCGTCTAAGACTATGAGATTCTCTCTCTTATATTCGGGAAGATTCTTATCAATGATCCTGTTCATCTTCTCAAGCTCATTCATAAGGTTCTTCTTATTATGCAGTCTTCCGGCTGTATCGCACAGAAGCACATCCACTCCCCTGCTCCTTGCGGCGCCTGTGGCATCGTACAGTACGCTTGAGGGATCGGCTCCCTCTGCTGCTGATATTATGTCAACCTCGGCTCTTTTTGCCCATTCTTCAAGCTGCTCCGTGGCTGCTGCCCTGAAGGTATCAGCCGCGGCTATAAGTACCTTCTTGCCGCGCTTACGATAGATGGATGCAAGCTTGCCGATAGTGGTGGTCTTGCCCACGCCGTTGACGCCTATCACCATGACTACACTGGGCTTACTTAAGAATTCATAGTCATCACTTGTGACCTTCATCTGTTCCTTGATACCGTCTATCAGATACTGCCTGCACTCCCTGGGTGCTTTGATATGGTTAAGCTTCACATCCTCCTTAAGCTTATCAAGTATCTCTTCCGTGGCATGTACTCCCACATCACCCATTATGAGTATCTCTTCAAGCTCCTCATAGAAGTCGTCGTCTATCCTATCATGTCTGCCGAATACGCCCTCTATTCCGCCTACTATATTGTCTCTTGTCTTGCTTAAGCCCTCCTTAAGCCTTGAGAAGATTCCTGCCATCAGTTAAGGGCCTCCTCTACCAGATTGACACTTACAAGGGTCGAAACACCCTTCTCCTGCATCGTGATACCATATAGCCTGTCCGCTCTCTCCATGGTTCCCCGTCTGTGTGTTATGACGATGAACTGTGTATGCTTCGTAAGCTTATGCAGATACTTGGCGAATCTCTCCACATTGCTCTCATCAAGCGCCGCCTCTATCTCGTCAAGTAGACAGAAGGGTGAAGGCTTTAGGTTCTGTATCGCAAAAAGCAGTGCAATGGCCGTCAGCGCCTTCTCACCACCGGATAACTGCATCATGTTCTGCAGCTTCTTGCCCGGAGGCTGTGCTTCAATGCGTATTCCTGCCTCAAGTATATCCTGATCCTCCATAAGCTCTAAGGTTCCGTGTCCGCCTCCGAAGAGTTCCTTGAACACCTTGTCGAACTCTGTCTCGATCGCATGGAATTTTTCCTTGAACTGTCTGCGCATGGCAGTATCCAGTTCCTCTATGATACCTACGAGAGTCTTCTCCGCTTCCACAAGGTCATCATGCTGTGTCTTAAGGAATGTGTACCTCTCTGATACTTCCTTATACTCCTCTATCGCGCCCACATTGACATCACCGAGCTTCTTGATCTCATCACGAAGTGTCGTCACATCGCTTCTCATGCCCGCAAGGTCATTCATATCAGGATCTCGCATAGCCTCCGCATCACGCAGGGTGATCTCGTATTCGTTCCACATATAGTCTATCTGCGACTGTATGGATTCCGTAAGCTTCTCCACTGCCGACTGAAGACGATATCTCTCTTTGTCTAAGTTAGTCCTCTTCTCTGCCAGTTCTTCTCTTACCGTGAAGAAATTCTTCTGCTTCTCTGACAGTTCATCCTTAAGGCGTATATCCTCATTCAGCTTGCCGCTTGTCTCTTCCTCCGTGGTATGGGATGCCTTGATGGTCTCCTCTATCTCCGTTATGTTCTTCTCCTTCTCGGCGATGAGGCTTTCACCCGAACCCATCTGGTCCACTATCTCATTAAGCTCATTTTCGAATCTTTCGCGCTCTGCTTTGATACGGTCTATGTTCTGCTGTTCGAATCCCACCTGCTGTAATATCTTCTCAGCCTCGACCTCGGCCTGCTTAAGTTCGTCCGCAACCACGCTCTCCTCTTCGTGCTGCTTCTCAAGGAGTGCCTGCATCTCTTCTATATGAGCCGTCTTATCCTTCTCAAGTGCTACCGATGCCTCAAGCTCCTTCTCAATGTTCTCTTTCTCGGTTGTATTGGCACTTACCTGCTTATCAAGCTCCGCAGACTCTGTCTTTAAGCTGTCATAGTCAGCCTTATTCTCTTCCTGTCTGTTACGTGCGCCTGTAAGATTAAGTCTTGCGGTATTCTGCGCAATGAACTTCTCCTGAAGGGTTATCTTAAGCTTCTCTATCTCCACTCTCTCTTCATTACGCTTATTCTTGGTATCTTCTATAGCGGATAGAAGCCTGTCGATCTCCTTAAGCGACTCCTTCATGCTCTTATCAAGCTCATCCATCTCGCGTCGTCTTGATAAGAGATTGCTGTTGTTCTTGAAAGCACCGCCGCTTATGGCACCGCCCGGTACGAGCAGCTCACCCTCTAATGTGACCATCCTGATACCGTAGTCGTACTTTCGTGCGATCTTCACGGCATTGTCCACATTATCGACTACCACGATCCTTCCAAGCATAGCCTTGGCTACATTGACATATTCCTTCTTCGTATTCACCAGAGAATCCGCAAGCCCTAAGACTCCCTTCTCGTTAAGCACCTCCGGGGTCTTGAACTCCTGAGGATGCTTGATGCTCGTAAGAGGAAGGAAGGTTGCTCTTCCGGCTCTCTCCTGCTTAAGGAAGGCTATCATCTTCTTAGCCGTCTCTTCATCATCCGTTACTATATTCTGTATATTGCCGCCAAGAGCCGTCTCTATGGCTGTCTCATACTTCTTATCGGAAGATATTATATCTGCTACGACACCGATTATACCCTTATGCTTCTCCTTCTGTTCCATGACTCGCTTAACGGAACCGCCGTACCCTTCATATCTCTCGGTGATATTGGACAATGCTTCTAGCTTACTCTTATCCTGATGATACTTAACCTGAGTATCTCTTAACTTATTATCCATGGAAGTAAGCTCTTCCTTATATCCGGCCACCTTCTCTTCCTTGGCCTTCTCCTCCTCATTGAGACTGCTTATCTCCTCCGATATCCTCTCGAATTCTTCCTCGAACTGCCTTATCACATCCTGCTGCTTGGCTTCGTCGGTCCTGGCAGCTACAAGCTTGCTTGTAAGCTCCGCCTTCCTTATATCTATCTGTTCCTGCATGGCCGTGATACGCTCTGCTCTGGAACGGATATTGGCACGTTCATTAAGCGCACCTATAATGTCATTTTTACAATTCTCTATGTCCGTATTGATCTCTTCGATACGGCTCTGTATATCGCCTAAGCGCTTCTCCACCTCGGCTTTTTTAGTCTCGGCTTCATTAAGCTTTTCATCTATGGCGCTTTTTTGCTCATTTAATCCTTCCTCTTCCTTCTGTCTGGCTTCAAGCTCCTTGGATACGCTTTCCTTACGGGTATCAAGATGAGCCTCATTGCCTCGGATGGAATTGATCTGTTCCTTAAGGAGTTCTATCTGACTCTCAAGCTTCTGCCTTACGCTTCCTGTCTCACTTAAGACATTACGTTCTTCTTCTATGGTCTTCTCAAGTTCTTCTATCCTGACTAGGGTCTCGTCATATTCCTGTCTGATATTCTCATATCTGCTGTCGGTCTCCTCATATTCTTTGACGGCATTCTCCAAGCTGACATTGGTGTCATTAAGTCTCTCCTTGATGGAATTATTCTCAAGTAAGAACATGTTGACATCCAGAGTCTTAAGCTTCTGCTTCTTATCAAGGTATACTCTGGCCTTGCCTGCCTGCCTCTCAAGGGGACCCACCTGCTTCTCAAGCTCTCCGAGTATATCCGATACACGGACAAGATTATTACGCTCTTCCTCAAGCTTTTTCTCGGAAGCTATCTTACGCCTCTTGAACTTAACGATACCGGCCGCTTCGTCAAAAAGCTCTCTTCTGTCCTCTGGCTTACCGGAAAGTATAGCATCGATCTGACCCTGTCCGATGATGGAGTATCCTTCCTTACCTATACCCGTGTCATAGAAAAGCTCACTTATATCCTTAAGCCTGCATGGGGCTCCGTTAATGAGGTACTCGCTTTCACCCGAACGATACAGTCTCCTTGCCACCGTCACCTCATCATAATCAATAGTAAGCTGGTGATCCGAATTGTCCAGAGTGATAGCAACATAAGCATAGCTTAAGGGCTTACGCATCTCAGTACCTGCGAAGATGACATCCTGCATGGATGTTCCTCTTAACTGCTTGATACGCTGCTCACCCAATACCCATCTTACGGCATCGGCTACATTACTCTTACCCGATCCGTTAGGGCCCACAATGCCTGTTATACCGTTATGGAATTGAAAACTGATTTTATTGGCGAAGGACTTAAAGCCCTGCACCTCGATACTTTTAAGATACATATCTAACCTTATAACTGCCTTTCACGATCCGGATATTCAGGATATTCAGGAAATCCCGCCAAGCTTCTCTATTGCTTCCTTTGCCGCCATCTGTTCGGCGGCTTTCTTGGATCTTCCTTCACCCTTTCCTATGACTTCCCCGTTAAGCACGACTTCCGAAATGAAGGTCTTATCATGATCCGGTCCCTTTTCTCCCGCAAGTCTGTAGCAGAAGCTTTCATACCCGTTAGCCTGTATGATCTCCTGAAGTATGGTCTTGCTGTCCTTGAAGGGCACTCCTTCCTTAAGATCCTCCAGGATGAAGTGTAATATATGCTTCCTTGCCGCCTCGATACCGCCATCAAGGTATATGGCACCGATAAGCGCCTCCATTACATCGGAGATTATCGAATCCCTGTCTCTTCCGCCGGTCTGCTCCTCACCCTTGCCAAGGAGTATATACTTCTGAAGTTCTATATCTCTGGCGCACTCAGCAAGCGCCGGCTCACATACCATGGACGCTCTCTTTTTCGTAAGCTTACCCTCAGGCATATCGGGGTTATTATGATACAGGAAGTCACTGCTTACAAGCTCAAGCACAGCATCTCCCAGGAACTCAAGGCGCTCATAGTCACCTAAGCCACCGCTTTTCCTTTCATTGGCATAAGAGCTGTGTGTCAGAGCCTGCTTAAGCAATTCCTTGTCTTTGAAAAAATACCCGATCTTACTCTCCAACTCCTCCTGTTTCCCTGCTATTTTGACAGAATCCACAAGTGCACTCCTTTACAAACCAAAAAGCCCTTGTTGCGGGCTTTTTGATCATGCTTAATCAACTTCATTCTTAATAAGTTCCACCGCCTCGCCGACTGTGGTGATCTTCTCAGCCTTCTCCGGTGGTATCTCTATATCGAATTCCTCTTCCAAACCCATGATTATCTGGAACACATCCAACGAATCCGCTCCCAGATCATCGATGAAAGTCGTCTCCATAGTGATTTCTTCCGGGTCAACGCTGAGCACTTCCGCTATGACCTTTTTAAGCTTCTCAAGTTCCATAAGTTCCTCCTGACCTTATTCTATGACTGCTTTAATCTTCTCACTGATATTCTGTTCTTTGAACTGTACGCACTGAATAAGCGTATTCCTGATCTCCTTAGGGGTACTGCTGCCATGTGTCTTGACTACCAGCCCGTTAAGTCCGAGCATCGGGGCTCCTCCGTATTCCGAAGCATCGAACTTCTTAAGTGTAGTCTTAAGAGCGGGCTTGATAAGTAATGCACCGATCTTACTCCTTACGGATGACATCAGTGCTTCTTTCATCTTGGCCATAAGAACATTACCTGTTCCCTCCAATGTCTTAAGCAGGACATTACCTACGAATGCATCACATACGACCACATCCGCACCGCCTTCTATCACATCCCTTGCCTCTATGCTTCCGGTGAAATTAATATCC
>CAJONG010000071.1 GCA_905235845.1 uncultured Lachnospiraceae bacterium
CTTAAGGATGCTGACGGTAACAGGACGATAGATGAGAATGTCAGTATGACGGACGACAGCTACTACTGGATGACAGCCAAGAATCTGAATATCCTTAAGGCGATCATAGAGGATCCCGGTAGAATGGCTACGAAGTCAGATTCTTCTTCAGGTACGGATGAGTACAATATAGTCGGCGAGCTCATAGATATGACCACCAATAAAGATGTGGCCAACTACAGAGGAGCCGCCACACAGGAATTTTTAACCTGTGTGCTGTCGGATGTGGCGTTAAATGCCAAGAATGCCACAACCTTCTACAATAACTATAATAATATAGGCAAGAACATAGATAATCAGCGTATCTCAATATCGGGCGTAGATACCGATGATGAAGCTATAAACCTCGTCAAATACCAGAATGCATATACGCTGGCATCCAAGATGATCCAGACACTTACAGAGGTGTACGACAGGCTGATCCTTCAGACCGGTGTATAGGCTGTTTTACACAGGCACTGATAAGCGAAAGGACTGATTGAGTAAGATCGGAGGAATACAGATGAGAGTAACTACCAAGGTCATACAGGGTAATTCCATAGCCAATATCAATACCAATAAGGTCTATCAGGACAAGCTCAACAATCAGATGGCAACAGAGAAGAAGATCGTACGACCTTCAGACGATCCGGTCGTGGCCATAAGAGCCTTAAGACTTCGTACCAACGTAAGTCAGGTAACCCAGTACTATGAGAAGAATGTATCGGATGCGGAGAGCTGGATGAAGGTTACTGAGGATTCCCTTACTACAGTATCGGATGTCCTGACCGATATGATAGAGCAGTGCACCAAGGGCTCTTCGGAGAAGCTTACATCTACAGACCGCAATACAATCTTAGATGCTCTTAAGGCACTCAGAGATGAAGTATACGCTACAGGTAATGCGGATTATGCCGGCAGATCGGTATTCACGGGATACAGAACAGAGACTACGGTTAAGTATACCGAGTCCACATCCCAGAGGTTCAGTATAACAGAACAGATTAACAGTGATGCTTTAGATTCCATTGCATATATCAATTCGGATTATCTAAACGGCCTTAACGATGCCAATTACAATAACGGTACATATACCGATTCCCACGGAACAACCGGGAATAATGCAGACATCGCCGAACAGGGTATAGAGGAGCAGAAGATATATAGAATACGCCTTGCGTATAATAATACCGACGATACCATTCCGGTGATCAAGCTCTATGATCCTACTGTTGTGGCAGCAGATCCGGAGGCTAAGGTTGCGGATCAGTATCAGCCCATGACGGGACTTACTCCCGAGGTAGTCAAGCAGACGGATATCCCGAGTCCTTACCAGATGATGGCGGATTATGATAAGGCTAACGAAGCTACGATAGAGGGCGGCGGTGTAGCGACAGATCATGCCATCCTTATCCCGGAGACGGGAGAACTTCTTATCAGCAAGTCAGTATATGAGAAGATGATGAAGCTTACGGATGATGTGACCACACCTACCAAGGATGAGAGCCAGATACAGATCACATATGAGAAGAGCATATGGAAGAAGGACGATCTTAGGCCTGAGCATTACTTCGCATGTACGGATATGTCCGATCCTGATCCTGCCAATCATATCAATTACAATACCGATTACTTAAGCGGTATCGTGGAGAAGCAGGTGATAGAGTATGATGTGGGACTCAATCAGGCCATCCGTATCAATACTACCGCAGATGAGGTATTCACCCATGCCATAGGCAGAGACGTGGACGATCTTGTTAATTCCATGCAGGCAGTCATAGATATGGAAGAGACCATAGAGAGACTTAAGAAGATACGTGACGGTCTTACTCAGGATGCAAGCTATGATGATAATTATAAGATACTCACCAATCAGATAGATGCGTCCAATAAGGCTCTTACCTTCCTTAAGGAGAAGAATCAGGCGCTCTTCGAGGGCGGCATCACCAAGATGCAGGGACATCTCAATAAGGTCAATGAAGCCACGACCGAGTGCGGTACCAGAGAGAAGAAGCTTGAGCTTATCAAGAACAGACTGATGAGTCAGAAGACCAATTTCGAGACTCTGGAATCAGACAATGAGAACGTGGAGATCACTGATGTGGCTCTGCAGCTTAAGGGAGCGGAGCTTACATATCAGGCGGCGCTTATGAGCACCAGTAAGATACTTCAAACATCTCTCATGAATTATCTCTGATATGGCTTAAAGATACAAAAATGGCTAACAAATTGGCCATTGATGTGATATACTTAATAAAAACAAGGACGGAGGTAGGCAATGAAGGTTACTACAAGAGTATTCGGGGATATTGATATTGCGGAAGATAAGATCATCCATTTTCAGGGTGGAATAGTGGGATTTCCGGAGCTTACGGATTTTGCTTTGGTTCATGATGCCGAGAAAGAGGGCGATACACCTGTAAGGTGGATGCAGTCATTGCAGGAGCCTAATTTTGCAATGCCTGTTATGGACCCTCTGACAGTGTGTCCCGATTATAATCCGGTGGTGGAGGATGAGCTCCTTAAACCCATCGGAGAGCTTAACCCGGAATCGGTACTTGTGCTTGTCACACTTACCGTACCTAAGGATGTGAAGAAGATGAGCGTCAATCTGCAGGCACCTTTTGTGATCAATGCGGATGAGAAGAAGGCTTGTCAGATCATAGTTGATTCGGATAAGTATCCGGTACGTTTCCCCATATATGATATTATTAAGAAGGAGGACTAAGGATGTTAGCATTATCACGTAAGAAGAACGAAGCCCTCGTTATTAATAATAATATTGAGGTAACGGTTCTTGAGATCAAGGGCGATCAGGTCAAGATTGGTATCACGGCTCCCAAGGAGATACCTGTATACCGTAAGGAAGTATATCTGCAGATACAGAAGGAGAACGAGGAGGCTATGAGTTCTACGAATCTCACGGCGCTTTCGGATCTTTTCAGATAATATTACATAAGAATTTTCATTTTTTTCCAAAATACTGTTAATTATTCAGAGATAATTACCGATATAAAGGTTAGCAGAACTTCTATGTACTGTTAGCCTTTTGCTCGCATATATGGGAAAAGTCGCGAATTTCCCATGGATACGAGCCATAATGGGAGTAGAAGTATTAGTTTTAAAATGATCGCAAGGAGGTGAATCATTATGGCAATCGAACCAATCGGAACAATGACAGCTATGCAGGTACAGACGCAGGTGAAGGTGCAGCCTGTAGAGACGCAGAATACTCAGAACACGGATGTTATATCTGAGAATTCGGCAACTCCCAAGCTTGATGAGAGCACGGCTATGGTAGCCAAGACTCAGGAAGAGGGCGAGAAGGACTATAACGGACAGGAGCAGAAGGAGCCCGATCTTGAGCAGATCAAGAAAGCAGTGGAGAATATCAACAAGAAGATCAATACCGAAGCAGTATTCGGTATACACGAGGGAACCAACAGAGTGACCATCAAGCTTGTAGATAAGAATACCAAGGAGACCATCAAGGAGCTTCCGCCTGAGAAGACTCTGGATATGATCGCCAAGGTATGGGAGATGGCAGGAATCCTCGTAGATGAGAAGCGTTAGGTATTAATTCTTAAGAACACGGAGGTTCCCCTCATATGACTGAGGGTATGGGAGTCGGAGATCCTAAGCAATGTAACATACTGTTCTATAGAGGGATCTGCAGACTCATAAGTCAGGGATGACGGAAAGGAAGGTATTATGCCGGTAAGATTATCAGGAATGAATTCGGGTCTCGATACTGAGGCTATCGTAGCTGAATTAGTTAAGGCAAAATCAACCAAGAAAGAGAATCTTGAGAAAGACCAGAAGAAGTTATCATGGAAGCAGGATGCATGGAAGGATCTTAACAGCAAGATCTATGGTCTGTACAGTAAGACTCTGTCAGATATGCGTTTTACTTCGGATTATATTAAGAAGACCACGAAGGCAAGCAGCAGTGCCGTGACCGTAGTCACAGGCTCCAATGCGCCCGAGACGGTACAGAACCTTAAGATGATAAGCATGGCCAAGGCAGGCTATCAGACGGGCGGAGAGCTTAAGCTGCGTCTGCCTGACGGTACAGAGACGGAATATAAGGGCGATTATACTTCTTCAACAAAGCTTGGTGATCTTGGATTGTCTTTTGAAGACGGTGAGAGTAAGAAGATATCCATCAAGGTCGGAGCCAATGCCACAGAGAATCCGACGGAGATAGAGATAACTGCGGATACGACCATTAATGATGTCGTTAAGGCGCTTAACGAAGCAGGTGTTAAGGCTAACTTCGATGAGAAGAATCAGAGATTCTATATAGCAGCACCCGGAATGGGAGAGGCTAATGACTTCACTTTAGGCGGTGATGCGGACGTATTAAGTTCGCTTGGCTTAGGTGATGGCCAGGGTGTAAGGATCGAGGGAACGGATGCCAAGATCGAGCTTAACGGTGAGACGTATACATCAACATCCAATACCTTCGAGATCAACGACCTTACGATCACGCTTAACAATATGACCTCGGATGAGATCACTCTTACCACAACTCAGGATACTGACGGTATATATGATAAGATCAAGAACTTCTTAAAGGAGTACAATTCACTCATCAATGAGATGGATAAGCTCTACAATGCCGAGAGCGCAAGCAAGTATAAGATGCTTTCGGATGATGAGAAGGAAGAGATGAACGAGGATGATATCAAGGAGTGGGAGGATAAGATCAAGTCCGCGCTCTTACGTAAGGATTCTACCCTCGGTAATGTTGCAAGCGCCATGAAAGAGATCATGCTCGGCGGCGTAGAGATGTCCGACGGTAAGAAGATGTATCTCAGTGAATTCGGTATCAATACCCTCGGATACTTCGCAGCAGCCGATAATGAGAAGAGTGCATATCATATAGACGGTGATCCGGATGACGAGAGCACCTCAGGCAATACGGACAAGCTTAAGGCAATGATAGCATCCGATCCCGACAGGGTGACGGAATTCTTTACGGGGCTTGCCAAGAGCTTATACAGCAGACTCGACGGTCTCATGGCACGTACGGATTATAGCTCGGCATTCACCGTATATAATGACAAGGCTCTTAAGACTGAGTACGATGACTTCACGACCAAGATAAGCAAGCAGGAAGAGAAGATCAATACATGGGAGGACTTCTATTACAATAAGTTCACCCGTATGGAGAAGGCCATGGCCAAGCTTCAGAGTCAGGAGTCTGCACTCAGCGGTCTGTTCGGCAATTAATTGAGTGGCAAATTAATGCGGAATAGGTTATAATACATATACTGAATACAGCTATATGATATATAGAGATACACGGAGGTAACTGGAGTATGGCACTCCCCAACGCATACGCACAATACAATAACAGTAAGATCCTGACGGCATCGCCGGCGGAGCTTACCCTCATGTTATATGATGGAGCCATCAAGTTCTGCAATATAGCGATAATAGGCATAGAGCAGAAGGATATCCAGAAGGCTCACAGCAATATAGTCAGAGTACAGCGTATCATAGAGGAGTTCAGAAGCACCTTGGATCGCAAGTATCCGGTGGCTGAGGATTTCGACAGAGTATATGTGTATCTCCTTCAGAGGCTGCTTGAAGCCAATCTGCACAAGGATGAGGAGATACTTAAGGAAGTGCTCACACACCTTCGTTCCATGAGAGATACATGGGTAGAGGTCATGAAGCAGAATAAGGTAAAATAACAGGATACAGCCTTATAAATTCAATAGAAGGATCTGCCTTGCAGGGCAGGTCCTTTTGTATTATCGCATGGTAACAGGAGGAATAATAAGGGGGGACTTGGGAAATTAACGTCTATGCTGTCGGGCAAATATGTGGTATTCTATATATATCCGAAAACAGTGTGATCAGGGGTTATAAAGGAGATCGGAATGCTTGAAAAATATCTTAAGATACTGACGGAAAGTCTGGATAAAAAGACAGAGATACTGCAACAGATAGAAGCTAAGAGTAAGGAGCAGAGTACCCTCATAGCTGACAAGGCAGAGCTTGAGGTAATAGATGCCAATATGGATGAGAAGGACGCTCTCATAACGGAGCTTATCAAGCTCGATGAAGGCTTTGAGGCGCTGTATGACAATATCAAGGCAGAGCTTAATGACCATAAGGACGAGCACAAGGACACCATACGCTGTATACAGGATAAGATAAGGACGGTAATGGAGCTTAGTGCTTCCATAGAGGCTGCAGAGGCACGTAATAAAGCCGATATGGAGAAAAGGTTTGCCTTCGAGAAGAAGAGCTTACAGGATCAGAGACGTGCATCCACGGCGGCATATGATTACTATAAGGTGTCCAATAAGCTCAATGCGGTGACACCGCAGTTCATGGATAAGAAGAAGTAGCATAGGGGTTACAGGGTTGGGGCACGGATGCCCGGAATGGAGAAGGATATGAAGATACAACAGCTAAGCGGAGGATTGGCAAGTCAGGTATTCCAGTACATCTTCATGAGATGCGGGGAGATGGCAGATACATCACATAAGTGGTATCTGGATGATTCGGCTTATTTTGCCGGTAATGTACATAACGGGTATGAGCTTGAGAAGGTATTCGGTATCAAGCCAAGGCTCTTAAGCCAGAATTTCGAGCCGGATGTATGGAAGGAATATGTGGATCTTAAGAAACAGGGCATCAGTATACCTGAGATATTCCTAGAGTGCGGTGAGGATATAGTGATGTATGCCGAGACCGATGACTATACCATGACCAATCCCTTCTCAGGAGAGATATTCAGGATGACTCCTGTGGGTCCCTTCTATCCGGACATACTCAATATCAATGCGGATAATGTATATTATCACGGCAACTGGGTAGATGAGAACTGGTTCGATCTCCATAAGGATATATTCATGGAGGAGCTTAAGTTCCCCGAGCTTAAGTCGGCTCAGGCTAAGAAGTATATGGATGAGATAGAGAATACGTATGCGGTCGCGATGCACATAAGGAGAGGTGATTATCTGGATCTGGGCATCAATCTGGAGGCTAATTTCTATAAGGAAGCCATCGAGAGGCTTGATATATATCGCAAGGACTATGAGCTGTTCGTATTCTCGGACGACCTGTACTGGTGCAATCAGCATTCGGGTGAACTGGGATTGCAGTTCGCTCCCAAGGTGACATATGTGTCAGGTAACTTCGGCAAGGACAGTTATGTGGATCTGCAGCTTATGACCAGGTGTAAGGGACTGATAATGAGCAACAGTGCGTTCTCGTATCTTGCGGGACTTCTTAACAGAGGTTTGGACTTCTGTGCCGGACCGGATCAGACTGATCTTAAGGAGCAGGAGTAGATGAGATATGATTATCTGATAGTCGGTGCGGGACTGTACGGGGCGGTCTTCGCCCATGAACTTAAGGAAGCAGGCAGAAGCTGTATGGTCATAGATAAGAGAGACCATATAGGCGGCAATATATATACCGAGAATATATCCGGTATCAACGTACATAAGTACGGAGCTCACATCTTCCATACGAGCAATAAGAAGATATGGGATTATATATGTCGGTTCGCGGAATTCAATAACTACGTGAATTCTCCCGTGGCGGTATATAAGGATGAGCTGTATAATCTCCCCTTCAATATGAATACATTCCATGCGCTCTGGGGTGTAAGGACACCCAAGGAGGCTATGGATAAGCTTGCAGAGCAGATTGCGGACTCAAAGACAGGAGAGCCTAAGAATCTGGAGGAGCAGGCTCTTAATCTTGTGGGCAGAGATATATATGAGAAGCTTATCAAGGGCTATACAGGTAAGCAGTGGGGCAGGGAGTGTAAGGATCTGCCGGCTTTCATCATCAAGAGGCTTCCTGTGAGATTCACATATGACAATAACTACTTCAATGACAGATATCAGGGTATACCGATAGGCGGCTACACAGGCATAATAGAGAAGCTCTTAGACGGTATAGATATAAGGCTTAACTGTTCGTATGATGATGTCAGGACAGATAAGGCAGATGACCATAAGGAAGCTGACACTTACGACCGTGTGGTATATACGGGTATGATAGACGAGTACTTCGACCACAGACTTGGAAGACTTGAGTACAGGACGCTTCGCTTCGATGAGAGGGTGCTTAAGGATGTCGATAATTATCAGGGCAATGCCGTGGTCAATTATACGGAATATGAAGTGCCTTATACAAGGGTGATAGAGCATAAGCACTTTGAATACACCGACTGCAAGGGCACTGTCATAACCTATGAGTATCCGAAGGAATATGAGGCGGGAGATGAGCCCTATTATCCTGTCAATGATGATAAGAACAGCAGGCTGTATGAGGAATACCTTAAGCTTGCTCTTAATGAGAAGAATGTGATCTTCGGGGGAAGACTCGGACAGTACAGATATTATGATATGGATAAGGTCATTGAGGCGGCTCTTGATAAGGCAGAGGAAGAGCTTAAGAAAGCATGATGACCAATACATATAGAGGCAGGTAGATAATATGGTAACGGACAGATACGAGGTCAGACATCATGCAGATACCGACAAGGTAAGCGGCATCGGTAATCAGCATATCAATTTCGTGCCCATGGATATGATAGGAGGGTTCGAAGTCAGACCGGGTTTCTATGAGATCAACGGTGCTACGGTGATCCCCGGAGGCATCAACTTCACGATACATTCCAATCAGGCCACAAGCTGCGAATTGCTGCTTTTCAAGCGCAAGGCGGTAGATCCCTTCGTGGTCATACCTTTTCCGGACAATTACAGGATAGGTAACTGTTATTCCATCATAGTATTCGGAGTGGAGCAGGAGAACCTTGAATATGCGTACAGGATGGATGGACCTTATGATGAGAGGAGAGGACTTCTCTTTAATAAGGACAATATCCTCTTAGACCCTTATGCCAAGGCTGTGGCAGGCTTAAGAGAGTGGGGACTGGAAGGAACTGCTCCGGAGTATTCAGGATACAGGGGCAGAGTCGTAAGAGATGACTTCGACTGGGGCGATACCAAGCAGCTTCATACGCCCATAGAGGATGTCATAATCTATGAGATGCATGTAAGAGGCTTTACGAAGGATCCCTCTTCGGGAGTGGAATACCCCGGAACTTTCGACGGCATAAGACAGAAGATACCATATCTTAAGGAGCTTGGCATCACGGCGGTAGAGCTCATGCCCATATTCGAGTTCGATGAGATGCATGATGCCAGAGAATATAACGGCAATCAGCTCCTTGACTACTGGGGCTACAATACGGTCAATTACTTCTCACCTAATACTGCATACAGCTCCAAGCCCGAATATAACAGAGAGGGGAATGAGCTTAAGAGGCTTATCAAGCTTCTTAAGGAAAACGGCATCGAGGTCTATCTGGACGTGGTATTCAACCATACCGCGGAGGGTAACGAACACGGACCCATATTCTCCTTCAAGGGAATGGATAACAATATCTACTATATGCTCACTCCGGAGGGCTACTACTATAACTTCTCCGGCTGCGGCAATACGCTTAACTGCAATCACCCCATAGTGAGACAGTTCATCCTGGACTGTCTGAGGCACTGGGTGATAGCATACCGTATAGACGGCTTCAGGTTCGATCTGGCATCCATACTCGGTCGTAATGAGGACGGAGCACCCCTAAGCAAGCCGCCAATCTTAGAGCTCCTTGCTTTTGACCCGATACTTGGCAATGTGAAGCTCATCGCGGAGGCATGGGATGCAGGCGGAATGTATCAGGTGGGAAGCTTCCCTTCATGGAACCGCTGGATGGAGTGGAACGGTAAGTACAGGGATGATGTGAGGGCCTTCCTTAAGGGCGATGACCATATGGAGCAGGCTGCGGCCAATCGTATATCGGGCTCGCCTGATATATACGGAGGTAATACGAGAGGGCACTTCGCATCGGTGAACTTCATCACATGCCATGACGGCTTCACGATGACGGATCTCTATACATATAATTATAAGCACAACGAGGACAACGGCTGGAATAATACCGACGGTTCCAATGATAACTACAGTTGGAACTGCGGATACGAGGGTGAGACTGATGATGAAGAGGTTGTGACTCTCAGGAAGAGGCTTATCAAGAATGCGTTCCTGACCCTCATGTTAAGCCGGGGTATACCCATGTTCCTTGCGGGGGATGAATTCGGCAATACACAGTTTGGCAATAACAACGCATACTGTCAGGATAATATAATCTCATGGCTTGACTGGAACAGGCTTGAGAAAAACCACGAGCTTTTTACTTTTGCGCAATACATCATATGGTATCGTAAGCAGCACAGAGTCGTAAGACTCGATACCGAGAAATGCTCCATGAACTACCCCTGCATATCGCAGCACGGACTGCAGCCCTTTTGGACGGACTATAACGGAGGCCATCACTATGTGGGAATAATGTATGCCGGCAAGTCAAAAAGCGGCAGGGACGAGCTTGTCTACATGGCTATCAATGCATACTGGGAGGAGCAGACAGTGACGCTTCCCGCAGCTCCGGAGGGCATGCACTTCTACCTCATGATAGATACCTACAGGGAGATAAGCGTAGTGCAGGATAAGGTGGAGCTTGGCGGCTCCTTCACCATACCGCCGAGGACTGTATATGTCCTGGAGGCCTTCCCGGTACTTGGAACCAATTAACGACTTGTGTATCAGGATAGGACACAATATGTTGAATTGTGTGTAATTGTGCGAATTTACTGTGCTTGCGGAACTTTTAGAAATACGGGTTTTTTGCCGAAAAAGTGTTGACAGCCTTGACGTTTTATAGTATATTGTAGCATGAGAATGGTTTCTGATACTTTAGTACTACATACGAGAATATGACCGATTGCTCATACAAGGATGGTATGACTCTGATCAAGGAAGAAAGGAGGAGCAGGGTATGGCATATTCAGCAGCACTTAACACTGTATATAATCAGTATCTAACTACATATGCACCTAAGAAGAGCGATACCCGGTACGACACTCATAAGCGTAGCGAGCTTAAGGGTATCACCAATTCGATGGTGAAGGTCAATAAGGATGCTCCTCTGTACAAGATCGAGTCGTCCCCCGAATCCCGTGAGTTTATAATTGGATTAAAAGAAGAGTCAAGGATATTGCAGAATACCATTATGTCTGTTGTGGGCAATGCAGGCACCGGCAATATCGATGGCAAGATAGCATATTCATCTGACGAAAGCATAGCCTCTGCCAAGTATGTAGGCGATGAGAATTCAAGCCTTATGATGGATACGGAGGTGGGAGCGGACGGATCTGTCAGTTATATCAATAAGGAAGTTCCCGCATATGATATAGAAGTTCAGTCGCTTGCATCAGCTCAGGTCAACATGGGTAAGTACCTGCCGAAGGGTGGTCTTGATATAGCACCCGGCGACTATTCCTTCGATATGACAGTGAACGGTCAGGGATATGAGTTCCAGTATACGATCAGGGAGGATGACACCAACTTCGATATACAGAACAGATTAAGCAGGCTTATCAATAACTCCGGTATACATCTTATATCTAACGTGGATGAAGATGGTGAGGGCAATGCGAGCCTGCGCATCGAATCGGCACAGGTAGGCATACATTACGGTGAGAACAGCAGGGTGTTCAATATATCCGATCCTAAGGACAGAGCCATAGGTACGGGGTCGGTTGAATACTTCGGTATAGATTATGTGGCAAGAGAAGCATCCAATGCGCACTTCTCTGTCAACGGTATAGAGGCAGAGGCTTCTTCCAATACCTTCATATTAGAGAAAAACTATGAGGTCACGCTTAACGGCGTAAGCCCGGCAGAGGGCATCGGGGCGACCATAGGCGTCAAGCCCGACACGGAAGCGGCAGTGGAGAATATAAGTAATCTTATAGGCGGATATAACCAGTTCATGGAGAAGATGGCAGCCTATAGCGGAACCATAGCAAGGTCAAGTGCCCTGTCCGCGGAGATGTACAGTATAGCCGGACTCTACAGCGCCGGAATGGACAAGATGGGTATCACTCTTGAAGAAGACGGTACCATGAATATAGATAAGGATAAGCTAAGCAATGCCATCCTGTCGGAGGAGGCCGGGGATAATGTCAATACCCTTAAGGAATTCTCCAATGCCATGATGCGTAAGTCGAGACAGGTATCGCTTAATCCCGTATCCTATGTGGATAAGACGGTAGTGGAGTACAAGAACCCGGGCAAGACCTTCTCGAATCCTTATACCTCAAGCGCATATGCGGGACTGATGTTCAATTCGTATTGTTAAAAAAGATGTTGACGAGGCAGTAACACTATGGTATAGTGTACAGGCAAGACGTGACGTCTTTTTTTTGTGCTGTATTTTTCAGCGCATGGTTGCAGTTATATGAAAGGATGAATGAGATATGCGTACCAAGATCACATTAGCATGCACAGAGTGCAAGCAGCGCAATTACAATACTACGAAGGATAAGAAGACACATCCTGACAGAATGGAGACCAAGAAGTATTGCAGATTCTGTAAGGCTCATACCTTACATAAGGAGACAAAGTAATGGCAGATTCCGCTAAAGAGAACAAGATTAGCTTTTTTGACGGTGTTAAGGCCGAGTGGAATAAGATAATCTGGCCATCTAAGGACCAGCTCACCAAGCAGACCATAGCTGTCGTCGCAGTTACGGTTGTGGTCGGTGTGATCATTTCGTTGCTTGATACTGCTCTGCAGTATGGAGTCAATCTACTTTCTATGTGAGGATGAAAAATGTCAGAAGCTAATTGGTATGTTGCTCATACCTATTCGGGATATGAGAATAAAGTTAAGGCCGATCTGGACAAAACCATAGCCAACCGCGGACTTGAGGAACAGATACTTGAGGTTCGTGTACCCATGCAGGATGTGGTGGAAGTCAAGAACGGTGCACGCAAGACGGTACAGAAGAAGATGTTCCCCGGCTATGTGCTCATCAACATGATCATGAACGATGACACATGGTATGTAGTGAGGAATACAAGAGGTGTGACGGGATTCGTAGGTCCCGGAAGTAAGCCTGTACCTTTATCTGATGCTGAGATGAAGCCTCTCGGTATCAAGACTGAGAATGTCACCATCGACTTCGAGGAAGGCGATTCCATCGTGGTTGTGGCAGGTCCCTGGAAGGATACCATCGGTGTGGTTCAGCGTATCGATCACGGCAAGCAGACCGCTACCATCAATGTGGAGCTGTTCGGTCGTGAGACTCCGGTCGAGATCGGATTTGAAGAAGTTAGAAAGATGATTTGATGTCCGGTGGACATCAAATGGGAGCGTTAGAATGAAGTACTTCTTTTACGCTCACTGCAATGGCAGTTTCGCGTAGAAGTACTAACATTCCTCACGTTTGCTTACGCAAACGTCCTACATCTTTTTATAAAACAGTGGAAGGGCACCTATAACCCGTACCACAATCTATTATTATAGGAGGAGCCAATCATGGCAAAAAAAGTAGAAGGTTACATTAAGTTGCAGATTCCCGCCGGCAAGGCAACACCGGCACCCCCGGTTGGACCCGCACTTGGTCAGCACGGTGTCAACATCGTGGAATTCACCAAGCAGTTCAACGCAGTGACAGCAGATAAGGGTGACATGATCATCCCTGTTGTTATCACAGTCTATGCTGACAGAAGCTTCAGCTTCATCACCAAGACTCCGCCCGCAGCCGTTCTTCTTAAGAAGGCCTGCAATATCAAGTCAGGTTCGGGTGTTCCGAACAAGACCAAAGTTGCTACCATCTCTAAGGATAAGGTAAGAGAGATAGCAGAGCTTAAGATGCCTGACTTGAATGCCGCATCAATCGAAGCAGCTATGAGTATGATAGCAGGTACGGCAAGAAGTATGGGAATAACGGTTGAAGACTAATACGGAGGATTGAATAGATGAAGCATGGTAAGAAGTATAGCGATGCTGCTAAGTTAGTAGATCGCGCAGTACAGTACGAGCCCGCAGAGGCTATCAGCATTGTTAAGAAGACAGCTACAGCTAAGTTCGATGAGACGGTAGAGCTTCACATCCGTACAGGTTGTGACGGTCGTCACGCAGATCAGCAGATTCGTGGCGCTGTTGTTCTTCCCAATGGAACAGGTAAGACTGTCAGAGTCCTTGTATTCGCTAAGGGAACCAAGCTCGATGAGGCACAGGCAGCAGGAGCTGATTACGTAGGCGGAGAGGAACTCATCCCCAAGATCCAGAATGATGGATGGTTTGACTTCGATGTAGTAGTTGCCACACCCGATATGATGGGTGTCGTAGGTAGACTTGGTAAGGTACTCGGACCTAAGGGTCTCATGCCCAACCCCAAGGCAGGAACGGTTACAATGGATGTAACCAAGGCTGTTGAGGATATCAAGGCAGGTAAGATCGAGTACAGACTTGACAAGGCTAACATCATACATGTACCTGTAGGTAAGGCTTCCTTCACAGAGGAGCAGCTTTCACAGAACTATGAGGCACTTATGTCAGCAATACTTAAGGCTAAGCCCTCAGCACTTAAGGGTCAGTACTTAAAGAGCATCACACTTGCTTGCACAATGGGCCCCGGCGTGAAGATATCTACAGCTAAGTATTAAGACTAAGCATGATACACAGGTAAGTCAGAATATTATATGGATAAAAATGGGACTGTCACATTAAGCAATCAGTGCGGCAGTCCCATTCTCTATTTACTACAAAAAGGTAGCAAACGCAGGTCTCATGTTTTCTATCTGACCTCGTGATAAACCATTCTCTTTGGCCATACGTTCCCAGTTATTCTTTACTACCTGAAGTATATCCTCAGCATACTGCTTGGCTTTCACTTCTGTTATTCCAAATCGCGGAGCAACGCTTATTGCAAGAGGAATCGAAATGGTGTTATCCGTATCGTCAACCAGTAATGAAAGCTCATCACCATAAGGAACCGGGTTTACATCAAATAACGGTGATAGTTTCCACCCGTTCTCGGCCAAAAGAAAGGCATGATTTCTAAGATGATCATCTGTATTCGTTACTGCCATATTGAAGACTATTCTTTTTTTTATTCTTCCCCTTACAAGGGTCAGTACTTAAAGAGCATCACACTTGCCAAAAAGGATATACGATTATCCGGATTCGGTTGAGTCGATTAAGGAATTGCGATATACTATATGTATGTCCGCAGATAAGAAGAGTACACAACATATTGATCATTATAACAGGAAGAAACGGAAAGCCGGCGATAAGAAAGGCGCGATAAAGCCTTTTATCATCACCCTTATCATCACGCTTGCGTTGGGTGGAGGCGCACTATTAACTCTTACACTTATGGATAAGACATTCACAGGCGATAAGACAGGTGGAAGCGGCAAGGGTAAAGATACCGGCAGAGTGACAGCCAAGGTCTATGATATCACCGAACAGGATAAGAATGTTAAAGATATTTCAGGGCAGATACAGGATGAAGGAGCTTTGGGGGACGGAAGCCGCTACGGTGCGCTCCTTGCGGATGAAGAGCTTTGCAGGCAGAATCATATATATGGTAAGGACGCTGCATATGCAGACGAGATAAGTATGCTTTTTGCAGGAGATATAAGCTTTGCCGACGGCTATGATAATATTGGCAGCCTAAGGCTTCGCGGCGGAGAGATAGATGCGGCCTTCGATGAAGCGACGCTAAGTGTCATGAGGGAAGCCGATATCTTCATGGTGAATAATGAGTTCACATACAGCACACGCGGTACGCCCACGGAGAATAAGCAGTATACTTTAAGGGCACAGCCTGATACAGTAAGGTATCTTGGCGATATGGGTGTGGATATAGTCTCTCTTGCCAATAATCATACATATGATTACGGAGAGGTATCGTTACTTGATACGCTTGATACGCTTGAATCGGCAGATATGCCCTATGTGGGAGCAGGACGCAATATTAAGGAGGCCATGCAGCCCTCGTATTTTATCGTACATGATGTGAAGATTGCCATAATCTCCGCTACACAGATAGAGAAGCTTGACTATCCCGATACCAAGGGTGCGACGGATACATCTGCGGGTGTATTCAGATGCTGGAACAGCTCCAAGGTATTCGATGTCATAAGACAGGCCAAGGAAGAGAGCGATTATGTGGTGGTGTACGTGCACTGGGGTACGGAGATGATGGAACAGACCGACTGGGCACAGGATGAGCTGGCACCGAAGCTTGCGGATGCAGGCGCAGATCTTATCATCGGAGACCATCCTCATATATTGCAGAAGATAGATTACATAGGAGACACTCCTGTCATATACAGCCTCGGTAACTACTGGTTCAATGGCAAAACAAGGGACACCGGATTATTCGAGGTGACACTTGACTTAGAGGGCAGGACGAACACCTTACGCTTCATTCCGGCACTACAGGTCAACAGCACGACCAATATACTGACAGGCGAAGAGAAGCAGAGAGTCCTTGACTATATGCAGTCCATATCTCCCAAGGTACATATAGACTCCGAAGGATATGTTACGAGGAAGTAATTGATGGGGGAGGCAGCCATCTGGAATACAGTATGATGAATATGGGAATGTCGGAGCATATGGCGTGCATGTGTCCTGCGGTAAATGTCGTGCTTAAAAATATGTTGACACATATATACCATACATGATATTATACTTCTCGGTCGCACAAGCGATTATGCCGAAGACAGCAGGTAGCTTATATAGGCTCTAACGTTATACGATGGTACGCCTGCCGAGGAATGGAACGAGAGATTACGTTATCCCCATGTCTTTTGGCGCGGGGATTTTTTAATGGTTTAATGACCATATATCCGCTCCTTTCGGCGAAAAATCTAACAGGAGGAGACAAATATGGCAAAGGTTGAGATTAAGAAGCCTATTGTAGATGAGATCAGCGCTGCTATCAAGGACGCACAGTCAGTTGTACTTGTTGACTACCGCGGACTTACGGTTGAGCAGGATACCAAGCTTCGTAAGGAGCTTAGAGAAGCTGGTGTCAACTACAAGGTGTACAAGAACACAATGATGAACTTTGCGTTCAAGGGTACTGACTTCGAGTCACTTGCACCCTACCTTGAGGGACCGAGTGCTGTAGCAATATCTGATTCGGATGCAACAGCTCCCGCAAGGGTATTAGCAAAGTTCGCCAAGGGCGCTGAAGCACTTGAGATCAAGGCCGGTGTGGTAGAAGGCACATTATATGATGCCGACGGTATGAAGACCATCGCATCTATACCTTCAAGAGAGGAATTGCTTTCAAAATTGCTTGGAAGTATCCAGTCACCTATCACCAACTTTGCTCGCGTCATGAATCAGCTTGCTGAGAAAGGCGGAGCCGGAGAAGCAGCACCCGCAGCAGAAGCCAAGGCAGAAGAGCCTGTAGCAGAAGCAGCACCCGCCGAGGAAGCTAAGGCAGAAGAGTAATTGTTTATATTAAAATTTGAAAGGAGTCATTATCATGGCAAAGTTATCAACACAGGATATAATTGATGCTATCAAGGAACTTACAGTACTCGAGCTTAACGATCTTGTTAAGGCTTGCGAAGAGGAATTCGGCGTATCTGCAGCAGCAGGCGTTGTAGTTGCAGCAGCAGGTGCAGGTGCAGCAGCAGGCGCAGCAGATGAGAAGGACGAGTTCGATGTAGAGCTTACAGAGGTAGGCGCAGAGAAGGTTAAGGTAATCAAGGTCGTTCGTGAGGCTACAGGTCTCGGACTTAAGGAAGCTAAGGATCTCGTTGATTCAGCTCCCAAGGTTATCAAGGAAGGCGCAGCTAAGGCTGAGGCTGAGGACATCAAGGCTAAGCTTGAAGAGGTTGGCGCTAAGGTTACACTTAAGTAATCCGACTGAATATGTAAGAGACCACGTTTTCGTGGTCTCTTTTTAGTTGTGCGAGCCGACTGAATATGTCTGCACAGACGGCTCAGGCTGCACTAAGCTTACAGGCGATTCTCATAAGAGCGCCGATTTCTGCGGAACTCGCTTCGCTCAGACAGGTCCTCGAAATCGGCTAATCGAATCACCTGTTCGCTAAGTGCGCCCGGCTAATTGTCTGTGCAGACATATTCAGCCGGCTCGCACAGGCGGGATAAATGAGACAAATTTAGAGACATAAGAAAATTAAAAAATTTCTTGACACGGCGATAAGCCTTGACGTACAATGGACAGTGCACTATTGTGGTGCGGTATGCGCAAGTACATAAAAAAATCAAATCAAACGGGGTGAAAAGTCAATGGAAAAGAACAGAATACGACCTACCTATGGTGGCAAAAAGGTACGTATGAGTTACTCTAGGCAGAAGGAAGTCTTAGAGATGCCCAATCTGATCGAGGTCCAGAAGGACTCGTACAATTGGTTCCTTGAGAAGGGTCTTAAGGAAGTCTTCGACGATATATCTCCGATCGCGGATTACAGCGGTCATTTAAGCTTAGAGTTCGTTAGTTACGAGTTGTGCAGGGATGACGTTAAGTATTCTATTGAGAAGTGTAAGGAGCGTGATGCTACTTATGCGGCTCCTCTTAAGGTGAGAGTACGTCTCTTTAATAAAGAGAAGGAAGAGATAAGTGAGCATGAGATATTCATGGGTGATCTTCCTCTTATGACAGAGACAGGTACATTCGTCATCAACGGTGCAGAGAGAGTTATCGTAAGCCAGCTCGTCAGATCTCCCGGAATATACTATTCAATATCACATGATAAGATCGGTAAGGAGCTCTTCTCATGCCAGGTTATCCCTAACCGTGGCGCATGGCTTGAGTATGAGACCGATGCCAATGATATTTTCTATGTAAGAGTAGACAGAACACGTAAGGTGCCCGTAACGGTGCTCATACGTGCTCTTGGCGTGGGCACTAATGATGAGATCAGGGAGCTTTTCGGTGACGAACCCAAGATCGAGGCATCATTCACCAAGGATGTGGCAACCAACTATCAGGAAGGTCTTCTTGAATTATATAAGAAGATCCGCCCCGGTGAGCCCCTAAGTGTAGAGAGCGCAGAGAGCCTTATCACAGCCATGTTCTTCGATCCCAGAAGATATGATCTGGCTAAGGTCGGCCGCTATAAGTTCAATAAGAAGCTGATGCTTCGTAACCGTATCAGAGGGCATGTACTTGCTGAGGATGCGGTAGATGTTAATACAGGCGAGGTTATAGCAAGCGCAGGTACTACGGTAACTGCAGAGCTTGCCGATCAGATACAGAATGCGGCAGTTCCTTGCGTATATATCCAGACTGAGGAGAAGAATGTTAAAGTCCTGTCTAACATGATGGTTGACATAACACAGTTTGTAGACTGCAATCCCGAGGAGCTTGGTATCACAGAGCTTGTGTACTACCCGGTTCTTCAGAAGATCATAGAGGAGTACGGCAAGGATCCCGAGGCTTTGGCTGAGGCTATCCAGAAGAGTGTACATGACCTTATACCCAAGCATGTGACCAAGGAGGATATCCTTGCTTCTATCAACTACAATATTCACCTTGAGTACGGCATCGGTAATGATGATGATATCGACCATCTGGGTAACAGACGTATCCGTGCCGCAGGTGAGCTTTTACAGAATCAGTACAGAATCGGCTTAAGTCGTCTTGAGAGAGTAGTGCGTGAGAGAATGACCACTCATGACAGTGAGGATATATCTCCTCAGGCTCTTATCAATATCAAGCCTGTACAGGCGGCTGTTAAGGAGTTCTTCGGATCTTCACAGTTGTCACAGTTCATGGATCAGAATAACCCTCTGGGTGAGCTTACACATAAGAGACGTCTGTCGGCACTCGGACCCGGGGGTCTGTCAAGAGACAGAGCGGGATTCGAGGTCAGGGACGTACACTATTCCCACTATGGAAGAATGTGTCCCATCGAGACACCTGAAGGCCCCAACATCGGTCTGATCAATTCGCTTGCTTCTTATGCACGTATCAATGAGTACGGCTTTGTGGAGGCACCTTATCGTAAGATAGACAAGTCCGATCCGGAGAATCCGAGGGTTACGGACGAAGTTGTATATATGACAGCGGACGAAGAGGATAACTATCATGTAGCTCAGGCTAACGAGCAGCTTGATGAGAAGGGTCACTTTGTACGTAATAACGTAGCGGGCAGATATAAGGATGAGACATCCGAGTATCCCAAGGCTATGTTCGATTACATGGACGTGTCGCCTAAGATGGTATTCTCGGTGGCTACGGCGCTTATTCCTTTCCTTGAGAACGACGATGCCAACAGAGCCCTGATGGGTTCCAATATGCAACGTCAGGCGGTTCCGCTTCTTATGACGGAGGAGCCTGTTGTAGGTACAGGTATGGAGGTCAAGGCTGCGGTTGACTCGGGTGTATGTGTGGTAGCCAAAA
>CAJONG010000072.1 GCA_905235845.1 uncultured Lachnospiraceae bacterium
CAGTGCATATGAGGCATCCAGAGAATGGCTTGATATGCACGGGCTTAAGAGAGCCCCGCTCTTTTGTCTTAATAAGTACGGAAGGGACAACTTCATTAAGGGAAGCGATTTCAGCCTTGAAGTGGAGGATTATCGCAGGATGCACTTTGACTATGCCATAGAGGATTCACCGTCTGCTTTTCCTTTTTTCGATCATCTTAAAGGTCTCAGAGTAATGGTCTATGACAGACCGTGGAACAGAGAGTGCGAATTTCCGGATGGGAACTATCACAGATGCAGTGATTGGGATATGATAAGGAGACTTGTGAGAAGATGATCAACCTTACCATCAGACATCTTGATCTTAAGCAGACAGCCGAAAGCGGACAGTGCTTCAGATGGAAGAGACTTAATGATGTGGATGGTCATATGACTTATTCTATCCCTTCATTCGGGCCGAAGCAGAGAGAATTCAAGGCCCTTACCATAACATCATTAAGTGAAGATGAGTTTATCTTAAGCTGCGATCAGAGAGAATGGAATACGTATTGGTATACATACTTTGATATGGATACGGATTACGATCGGGTGGAGAAGAAGATATATGACTCCGATGATCGGCATATAAAGGATGCATTCGCTCTCGGAAGCGGGATAAGGATACTTAAGCAGGATCTGTGGGAGATCATCATCACCTTCCTTATATCCCAGAATAACAATATCACAAGGATCACGCGGAGTGTGGAAGAGATATGTAACCGTCACGGCGGATATATGCCAAGACCTGAGGAGTTTGACCTGTCCATACTTGATGATAAGTCCATTGGACTCGGATACAGAGTTCCATATATTGAGTATGCCGTGAAGAGATTCACATCGGAATACGAGCTTCTGACAGAACTGACACAGATGTCATATGAAGAAAGCTATGAGACTCTGCTCTCTTTTACGGGAATAGGACCCAAGGTGGCTAATTGCATATGCCTCTTCGGTCTCCATCATATAGAAGCCTTCCCCATAGATACCCATGTGAAACAATTACTGACAAAATACTACCCGCAAGGCTTCCCGTATAAGTATTACGAGGGCGTTGCGGGGATCATACAGCAGTATCTCTTCTATTATGAATTGCATAATAGATGAATAATACAATCTTGATATATCAGTCAAGCTCTGCGATCGCCTTATCAAGCATATCATAGAGCTGTTCTGCTACTATGGGCTTTATCAGATATCCTATCGGATCAACATCCTGCGCCGTATCATCGAACACCGATGTAGAGCTTAAGAAGATGATCTTGCCCTTCTTGTCGGTCTCCCTGAGCTTAGCAGCGACCTCTGTGCCCTTAAGCTCCGGCATGATGATATCAAGTATATATATATCGAATTTAGCGCCGTTCTCAACTGCCGTCAAAAGATCCGTACCTGTGGAAAAAGGAACGCCCTCTAAGGTCACGCCCTTCTTGGCACTGTATATTCTCAACCATTCATCTATGGCTCTTCGCTGTAACATGCTGTCATCGCAATAAGTAAGTTTAATCATTCCATTCCTCCGTGCCGCGCACAGGCTTTCTATGCATTGGCAAGTTCACAAAGTTCATTAAGCATCTTGGGAAGTTCACTCTCCATGTTCTCATTGGTGAACTGGCATGTACCCACCTTCTCATGTCCGCCGCCGTTATACTTAAGCATCAGGCTTCCCACATTGACCTTACAGGTCTTATTGAGTATGCTGTAGCCTACTGCCGCAGAACATCCCTGACCGCCTCTGCCGCTTACTATCCATGCGGATATATTCTGCTCGGGATACATACTGTATATCATGAAGCGGTTGCCTGTGTAGATGGGATCAACGCCTCTTAGATCCGAGATGATGACATTGCCCTCTGTACGTGTATGTGCTAAGACCATCTCCTTGAACTTAGCTGTCTGCTCCATATACACATCTATACGCTCTTTAACATCTGGCATCTCAAGGATCTCCTCCGTAGTCTTATCCTTGCAGGCCACCATGAGCTTCTCCATCAACTGATAGTTGGATACCGTGAACTGTCTCCAGCGTCCGAGTCCCGTACGGGGGTCCATAAGGAAGCCTACAAGTATCCATCCCTGAGGGTTCATAACCTCATCTATTGTAAGATTACCCGAATCAACCTTATCTACAGCTACCATCATGTCGTCAAAGTTGGGGAACTTCTCCTTGCCGCCGTAGTACTCATATATAATACGCGCACATGAGGGGGTGAGCCGGCTCTCCCCCTTGTACTTGCCCTCTAACTGTAATCTCTCATGCTCGCTCGAATGGTGGTCGAACCACAATCCGCAGCCCTCAACATAAGGGACATTAGCCAGACAGTCATTCTCTCCTATCTCTACCAGACCATCCTGCAGATCCTTGGGATGTGCGAATGTCCAGTGATCTATTACACCGGCTTCCAAAAGCAGGGCGCCGCAGGCAAGCCCATCGAAGTCAGAACGTGTAACCAGTCTCATAGCCATTGGAATATCCTCCTAACAATACAGTAATATACATAATCTATTTTAGTGTATTGGTCACCTTAATTCAAGGGAATTTTTGCTTTTTTTGATACAATATATGATACATTTTAAAATTGATTTATGGTATACTTAGATAAATGCATAAGGATGCATTAATATACGCAATATGTATGATCCGTCAGGTAGTTGTATGAGACTTTTGGAAAAGGAGACAGACATATGAAGCTAATGTTCATCGGTGCCGACCATGAGGTTACGGGAAGCTGTCATTACATTGAATGTGCGGGTAAGCATCTGCTTGTTGATTACGGTATGGAGCAGGGCATCAATGTATATGAGAATGCGGAACTTCCGGTGGAGCCGCCGCTTATAGACTATGTGCTTCTGACACACGCCCATGTCGACCACTCGGGTCTTCTTCCGCTTCTGTATGCCAGGGGCTTCAGAGGTAAGATATATGCCACCGAGGCAAGCTGCGACCTCTGCAGCATAATGCTCAGAGACTGTGCCCATATACAGATGGCGGAGGCTGAATGGCTTAGCAGGAAGGCTAAGAGAAGCGCATCCGTGCAGGCATCGGAACCGCTATACAAGATGGAGGATGCGGACGGAGCCGTCAAGTGCCTTGTTCCCTGTCCTTATAAAAAGGAGATACAACTGGATGAGAATATAACCATACGATTCTCGGATGTTGGGCATCTGCTCGGTTCGGCTTCCATAGAGGTATGGCTTAAGGAAGACGGGCAGGAGCGCAAGATCGTATTCTCCGGGGATATAGGTAATAAGAATCAGCCTCTTATTAAGGACCCTCATTATACAGAGGAAGCGGATTATGTGGTAATGGAGTCAACCTATGGCGACAGGCTGCATGGTACGGAGCGGCCTGACTATGTGGCGGAGCTTGCCGAGATCATCCAGACTACATTCAACAGAGGCGGCAATGTGGTCATACCATCTTTTGCCGTAGGCCGTACTCAGGAGATGTTATACTTCATCAGGCAGATCAAGGAGAGAAAGCTGATACAGGGCTTCCCGGACTTCCCGGTATATGTGGACAGTCCGCTTGCGGTAGAGGCCACAGGGATATTCCATAAGAACGAGGAGAACTGCTTCGATGAAGAGGCTATGGAGCTTGTGCGTAAGGGCATCAACCCCATAACCTTTCCGGGACTTAAATTAAGTATCACAAGCGATGAGTCCAAGGCTATCAACTTCGATATGACACCGAAGGTCATCCTGTCGGCATCGGGTATGTGTGAGGCCGGTCGTATCAGACATCATCTAAAGCACAATCTCTGGAGACCCGAATCCACGATCCTTTTCGTGGGATATCAGGCGGTAGGAACTCTTGGAAGGACCATAATAGACGGTGCCAAGGAAGTCAGACTATTCGGTGAGACCATAGAGATAAGGGCGGATATACGTAAGCTTGCGGGAATATCCGGACATGCGGACAGAGAAGGACTGCTTGAGTGGATAGGTGCCTTCAAGTCAAGGCCAAGGATGGTATTCGTGGTACACGGCGAAGATACGGTAGCAGAGGGCTTCGCACAGACTCTTATAGATGAATGTGACCTGGATGCCTATGCGCCATACAGCGGAACAAGGTATGATCTGATATCCGGAACCTTCGACTATGAGGCATCACCCATTAAGGTTGCACCTAAGAAGAAGCCTGTCAGTGATGTATTCTCAAGACTTCTGGCAGCAGGTCAGCGTCTTATGGGAGTCATCAAGAAGAACGAGGGCGTATCCAATAAGGATCTTGCAAAATTCGCAGACCAGATCAATTCGCTCTCTGATAAGTGGGACAGATAGCAGCGCTTCCGGGATAAGCAGGCATATATAATGTACCGCGGGCACGCTTGCGCTAAGGGCTCCACGCAACGGTACATAAGGTGCCAAAATACGGCACCTAAGTACCGGCGTTCCGCATTACCCGCTTGCACATTATATATGCCTGCTTACCCCGTAGTACACATATATATATATATATCAGTTAGAGGAGATAAGGAAATGAGTTATGCAGATAAGGTTTTCGTAAGTATGTGCAGGGACATACTCGATAACGGCACAAGTACGGAGGGAGAGAAGGTAAGACCTCACTGGCCGGACGGGACTCCGGCTTATACCATTAAGAAGTTCGGAGTTGTGAACAGATATGATCTAAGGGAGGAATTCCCACTTATAACCCTTCGTAAGACTGCTCTTAAGTCGGCTACGGACGAGATGTTATGGATATGGCAGAAGAAGTCCAATAACATCCATGATTTAAGCTCCCATATATGGGATGAATGGGCAGATCCCGACGGCTCTATCGGCAAAGCCTACGGTTATCAGATGAGTGTTAAGCATCAGTATAAGGAAGGCATGATGGATCAGGTAGACAGGGTTATATATGACCTTAAGAACAATCCTTTTTCACGCCGCATCCTTACCAATATATATGTACATCAGGATCTGCATGAGATGAACCTGTATCCCTGCGCTTATTCCATGACCTTTAATGTGACACAGCGCAAGGGAGAGGATAAGCTTACACTTAACGGTATCCTTAATCAGCGTTCGCAGGATGTGCTTGCGGCCAATAACTGGAATGTAGCCCAGTACGCCATGCTTTTGCATATGCTTGCGCAGGTATGCGATATGTATGTGGGAGAGTTTGTACATGTCATAGCGGATGCGCACATATATGACAGGCATGTGCCGCTAATAGAGGAGCTTATAGGCAGGGAGCAGTATCCGGCTCCGAAGGTGACTCTTAATCCGGATATCCATGATTTCTATGAATTTACCAAGGATGATGTGACGGTGGAGGATTATATCACGGGAGAACAGATAAAGGATATTCCCATTGCCATTTAAGGATAGGTGTACATTACAGGCAAGACAACTTATTAAAACCAAGGAGAATGAAGATGAATGCGATAGTAGCTGTAGACAGTAATTGGGCCATAGGCAATAAAGGCCAGCTTCTTATACGGATACCTGCGGACCAGAAGAGATTCAGGGAGATCACCACAGGAGGGGTGGTGGTGTTAGGACGTAAGACCATGGACACCTTCCCCGGGAAGCGTCCCCTTCCGAACAGGACTAATATAATCCTGTCAACCAATCCGGATTACAGGGTGCAGGACGGGATAGTGGTACACAGTATAGAGCAGCTTATAGAGGAGCTTAAGTCTTATCCGGATGAGAGCATATATATTATCGGCGGTGATTCGGTATATAAGCAGATGCTTCCGTATTGCGACAGAGTATATGTGACCAGGATAGACAGGGAGTACGAGGCGGATACATATTATCCCGATCTGGATGCCGATCCCGACTGGGAGATCGAATATAAGAGTGAGGAACAGACCTACTTCGATACTACATATACATATGTGGATTATGTAAGGAAGAAGTGATAAGACAGTCTTAAGGAGAGTAGCAGTATGACCAGAGAAGAGAAGAAGAATTATGTGGTGAGGGAGACATACGGCCCCTTTGATCTTGATCATGAGCAGGAGAAGATCAAGTACCAGCTTATGAAGGAATTCGTGACACTGCGCAAGCAGGCGGGAGTGACACAGGAGGAGCTTGCAAGGCGTACCGGTATATCCAGACCCAATATAGCCCGTATGGAGAACGGATCATACAATCCGACGGTTGAGATGCTTGTAAGACTGGCCGCCGGGATAGGCAAGAGGATAGACATAAGATTCAAGGACAACGGGATGTGACGGGTAATAAGAGTCTAAGGGAGTATATTACAGATGAGAGTGATTCATTGTGCAGATCTGCACTTAGATTCCAAGATGACAGGCAATCTTGACAGGGCGCGTGCCAAGGAGAGAAAAGCAGAGCTTTTAGGTACTTTCACGCGTATGGTAAGCTATGCGTCCGAGCATGATGTGGATGCCATACTTATAGCCGGAGATATGTTCGATACGGGCACGATATCGGCTCTTACACGCAATACGGTAAGGGATACCATATTAAATAACAGGGATATCGACTTCTATTATCTTAAGGGCAACCATGACAGGGACAGCTTCTTATCATCGCTTGAGGAGGTGCCGGATAATCTTAAGCTCTTCGATGATAAGTGGAAGAGCTATCCCATGAATGATGACGGGAGTGTCATATTAACAGCGACAGAGCTGTCGGCTGATAATAACAATACCTGCTACAATGCTCTGGTACTGGACCCGAAGCCTGTCAATATAGTGATGCTGCATGGTCAGGAGACTGAGACTAAGACTAAGGACAGAGCAGAGGTCATAGCTTTAAGAGAGCTTAAGAATAAGAATATAGATTATCTTGCTCTGGGACATATTCATTCGTATAAGGAAGAGAGACTCGACGGACGCGGTATATACTGCTATCCGGGCTGTCTTGAAGGCAGGGGCTTCGACGAGACAGGAGAGCATGGTTTTGTGCTTCTTGATATTGACCCGATAGGTCATAAGATAGAGACGCAATTCGTTCCTTTTGCACACAGAAGACTTCATGCTGTGGATGTGGATGTATCCGGATGTATGACTACGGGAGATATGTCTGACCGTATCGTGAACCGCTTAAGTGAGGAGGATATTGATTCCGCAGATATGCTTAAGCTGATCCTTACGGGGGATATAGACATAGAAGCGGAGAAGGATACGGATTATCTGCTTAAGAGCTTTGAGGAGAACTATTACTTCCTTAAGATATATGACGAGACGAAGCTTAAGGTGGATTATGAGGACTATAAGCTTGATATGTCACTTAAGGGTGAATATGTGCGTATGATAGAGGAAGCAGCGGATATCAAGGATTCTGATAAGCCGGAAGTGATAAGGATGGGGCTTATGGCTATCGCCGGGGAGCTGTGATGCCCCGGACTAAGATCATACAAAATGGAGACAGATTATGAGACTGATCAATTGCCATATAGAGAATTTCGGCAGGCTTAGCGGTTATGACAGAGACTTTACCGAGGGCTGTAACAACATAATGGCCAGTAACGGACAGGGCAAATCAACCCTTGCCGCCTTCATACGGGTGATGTTCTATGGATTCGAAGGAGAAGGCAAGCGTAAGGCGGGGGAGAATGAGCGTAAGAGATACGAGCCTTGGCAGGGCGGAGTCTACGGCGGCAGGCTTAGGTTCTCGGACGGAGAGAAGACATATGAGATAAGCAGGACCTTCGGCTCCAAGTCTTCGGAGGACACCTTCGAACTCAGAGATGCGTTGACTAATCTGGTCAGCAATGATTATTCGGACAATATTGGAGAAGAGCTTTTTAAGGTCAATGCCGAATCATATATGAGGACTGCCTACATCGGGCAAAACGATGTTATCACCCATACCACCGACGGCATCAATGCCATGATCGGAGGTATCGCGGACAATGAGGGAGATCTTGAGAGCTTTGAGAAGGCAGCGGGAAGGCTGGCGGATCTGCTTAATAAGGAATCTCCTACCAGAGCCACAGGCTCACTGTACAGGCTTGAGGGTGAAGTGACTTCCCTACGTACCAGAGTCAGGGAAGGCTCCGTGATAGTTGACTCCATACACAGATTAGAGGACAGTATGGCTGTAAGACAGCAGGAGTCAGACCGACTTAAGGAAGACAGAGAGGCTCTGCTAGTCAAGCAGAAGCAGATCGGTACATATAAGGATAAGCAGGCTCTTAAGGACAGATGGGAGATGCTTCTTAGTGAGGCCACAGAGAGGACGGATGAGGCCAAGGTAAGAAGGGTGGCTTTTCCGAAGGATGTTCCGGATGAAGGAGAGCTTACAGGGAATCAGGAGACGGCATCAGAGTATGCGAGGATATGTGAGAATGTCTCCTTCTATACGCTTAATTCCGAGGAAGAGAATAAGTTAAGCAGGTATGCAGACACCTTCGCTGACGGACTCCCTGATATGAATGAGACTACGGTGCTCATACGCAAGTGGAGAGAGCATGATAAGAGCTTAGCGGATGAGACGGATAAGAAGGCAGAGCTTAAGGTACTTAAAAGTGAGCTTGATGGTGTGCGAAGAGAGGCGGGAAGTCTTCCGACGAAAGCCATAATCGGTATGGTAATGATATTAGCTGCCATGATAGGAGCGGTCGCAGCCATTCTGCTCATGCCGTCGAATGTACTGAGGTATGCGGGAGTTGGCATGGCAGGGGTACTGCTGATAGGAGGAGTACTCCTTACGATATTCGGTATACGCTCTCATAAGGAGGCTCTTGAAGCTAAGGTGCTTGATATCGAGAAGGATATAAGAGACATTGAGGGTTATATAAGCGAGGGTGAGAGATTCAGACGAGAGGTCACGGAAAGCATAAGAAGGTATCTGGACCGATACGGTATCCCCATAGATCCTTCCGCTGTAACGGACGATCTTAGACATCTGCATACCATGGCAGATGAGTATACAAGGCTTAAGGATAAGAAGGCAGAGTATGAGAAGTGCATAAGCAGAAGAGATGCCCTTAAGCTTACTCTTGATAAGTATCTGGCTAAGCTAGGTATCAATCCTGAGAGTGATTATGTAAGACAGCTTAACAGGCTTTCGATGGACTTAAGAAGCTACATTGAAGCCAGTGACAGGGAGACGGCAGCGGTTAAGAGAGTGGAGGAATTCAAGGCAGAACATGATGTCGGAGAGCTTGAAGATATTAAGCTTATGGAGGATATGCCCTCACTTGAGGAGCTTAATAATGAGATAGCGGCCTTAACTGCACGGATAGATGAGACTGCGGGTCATATAAGGGATGAGAGCAGACAGCATGATGCCCTGCAGGAGAAGTATGAGATATGGGAAGAGGATCAGGTGAGCCTTGGCCTTAAGGAACAGCAGCTGCTTGACGGCAAGCACAGATATAAGAATCTTAAGAGTGCCTCGAAGTATCTCACAATGGCCAAGGAGAGCATCACGGCAAAATATATGGAGCCCCTGCTTACAGGCTTCAGTAAATACTATAGCAGTGTGACGGGCACCTCTGCGGATATGTACCACATAGATGCCAATACCAATATAACCGTAGATGAGCTTGGAGGTCAGAGGGATACGGCACTTCTTAGTACGGGATATCAGGATCTTATAGGCTTTTGCTTAAGACTTGCGCTCATAGATGCCATGTACGAGGAGGAGAAGCCGGTGCTTGTACTTGACGATCCTTTTGTCAATCTTGATTCGGAGAGGTTAAAAGGAGCACAGAGGCTTATGGATAAGCTTTCCGAGAGTTATCAGATGATATATTTTACATGCAGGAACGCATAGAAGATGCATACATATTACAAAATACCTAGAAGAATGTTGCAAAACACCTAAAAGGAGGTTAGGAAGAAATGAAACAGGAGACAAAATGCATTCAGGCAGGATATGAGCCGAAAAACGGAGAGTCGCGTATGATACCTATCATACAGAGCACTACTTTTAAGTATGACTCAAGTGAGGATATGGGTAAACTCTTTGACTTGGAGGAGAGCGGGTATTTCTATACAAGACTTGCCAATCCTACCAATGACTATGTGGCTGCCAAGATTGCCGCACTTGAGGGAGGTACGGCGGCACTGCTCACATCATCGGGACAGGCGGCTACATTCTATTCGGTATTCAATATAGCGGGAGCAGGGGATCATGTCATTGCATCTTCGACCATATACGGAGGAAGTTTCAATCTCTTCAATGTGACCATGCGCAGGATGGGAATTGATTTTACCTTCGTGGACCCGGACTGCACGGATGAAGAGCTGGAAGCGGCCTTTAAGCCCAATACCAAGGCGGTGTTCGGTGAGACTATAGCTAATCCGGCACTCATTGTACTGGATATAGAGAGATTTGCCAAGGCGGCTCATGATCACGGAGTACCGCTTATAATAGACAATACCTTCGCAACCCCCATTAATTGCAGACCTTTTGAATGGGGTGCGGATATAGTCACTCACTCCACCACCAAATACATGGACGGACATGATGCTACAG
>CAJONG010000073.1 GCA_905235845.1 uncultured Lachnospiraceae bacterium
GTATAGATAAGCAGAAGTATAAGACCCGTGACTATGATGGCCGCAATCTTGCTGGCAAGGTAGGCATTGGTTCCGGTACTTAACATCACGACAGCGATAAACGCCGGATATAGGATAGGCCAGTTGGCGAAGTGACTTCTGTATCCTGCTATACCGTCATACGAGAACCCATTGCCGACTGCCAGATTGACCGCCTCTCTTAAATATCCGTCAGAATCCGATGTTATGTAAACTCCTTCTCTGTATGCAACGTTGATGATATTAATGGCAAAGGCCGCAAGGAAAAGTATGAGGAATATTGGTGTGGCATACTTATATCCGGGAAGCGCCTGCTTAAGTCTGACACAGGCAGACTTCATCCTCTTTACCCCAAAAAGGGTGATGAAGATCGCAACTGTTCCCATAAGTATGATAAGCGGGACGGAATAATAGAATATGTCCCCGTATGTCACCGTTCTCTCATTCTTAACATCAAATCCTACCGATATTCCGGGTTCGTAGTCGGCAACCTTCATGAAGTACGGCTCGCAGTAAAACGCGGTAAAAGAAAGCGTAAGGGTAGAGCCTGCCGCAGCCTGCACGGATACAGGCAGGGTATTCCACTCACCGGTCGCTGTCTCATCCATGTAGATATCATATTCTGCAAGGGATAATGTGCCCGACATGATATCTGCCCTCACATACGGTCTGTAGCCCGAGGCGATATCCGTCCCATCCGTATGTACCATAAGTACTGACAGTCCGTCTATGTCTAAATCCCTGTCCGGCGTGTAAGTACATATATAGGGCTCTCCTTCCTTTAATGCCTCATAGATCGGTGCATCGGGCAGCTTAGGGATAAGCTTGTCCCTGTCACTTACATTCGCCGCAGGATGCATAAGTACACATACAGCACCTATGACCGCTGCAAGGATCAGAAAAGACAGTATCAGTCTGTATGCACTTATATGATGTTGTGAATCTCCCGTTCCCTTATCGGATGTCAAAACATGGTCCTCCGTTATATCCTGTCTGCAAGCTTAAGCGCTCTCTCAACTGTCACATCCGAATTGAAGTGACTGTGCTCGCCCCATCTTCCGAGTCCATGGATATGTGACTTGCTCATAAAATCAAGTATCTTGGCAATGGCCGAGGGCTTGCCTATTGTATTAAGGGGATAAGCGTATTCCATATGATGATTAACGGCATCTTCGCTTCCCTCATATCTCTCGGAGCGGGTCTCTGTCCAGTATCCCTTAGCACCCGGCACGAAATTACTGCGCACAAGTATCCTGTGATAGCTAAGCTCTTCATCGGGATAGTATATCCACTGGGCATCTGTATCAAGAGTATCGCTTATGTATGTGATATCTATCGCCGTCTTCTTAAGCAGACGTACGCTGTTCTTAACAGCCGAAGGCGCCCACTTAAGCTCCATGGTCTCCCACGGAACGGTGACAATGATGTCATCCGCACTGATCCTCGTCCCATCCTCAAGAACCGCTTCACAGTTCATACAGTCAAGCTCCTTGACACCTACGCCTGTCTTTAGCCTGTCTCCCAGTTCATCGCCCATCCTCTTCCACAGTTCACCATATCCGTACTTCTTGGGATAATAGAACTGTGTATGTCCGGGCTGTGAGCCCAGAGGCTTCTTAAGCTTACAGCTCTCAAGCGTCTGCTCGTAGCTTACATCCGGTAGCTTATCAAGCCAATAGGTTCCAAGGTCATTCAGATTGTCTCCGTACATCTTCCTGTTATATGGAAGCATGTATTCCTTCGCTATCTCATCTCCGAGCTTCCATCTGATCCAGTCCGTGAATCTCTCAGGTCTGGGGGCTCCGGTATTGCATCCGGCCTTATCTATGGATTCAAGGAACCTCTTCTGCAGCCCCGAAGGAAGCTCCCATATATTAGCTTCGAATGGGTGGTGAAGCTCATATTCCTTCTTTTTGGATGAATCCGGATTGGGATACATATTAAGCCTTATGCGGCTGTCCCTGTCATATCTGTCCCATTCCTCCTCGGGCATATAATCGAATAAAAAATTACAGATCTTAGGTCTTCTTACATCAAGAAAATGTCCTCCTCCTATATCAAGGGGGGCACCATCAACTTCCGTACTTCGACACAGACCTCCAACCTCTTCTTCCTTCTCTATCACACAGAAGTCGTTCTCGCCTCTTCTTAAGATCGCACATGCATATGCAAGTCCCGCAGGACCGGCTCCGAGTATAAGGTATTTAGTCTTCATCTTTATTCTCCGCTTTTCTCATAACTTTCTCCTCGTTGTCCTTAAGCTTAAAGAGTATGGACAGGGCTTCCGTGACCGAATGCAGCCTAAGGCTTGAGCTGCTGCCCCTATAATGTATGGGAACCTCCACGGTCCTGTAATTCCTGCAATAGAAGCGCATCTCAGTCTGATACATATGTCCCGTGGACAGAAATGCATCAAGATCCATATTCTGCAGCACCTCTGCCTTAAATGCTTCAAAACCGCTTGTCATATCCTTAAGCCCGGTTCCAAGCACCAGATTGGAAAGCCATGTTCCGCCGCCGCTTAACACCCTTCTGTATAAGGGCTGCTCGCTTATGCTTCCGCCCTCCTTAAATCTTGAGCCCCATACGCAGTCATAGCCCTCATCAAGCTTCTCTATGAACTGCCATATCTCATCCGGACTGTGGCTTCCGCCTCCGTCCATCTCTATTATCTGCTTCGCACCATCCGCAAGAGCACGCTTAAAGCCCTCCAGATAACAGCTTATAACGCCCTTACTCTCTTTATAATATATGCACCTGACTCTGCCGGTATGCTCATAGCCTCTGATTATATCGGCGGTATTGTCCCTGCTGTGATCATCCACCACCGGATACAGGTACAGGTCGTCATAGGGCAGTGCCAGTATACGCTCTATCACGCTTGCCATGGTGGCTGCCTCATTGGCAACCGGCATCACTATGATCGTCTTTTTCATAATTACTGTTCTTTTGTTCCTTTCCCATCATAAGGATCTCATATACAGTCACCGGCCACAGCATAAAAATCGGGTATGTATACCTGAACAGGCAAAAGGCCGGTGTCGCTATCATTATACTGATCCACAGAGCTATAAGCGGCACGACCGCACTCTGTGCCGATGCTATCATCCCTCTTCCGTCTTCGGATACACACGGATCATTCTTCCTTCGTGTAAGTACGCTTAGAAGGATCAGACAGGCATAGAATTGCATCCCCATGCTGCTTAGGATACAGAGTATCGGTGCTTTGCGCATTCCGAGCATAAGCTTCTCTATGACTGTATATAATGACACTCCTGTCACATTATCTATCACATCCGTTCTGACAACCCCGAGCGTATTATCCTCCCACACTCCCTGGGTTGCAACGGTATTGGTCTCTCCGTAGTGCCAATATCCGGCTGTCTGTGCCAGATACGATACCAGATAATCGGGCAGATATCCCGGCAAAAACTTAAGCCATATACCCATGAATTCCTTCTTATGGGCGTTAAAATACTCATCATCGAAGTATTGGCTGAACTTATACGGATCTGTATAACCAAGCTCATATTCTTCCCTTACTCTGTCAAGCGGCATGATACGATCAAGGATATCATATCCCTCATCTCCAAGGGAATCTCTTATCTTATTATCATCATGTCTTACTATGACATATCCCACCTGCTGCAGCGGCACGGATGCCGACTCTGCGAAGGATTCGGAACTTATATCAAGCGCCCTGTAGGCTATGGTCTTATATGACATGAATATCGCTATGGCTAAGACGATCGTCATAGCAGGCTTAAGTATCCTCTTCCTGTAGATAAAACACAGGCAGATACCCGTTACGGCTATGATGAATACTCCGTTATTGCGAAGCAGCATCACTGCAAGAGACAGTACCCCAAGCCTTATACAGTATCTTATGCTTAATCCTTCATAAGCTTTCATTTCCTTGTGCGCATCAATGAGTGTCAGCACAAACAGGACAAGCACGCAGGAAAACAGGACATCCTTGGTTATATACATGGAATACATGGCGGCTATGGGATGCAGTGCGAAGAATATCGCCGCAGGGATGCTTACATATCTCCCTATCCCCGCTTTACTCTCCCTGTCCGCGATCCATACCGTCAGATAGCTCTCGGTGAGACATACGGCTGTCATATGTATGAAGGTGAATACCCCTAAGCCTGCCGTGATACTGTTCATCCATCCCGTAAGCTTAATGACACCTCCGATAAGTGCTGTGAAGAATATGGGATGATGGTTGGTCCATGGGATATTGCCAAGGACCATATCCACGGATTCGAATGTATCCTTACCGAGATTACCGGGGAAAAGGGTAAGATAATAGGGCATATAGCAGATAAGGTACAACGCCCCGTACTTAAGTACGTTTCCTGTATTTAACTCTACGGTATACGGTTTTTCCCCCATATCCCCTATCGCTTCACCCATGCAGAAGCTGTCGCTTTTCTTATAAAGTATGATAAGCAACACCGTAAAAAGCACCGTCGCTATGATAAGCTTAAGGGCATCGGTTAAGTTCCATGCCGTAACGGTCTGATCCCATACGTCTATATGGCTGCCCGCTACCACACTTAAGGAGAATAGCAGGGCTATGGGTAACGCATATAAGGATTCGTTCTTGATATCCCTGCCTGTCATGCCCTCTGATCCGAGCTTACGGATCATGTCCCACTCCTGATCCTTAAGTATATACTTATGATCTATCATATCGATCAGCGTATATGACACAAGACACAGTATGGGCAGGAAGATATCGATCCTCGTGATTCCAAATCCCGTGATCACACCGATCAACACGGTCAGTACATAAGCCAGTATGAACTTTATGATACTCCTCACTGTCTTATTCAAATCATCCCTCCGAAAGGTCTGAGAATATCTCCATATATCTGTCAGCGATCCTGTCTGTCCTGAACTTATCCGCACTTGCCATGATACGTTCCGTGTCTGGCTTCGTACTTAGTATCCTGACTATCGCATCCGCAGCGGCTAAGATGTCCCCCATGGGTATCAGATGGCCATTGACACCCTCTTTAACTATCTCCGCAGGTCCTATGGGACAATCATACGATACGACCGGTACTCCGCAGCCGATGGCTTCTATGAGACAGTTGGGCATACCCTCATAGTCAGATGTAAGCACTACTACATCAGCGTGTGCATATACCTGTTCCATGTCGGTCCTTATACCGTCGAATATCACGCTGTCTGCAAGGTTAAGGCTTTTTACCTTTTCCATGATCGCAGTCTTAAGGACACCGTCTCCCACAATCCTCAGTCTTACATCGCCCAATCTGTTTTTCACTTCCCTAAAGATATCTATAAGATCTGACGGATTCTTCTGGGGGTCTATACGTCCTATGAAGACAATCTCTTTGCCGTCATGGCTTGAAGCCTTACCGTTCCTGACTGCTATCGTCTTCTCTATAAGGGCTTCACTTACGGGATTGTATATGACAGAAAGCTTATCCTGCGATACCAGACCCTTATTAACAAGCTGTGTACCCATGCCTTCACACTGCGCCACTACATGATCCATGGCTCTTAAGACCTTCTGGGCTTTTCTTAGGTAATTCTCCACCACATAAGATATGCCGTCCTCTTTGGCAAGGGTTATATTGACATTATTAAGTACCCTTACCGCAAGCTTAACATCCGTAAGATGCAGTTTCTTAAGCTTATTAAGGATTATGGCCATCTCATTGCCGAAGATGAGCATGAAGGGCGGCTTATATCTCCTTACATACTTAAGCACGGGCAGGAAGCTGTATCTTAATCTGCTCACTCCAAGCGTATGTACCTGTATATTCTTCCGAAGATCTCTTGTATTGATATCCCCGTCAAGATTGAGGGTTACTATATGAACTTCATGGTCTCTGTCTGCCAGTTCGTTGGCCAGATTGACACAGACCCTCTCGGCTCCTCCGAGCCCCATATGCGCTATGAATATATGTATCTTCATACTACTCCGTACAACCTCATATAATACCCGACCTGCATATTGACATCATACAGCGTATCCGAAAGCTTCTCCCCTGACAGTGTGACTACGTTGCTTCTGTCCGTATCCGCTTCGATCCCGGCAAGTCTATGCGCCCATTCCGATGCGGAGCAGTCAAGTGACATCTGTGTTACTTTATCCGTTATCACTACCTGCCCGGTTATCGTGTCGGATATCAGACATGGAAGACCTGCTGCCTCGGCTTCGACCACGGTTCCCGGCATCCCTTCATATACGGATGGGAAGAGAAGAATGTCAAAGGCACTGTAGTACGGTGCGACAGGACTTACATTGCCCGTGAATATCACCCTGTCTGACAGACCAAGAGCTTTGACCTTATCCTCGATATCCCTCTTAAGCCCTCCGTCTCCGGCAAGCATAAGTCTGTAATCAGGATGCTTAATAATGAGCTTCTCAAAAATATCTATTATAAATCCATGATTCTTGGCGAACCTGAAGCTTCCCACATGACCTATCAGCTTCTCATTCTCCCCTATACCATACTTATCCCTTATGACCTTCCTCCCAGACGGATCATAAGCATAAGCTGCTGTATCAATGGCATTGGGTATGAACTCATGATCCCTGCCCTTACCGAATACCGAATCACCTGCAAGATCAGAGCATGCCAGCATCCTGTCGCACTTCTTATACAGGTTATTCCTAAGCACTCTGGTGGCATAGCCCTTAAGTCCGGGGTCGGTTCCCGCACTCCTTGCGTGGGCGATAGTAAGCGGAACTCCCCATTTCTTCGCAATAGGAAGGTATATGGATGCCGTGCTTGTCATATGGCCGTGCACTGCTGCGTATTCGCTCACACCATCCTTACAATGCTCACTGAAGAAATCATTGCAGGCCTTCTTATACTGCATTAGATTAACAATACGAAAAGCAGGCAGGTGATATACCCTGCCTCCCATATCTTCTATTTCCTTCCTGTAATGGTCATCTGTACCTTCTGTAACAAGGAAATCGAATCTGATCTTATCCCTGTCCATGTGCCTGTACAGATCCATGACCCTGCTCTCGGCTCCGCCAAGTCCTATGGTTCCAAGCACCTGCAATACTCTTATCATATCCCCGGACTCCCCTTATCATCATCCGTATCCTCTGTATCGTCATCTCCGGAATTACGTATGAAAGCCCTGACCTTAACGAATACGAACTTAAAAAGCGCCGTCAGGTATTCCATGATGTTACCGAAAGACCCCCTTATGGCGCCGCCTTCCTGCAATAGCTCACTGTAATCTATGAAATGATCCCTGTTATCCTTAATAAGCCTTCCAAAACTCTCTATATCACCGTCAGTCATGGTATTACAATGCAGTACGTATGTGGTATAGCCTTCCTTATCCGAGATACAGTCACCTGACCTTATGCTTATGGGATAGAATTTGACAGAATCCGCTCTTCCCGCATTCTTTATCACTCTCTTATACGGAGCCCTGCCGAATCCATCGGTCATCCGGGTGATGCCTGCTGCCGTAAGTGCACGCAATGTGTTTTTATCAAATGTATGTCCCGGAGCCATGAATATATCAGTCTCTATATCCCATTCCTTAAGCCTCTTAAGGCCGTCCTTGATCATATTAAGCTGGGCATAATACGGCACACCCGCGAATTCCGAGAAGGGATTGACGGGGAAAATGCCCATATGCTTCGTGGTATACACATGCTTATAGCCGTGCATGGCAATGATCCACCCCTTATCCTTAAGACCCTTAAGGAATGCGATCCAGGCAGTCTCATCCTCCGGAACCAAGTCTCTTACCTCCTTGCTCCAGCCTTCGCTGTCTGTCATACGGTTCAGATTATCATCCTCACAGTACGGAACAACGCCCACTATAGGATGTATGCCTGCTTCGTCCAGTATCTTCTTAACCTTCGTAAAGCGATCCCAATCCATATCTATGGTTATATCATCGAGTCTGACTGCACTTTTCACTTCTATCCTCCATGACGGACACCCTGACACTTAGTACTTATCTTCCTGCCCGTCATATATGCACATAATCTGTTATACTATACCATTTTTACCGGACATAAAGCAATAGGTCCGCATATAAAGAAGAGCCTTAGCTCTTCCCTATACACGGACCTTATGACCGTAGTCTACGGCTTGTCTGTTCTATTATCCCTGTTCTATTATCTCTCTTACCCTGATATGATCCTTAAGGCTTACATCCACGTTCAGATCGCCCTCTACCACGGTATTGTCCGCACATCTTAGATATACGCAGGGAATATCTCTTTTGACCCTGCCTCTGACCGATGGCATCTCATCTATGATATCCGGATACATTCCCGACTGCTTCTTATACAGTATATCCGCATCGGTTATAGATACATCGCTTATCCTCGAATACTCTTCTCCTGCTATTATTATGGGACCCTCCGAGGTCAGATTGATATGATCCATATGTATGTCATATATACGACCGGGCAGCCTGTCTACACCCTCTCTCTTGGTGGCAGAGATGAAGATCGGCTCACCCTTGCCCCACCACAGGTATACTCCATCACGTCTCTTGCTGCATTCGGCAAATCTCCTTGTATTGCCCATTATATGGTGTATGACTATGTCATGTATATCGCCGCCGTCCCTCGACCATATGCCCACACCTCTCTGGCAATCCTTAAGCACACAGTCTGACAGGCAGATATGATGTATATCGCCGTAGGTCTCCGTTCCTATCTTAAGCGCAGAGGATCTTGATGTCAGGATACAGTTCTGGATGATTATATTCTCACAGCCTCCGTACTTCTCATACATGGGTGCCGTGGATTTGACCACTATTGAATCATCACCACCTCTTATGATACAGCCCTTGATGATCACATTCCGGCAGCAGTCCGGATCTATACCGTCATTATTGGGGCCCCTGTCATTATTGTATATCCTTATATTCTCGATTAGCACATCCCTGCATCCTGCCATGTGCAGAGTCCAGTATGCGGAATCCTCGAAGGTCACGTCCTTAACGGTAAGTCCCTTAATATCCTCCAAAAAGCTCATCCTGGGTCTGAAGCCGCGGACATTTAACGGGCTCTCATGAGGATCTCCCTCTTCATCATCATCGTAGTATGTAAGCCTGCCCTGCCCGTCTATAACGCCCTCGCCTGAGATCGTGATATTCTCTTCATGGGCTGCGAAGAGGAAGCATCCGCCTTCCCATCCCGTATCCTTGTTATCATCCTTGAATTCTCTTGCGAAATCTATCATATCCTTCTGGTCTATGGAGGATATGAGTCTGGCTCCCTTCTCCAGATGAAGCTCCACGTTGCTCAGAAGCCTGAGCGAACCTGCCATGAAGCTTCCCGTCGGTACTACCACCGTACCGCCTGTTCTGTTGCAGTCATCTATCGCACGCTGTATCGCCTCGGTACACATGGTGGTGCCGTCCGGCACAGCGCCGTAATCTCTGATATCGTATCGCATATAAATCTCCATTCCGGAGCGTCAGCGACGGGGCGAGGCAAATCTCCAATTTGCCGATGCCATCATGCGATTTGTGACGCTCCGACACAAATCGCTGTGTGAAAAATATGATATCAATCATATTTTTCACACTATACTCCCTTATCATAAGCTGTAAGGATATACTCCAAGTACATTGCCTTTCATATCGGTCTTGATCCTGTTATCTCTCTTCACTCTGAATACTTCCCTTCCGTCAATCTTACCGACAGCGGTATCCCCCACATTCTCGATCAGATACTCCCTGTCATCATGTATAAGTCTGTATGATGTATTCCTGCCCACTGCAGCACCCCAGCATATCTTATGTCCCGTGATCCTTACTCCGTACATACACTTACAGTATTCCATCGCCGAGAGCATGGCAGGACCATAGGACGGTCTTGGGTTATCCGCCTTATTCCATGACGGGAGTCCTGTGTGTGGGTCAAACTGCTGGACGAAAGCGCAATCTCTTCCGATCGCTTCAAAAAGCTTATTGCCAAGCATCGGTATCAGATGTATATAACCGTACCTCTCCAAGGCCCTTATGGCTCTCTGATAGGTAAGAGCCTGCACCTGTCCGCTCCAGTTATTGTCAGGATCGTCAAGATATAAGGGATCATCTGCCGCTACGGATGGAAGCGGAAGCTTAGTCCAGAATCCGGCCGGGCTTAAGAGATTGTCTGAGACGAACTTATCTGCCATATCCTGCGTCATGCTTCCCCAGTACATACACCTTAGATTATTGTGCAGAAGCACCGGCATGACATGATGATCCCTGTCCCTGTCAAAATACGCCGATCTGCTCTCATCCCACAGATAATCCTTCATCTTATCAAGGACTTCATCCGCCTGACGCTTCTTATCTAT
>CAJONG010000074.1 GCA_905235845.1 uncultured Lachnospiraceae bacterium
ATGAGGGAGACCCCATATCCATAGACGGAAGCACAGGTAATATCTATGACGGCATCATACCTACAGCAGATGCACAGATCGCAGGTGAGTTCGAGAGAGTAATGAACTGGGCTGACAAGTATCGCACGATGGCTGTACGTACCAATGCCGATACGCCTACCGATGCCAAGAAGGCAAGAGAGCTTGGCGCCGAAGGTATAGGACTGTGCCGTACGGAGCATATGTTCTTCCAGGAAGACAGAATAGAAGCATTCCGTGAGATGATCTGTGCGGATACGATAGAAGAGAGACAGGCTGCTCTTGATAAGATACTTCCCTATCAGCAGAATGATTTCGAGCAGTTATATGAAGCCTTGGAGGGATGTCCTGTAACCATCAGATTCCTTGATCCACCTCTTCATGAGTTCGTTCCTACTGATGATGATGATATCAAGAAACTCGCTTATGCACAGGGCAAGCCCATTGAAGAGATCAAGTCACTTATTGCATCTCTGCATGAGTTCAATCCCATGATGGGTCACAGAGGAATAAGACTTGCAGTTACATATCCCGAGATTGCTGCCATGCAGACCAAGGCAGTTATAAGAGCTGCGATCAATGTCCAGAAGAAGCATGAAGACTGGGTAGTACGTCCCGAGATCATGATACCTCTCGTATGTGATGTCAAGGAGCTTAAGAATGTTAAGAAGGTAGTGGTAGAGACTGCCGATGCCGAGATAGCTGCTTCGGATATCAATATAGAATATGAAGTAGGTACGATGATAGAGATCCCGAGAGCCGCGCTTACGGCTGATGAGATCGCAGCCGAGGCTGATTTCTTCTGCTTCGGTACCAATGATCTGACTCAGATGACCTATGGATTCTCAAGAGATGATGCGGGTAAGTTCTTACAGGCATACTATGAGAGCAAGATATTCGAGAATGATCCTTTCGCACGTATCGATCAGGATGGTGTGGGAAAGCTTATGGAACTGTCTATCAAGCTTGGTAAGCCGGTGAATCCGAATCTTCATATAGGAATATGCGGGGAGCACGGCGGAGATCCTACATCCGTAGAGTTCTGTCACAGAATAGGGCTTGACTATGTATCTTGCTCACCTTACAGAGTGCCTATTGCCCGCCTTGCGGCTGCCCAGGCTGCCATTGCATATGGCAAGGGCGGAAGTGAAGGGCTTGAGGAGAAGATACAGAAGGCTTTTGGTGATGTTAAGGATAAAGCCAGGAGTGCAGCGGACGCAGCTAAGGACTTCGTATCCAACAACAAGGATTCTGCTAAGGAGACAGCTAAGGATCTGGCCAAGTCAGGCAAGGATATTGCTAAGGATGTTGTCAATACGGGAGTCGAGGTTGCCAAAGCAGGTATAGCCGGTGCCAAGGTTGGCTGGGAAGAAGCCAAGAAGGTCTATAACGAGAAAAAGAAGTGAGATTTACAGGAAAGGCAATGATGACATACTAAAGTTTTAGTAAATTTTAGTAAATATGTACAAAAATGCGTCAGTAATTTTGTGAAACAAAATAATTGACGCATTTATTAAAATTAATTACAATGTGTTTAGTAAGTTTTAGTAATGCATGTAAAATACATGCGGAATCTTAAGGAGGAAACTATGAAAAAGAAGATTTTAGCAAGCATTCTTGCTGCTACAATGGTTCTTGGTCTTACAGCCTGTGGCGCACAGGAAGTAACGGATGCAGCCAATACAGCAGCAGATGTTGTAGCTGACAACGCAGATGCCATTGCAGACGCAGCCAACACAGCAGCAAATGCGGTTGCGGACGCAGCAGCAGAGATCACTGACTATGGTACAGGTGAGATCAAGGTATGGGTTGCAGATAATGTTGTGGACTTTACCAACAATCAGATCAAATCTTTCATCGATGCCAATCCTCAGTTTGCCGGATATACGGTAACCGTTGAAGCAGTAGGTGAAGGTGATGCTGCAGGCAACATGATCACGGATGTTCAGGGCGGTGCAGATATCTACGCATTCGCACAGGATCAGATCGCAAGACTTGTATCAGCAGGTGCTCTTGAGGTTGTTAACCCTCTGTATGAAGCAGACGTTAAGGCTAACAACGATGCAGGCTCTATCGCAGCAGCTACAGTAGGCGGACAGCTCTATGCTTATCCCCTTACATCAGATAACGGATATTTCTTATACTATGATAAGAGCGTTATAACAGATCCTTCTTCTCTTGAGAAGATTGTTGCAGACTGCGAATCTGCCGGTAAGAACTTCTATATGGAGATTAATTCGGGCTGGTATCAGACAGCATTCTTCTTCGCTACAGGCTGTGATCTTTCATATGAGACAGATGATCAGGGTAACTTCACCAAGGCTAATGTATCATATGCTTCTGACAACGGTATCGTAGCACTTAAGGAGATGATCGAGCTTAACGGTTCCAAGGCATTCCAGAACGGCTCTGCAGCAGGTGAGGCAACCAATGTTGCAGCTATCGTAGACGGAACATGGGATTCAGGCACAGTTAAGGAGCTCTTCGGCGATAATTACGCTTGTGCTAAGCTTCCTTCATTCGAAGGCTCTGATGGTAAGACATATCAGATGAGCGGTTTCGGCGGATTCAAGCTCTTAGGTGTTAAACCTCAGGAAGATGATCTTAAGCTTGAGGTATGTGATGCCATAGCCAACTACCTTGCAGGTGAGGAAGTACAGCTTGCAAGATACAACGAAGTGGGCTGGGGTCCTTCTAACCTTGCAGCACAGGGTTCAGCAGAGGTTAAGGCTGATGAAGCGCTTGCAGCTCTCGGCGAGCAGCTTGCATACACAGTTCCTCAGGGCCAGTATCCCGGAGATTACTGGACACTTGCAACAGGACTTGGCGATTCTGTAAGAAACGGTGAGATCCTTGCAACATCTTCTGATGATGACCTTCTGGCGGTGCTTCAGAACTTCCAGGACACATGTGTCGGTTACGCTCAGTAATACGTTGTTATTTTAGATAATCTCAATCTGTGATAAAATATAAGAGCATAGATTGATCAAAGGTATAAGCCCGGCGAAGATATCTTTGCCGGGCTTGCTTATATAAGCTATCCTGACAGAATGGCTTATATAAGCAAGCCGATATGCTTATAGGGGTTACATGATCAAGGCTTGGATTGGAGGAAAATATGGGTGATAGCATAGGGAAAGTTCTTAGTCCCATAGGTGGGGCGATAACCAAGGGAGATTGGAAGACAAAGGTATCGATCATCATATTGGGATTCGGACAACTGCTCAGGGGGCAGATCTTAAAGGGATTGACTTTTCTTGCTTTGGAAGCTGCATTTATATGGTATATGGTTGGCTTCGGCGGCAAGTATGTCAGCAAATTATCTACACTCGGCACGGTAGCCACTCAGAAGGTCGGGCGTAAGACGGTATATGGAGATAACAGTTTCCTTATCCTGCTTTTCGGCGTGCTGACAGTCTTCGTGATCCTGGCATTTATTCTGGTATGGTATTTAAACATAAAGGATAATATGGAAGCGGAGAGATTGATTAAAGCAGGTAAGAGGCTTCCGTCCAATAAAGAGGTCTTTGCTTCTTTGTTCGATAATAACTTTGATAAGACTCTTCTGGCACTGCCTGTCCTGGGCATATTCATATTCACTGTTTTGCCCATTGTATTTATGATATGTGTGGCTTTTACCAATTATGATAAGAACCATCAGGCACCGACCAATCTCTTCACATGGGTGGGCTTTCAGAATTTTCAGAAGCTTTTGTCCTTCGGTTCGTCCGGCATAGGTCGTACATTCGTACAGGTTCTGGCATGGACCCTGATATGGGCATTTTTTGCCACATTTATTGACTATTTCTTAGGTCTTGCGGTTGCCATACTCATCAATAAGAAGGGCGTTAAGTATAAGAAGCTGTGGAGGACGATACTTGTCCTTACAATAGCTGTTCCTCAGTTCGTATCCCTTCTGTATATAATGAAGCTTTTTGCTAATGACGGTCTTATCAACGGATACCTGATGAAGTGGGGATGGATCGATTCACCGATACAGTTCTGGGTTGATCCGATGCTGGCGCGTATAACCATAATCGTCGTTAATATCTGGATCGGTATACCTTACATGATGCTTATCGCCACAGGACTTCTGATGAACATTCCGGAGGATCTGTATGAGAGCGCAAGGATCGATGGTGCGACAGGCTGGCAGATGTTTAAGAGCATCACACTTCCTTATATCCTGTTCGTAACGGGACCGTTCCTCTTGACACAGTTTACCAATAATCTGAATAACTTCAATGTTATATACCTGCTAACGCAGGGCAGGCCGCTATCCGTTAAGATGGCTGAGAATGCGGGTAATACCGATCTTCTGGTCACATGGCTCTACAAGATGACGGTTAATGATACCAACTACTCCATGGCGGCTGTCATAGGTATCATGGTATTCATAATAACGGCTGTTGTATCACTTGTGGTATATAATGCATTACCATCGGTCAAAGACGAGGAGGGCTTCCAATAATGAATAAATCATATAAGAAGAAACAGGCTCGTTCTAATTTCATAGCACATGTTACTTTAATAATAATCAGCATAATCTGGCTGTTCCCATTTGTGGGGCTCCTGCTTCAGAGCTTCAGAAGCTACGATCCGAAGGTGGAGTACGGTGGAATGGTGGATTATCTGATACCTAAGCATTTTTCACTGGATAACTACAGGTTCTTATTCAGCGGAGAGACCAATTTCTTAAGGTGGTATCTCAATACCATAATAATCGCAGTCTGTGTGGCTATATTCCAGACGATCATCGTGCTGTGCGTAAGCTATGCATTGTCCCGTATGAGATTCACGGGAAGGACATTCCTTATGAGATTCTGGCTGATACTTGGGATGTTCCCGGGATTCCTTACGATGATCTGTCTGTACTTCCTGCTTAAGCAGTTCGGACTGACACAGGCAGGAGCGGTCCCCGGTCTTATCCTCGTATCGGTCGCCAGTTCCGGAATGGGTTATTATGTATGTAAGGGATACTTTGATACGATTCCCAAGGCCTTAGATGAAGCGGCCAGAATAGACGGAGCCACAAGAGCAAGGGTATTCTTCACCATGACGCTTCCCATGAGTAAGCCCATCATCATCTATACGGCGCTCGTGGCATTCATGGCACCGTGGTGTGACTACGTATTCGCTTCATATGTGGCCTTCGGACATGATGAGAGCTACAATGTGGCTGTAGCCATGACCAGATGGGTGTGGACCAATGACTATCAGGGGTATTTCACAAGATTCTGTGCAGGAGGAATCCTTGTAGCGATACCTGTGACGGTGCTGTTCATGTGCCTGCAGAAGTATTATGTCGAAGGAGTTACGGGAGGCGCTGTTAAAGGTTAAAACATATTCAACTTTGCAATACAGCATCTGATATGCTCACGCTAGAAAGCACTAAACTCAAAGCCATTTCTCATAGCCAGGGCCGGTTCTGCGGAACTCGCTGCTTCGCAGCTTAAACAGTCCTCGCCCCGGCCCAATCGAAATGGCTTTTTGTTAAGTACTTTCTGCCAATGTTCGCATTATCAGATACTGTTATTGCAAAGCACACTCTGATTTAAGCTTGATCATAGGTATATGCTGTATGAAAATTAGGAAGACAATTTCTTTGATAATAATATTGGCCGTAGTTATCGCAGGATGCGGACGGAAGGCGGAGATTTCTCCGTCTATAAACATTGCCGTAGATGATAATTATAGAAATTATTATGAGGTTTTCGTATATTCGTTCTATGATTCGGATGGGGATGGGATAGGGGACCTTAAGGGAGTGGAAGAAAAGCTTGACTATATAGCGGAGCTTGGATGTAACGGTATATGGCTTATGCCCGTGATGCCCTCAACTACATATCATAAGTATGATGTATGTGACTATATGGCTATAGATGAGCAGTATGGGACGATCGAGGACTATGAATCCCTGATTAAAGCTGCTCATGATAAACACATAAGAGTGATCATAGATCTGGTGATCAATCATACATCGTCGAAGCATCCGTGGTTCATACAAGCGACAGAGTACCTTAAGGGGCTTGATGAGGGTAAAGCACCTGACAGCAGTGAATGCCCCTATGTAGATTACTACCATTTTGCAAAAGAGAAGAAAGATAACACATGGTATCAAATTGAAGGTACGCCATATTACTACGAGGGGAGCTTCTGGTCCGAGATGCCTGATCTTAATCTTGCCAATGAAGCGCTAATGAAAGAACTAAAAGAAGTGGCAGGCTTCTGGATCGATAAGGGTACGGACGGCTTCAGGATGGATGCGCCGCTGCATTATGAGGAGAGTGATACCGCATTCAATACGAAGGTGCTTAACAGCCTGTATGAGTACTGTATTGGGCTTGATTCGGACTTCTATATGGTAAGTGAGGTGTGGGCATCGGAAAAGACTATAGAGGACTATTATAAAAGTGCTACACCGAGTATGTTCGATTTTAGCTTCGCCCAGGCTGAAGGGGATATCATCAAGGCCGCACGGGGAAGGGAGAGCTCGGATAAATTCGTTGATAACATGATCAAGTATGAGCAGGCAAGGAAGGCTGTCAATCCAGACTGTATCAACGCGCCGTTTATTACCAATCATGACATGCCAAGGGTGTCTAATGCTCTTAACGGAAAACTGCGGGATATGAAGATGGCTGCGTCCATACTGCTTAGCATGAATGGTTCTCCTTATATATATTACGGTGAAGAGCTTGGAATGAGCTCTAAGGGTACTAAGGATGAGAATAAAAGGCTTCCGATGATGTGGTCGTCTGCGGATAGCAGGGGCATCTGCAAAGACCCTTATAATGCCGACAGAGACATTGAACAGCGCTTTGATCCTGCTGATATTCAGCGTGATGATGAGACTTCCCTGTATAATCATTATAAAAAGGGACTTCAATTAAGGAACAGATACCCTGAGATAGCAAGAGGAGACTCGGTATACGAAAAAGAGTGGAACGACGAAAGCATAGATGTAACTGTAATATCACGTACATGGAATGATGAGACTATATATATCGCATATAATTATACGGATAAAGAGGGAGAGTGCGGAGTCTTCTTAGATAAGATAAGTGAGATCTTCACGATGTCATCTGATGGAGAAGAAGCCGAGATAATGGAATCAAACGAGGGCATGAGAATAAGGATTCCGGCTAAGAGTATAGTATATTTAAAACCATCGGCTAAGTAGGATATGAGATCTGATACAATGATCATGACCAATCATAGGGAGTTAGGTAAAAAACGCGAAAAACGAGTACAGAAGATGATCAGAGGGCACCGTTGGTGTCCTCATTTTTCTTCCAAAGAAAGGCAAATACAATGAACCAGCTTATGGACTCGATCGTAGCTATCATATCGTTGGCTGTAAAATAAATGATCGCAACCATTATCACACAACCCAAAGCCATGAAGAACATAAGATACATGGCGTTATGGACATAACCTATAGGGTCCTTTAATAGATCACCACGCCCGGACTTACGACGCACAGCCCCGGGATCCTTGGTGACGGCAAGGTATATGCCGTAGCCGGCGCATAACACAGCTAAAAGCACCGGTATCCATATCGAGTTCATAAAAGTGATCAGATCATTCATAAGTACATTATACCACTTTTATATTCCCATACACAGAATAATGATCAGAAAAATTCTAAGTATAATGAAAAAACTAAATATTTGACGGCATCCATGCAAAATCAATATCTTGTGGCATGAAAAATTCATTGCATTAACGGGTTAAAGTGGTGAAAAACGTAAAAACATGATTAAATTAAACAATTTATAATAAAAAAATTGTCTTTTTATGCAAATATGTGGGATTTAGGAAGATATTGTGGTAAAATAAGTCCAATGGGCAGGATGTGATACAAGATATTGGGCGAAAAATGCAAGAATTTACATAACTTTGGACTGGAAAATGCAAGTTAAATGCCTCCGAAGAGCAAAATGTGGTACTTTTGTGAGAGCCGGCCTGCAACTTGACTTGCAAAATTCAGATTATAATTTTGTATATTATATCATACATATTCTGAAGGATGCCACATGGCAAATCAATATTTTGTGGGTTACATAAGATATTATTTCAGATGTTTTCTATGCATTATTGAATTATTGCACAAATCTGAATAATATGACAATTGTATTTTTGGCTAAAATAGACAGTTTTTTATAATATTATAACTTGCGTTATTGTAATTGTGGAGGAGTTATGAACGTTTTAACACATTATCTGCTGATCTTTCTTATATCCATGGTTCCGCTTATTGAACTCAGAGGTGCTATTCCCTACGCTGTGGGCTTCATATCTTCGGGTGTGCCCCTAAGTCTGCCTCTATGTTATGTGATAGCCATTGTGGGTAATATGATTCCTGTTCCCATAATCTACCTTTTTGCCAGGAAGGTTCTGGAATGGGGTAAGGATAAGAGGATAATTGGCGGTTTTTTTACCTTCTGCCTTGAAAAGGGTAAGAAGGGCGGAGACAAGCTGCAGGATAAGGCCGGTAGAGGCTTGTATTTTGCACTGTTCCTCTTCGTGGGCATTCCGCTTCCGGGAACCGGTGCATGGACCGGGACGCTGGCTGCCAGCATACTGGATATGGATTTTAAGAAAAGTGTAGTGGCTGTTGTATGCGGAGTCATACTGGCAGGGATCATCATGGGAATTGTATCCGCAGGGTTATTCTCGGTAATCTTTTGAAGAAGATGCTCCTGCGATATATTATAGCCTGAGTAGATGGAGATTCGTATGGATCAGGAAGTGATGGATAATATTGAGGATAATAAGAGCAGCCGTATGATCGCCTGCCTTGGCATATTGACTGTGCTTATCGTTATCGTAGGCTTTATGCTTATCGGGAAAGATATGCAGAGCCTTTTAAGATGGGAGATCGGAAGTCTGTCACTTGGACTTATGTCATATCCGATAGTTAGGGTTGTATTTAAGAGCTTTTCGGACAGAGGGTATATATTCGGTAAGGTCATTGGCCTTGCCATGGCATCATATCTTCAGTGGCTTCTATCATCACTTCATATCATATCCTTTGACAGAGTATGGAGCATCGTCATTCCTGTCATATTGTGTGTGGTCGTATACCTGTTAACGTATTGTATCTTAAGAAGAGATGACAGGAATGAAAAGGAGAGGCATACATCAGATGCTATCGAGCCCGCAGTGGTTGGTATGGTATGTGCAGAACTGGCCTTTTTAGCTGTATTCATCTTCTTCACATGGCTTATGGGACACAGGATACCATCGGTGGAGACAGAGAGAGTGATGGATTATGCCTTCATGGTATCTCTTGATAAGACCTCATATATGCCTCCCAAAGATCTGTGGGCGGCAGGCGAGGCAATCAATTACTACTATTACGGACTGTATATGATCACATATATGTGTAAGATATGCTTTGTGCCCGTGAATGAGGGTTATTCTCTGGGACTTGCCATGATAGCGGCTCTTACCCTCATATACACCTATAAGATAGTTAAGGAGATGTTAGAAAAGGCGCTGCATATCCGGAATATGTCCGGAGTTCAAAGGATGCTCCCCTCGCTTGGAGGAGTCATATCCGCATCCGTAGTGACCTTCGGCGGCAATGTGCATTATATTATATTCAATATATTGTCGCCCATGTTATGGGATATGTTAAGGATAGAGGGAGAGAAGCCCACATACTGGTTCGCATCCTCTACCAGATATATCGGATATATACCTGAGAATACCGCAGACAGAACAATCTCGGAATTCCCGTCCTATTCATTCTTAATAGGGGATCTTCACGCTCATGTTATAGATATCATGATGGTGCTTACGATAACAGCCATTCTGGTATCCTATGCCATGGAACGGACAAGGAGAGACAGAGAAGGGTTACTTGAGGAGTTGTTCGCTCCGCAGATAATCATGATCGCCTTCCTTACAGGTGTGGCAGCCATGACTAATTACTGGGATTTCCCCATATATTATGTTGTTGCCGGAAGCGTGATACTTATGATGCAT
>CAJONG010000075.1 GCA_905235845.1 uncultured Lachnospiraceae bacterium
TTAAAACTTTATAAAAATCACTTTCTATTGTATAAAATCTTGCCCAATATTTACTTAATATTTCAAAAGGAATATATTTGAATAATTCTAAATTTTTTAGTGAAGATGAAGGAATGTGTGGAAAGGCTTAGGAACCTTACCTTAAAGCCTGTCAGCCATGAGGTTTCATTTGAATATATCTGTTGTGATGATGTTTTTCATTATCTGTTCCATATAGCGGCAGGGGAGAAGTTGGCAGCCGATATAATCAGGAACTCTCTTCCTAACTATAAGAGGGTAAGACTTCTGATCGATATGGATAATACCTATAAGGACAGGACCATAAGTGATCATGAAGAGCTCATAAGACTTGCGGAAGAGGGAAAGGTTAAGGAATACAGAGTATTTCTCGAAGATCATCTCAATCATATCGTCAGGGACATACCGGCGATGAGAGAGAAATACCCGAGCATGTTCGAGAATTAGAGAATTAGAGCATATTTATAAAAATTTAACAGACATATCTTATTTATATCCTTTTTTTCAAAAAATCGGGGTGGTATACTGTACCTATGAATTTAAGCAAGAGACTTACTTTTACATTCGTATCGCTTATGATCATTCCGGTGGTCCTTGCGGTAGCGTCATGCATATTCTTAGTGGTATACGACGATCCTCAGATATCGAGACAGCTTGTGGTTGAAGCCATTTGGATACTTATAATAGTACTTGTGGCTTTTGATATTATGTTAACTACATGGGTAAACAAGGGCGTTTTTCTCCATATCAGAGAGCTTAATAAGGCCATGGAAGATATCGCAGGGGGAGATTTTGACCATGTGTTGGATTCCGAAGCTGTGGACGGTGAGATATCAGAGCTTTTCGCAAGCTATGAGGATATGCGGCTTAAGCTTAAGGATGCCACTGAGGACAGGCTGAAGGAAGAGGCGACGAACAAAGAACTCATAAGCAATATAACCCATGATCTTAAGACACCGATCACTTCTATCAAGGGTTATGCCGAGGGTATACTGGACGGTGTAGCGGATACGGATGAGAAAAAAAAGCGTTATATAAGGACCATTTATGATAAGACCAAGGATCTCGACAGATTATTAAACGAGCTGACCTACTATTCGGGAATAGACAGCAATAAGATACCTTACACCTTTCACCGCATCAATGTCGGAGACTTCTTCGCAGACTGTATTGAAGAGGTCGGCATGGATCTGGGCAACAGGAATATCAAGTTAAATTACGAGAACCTGCTTGAGCCGGGTACACGGATCATAGCAGATCCCATACAGCTTCGTAAGGTCATAGACAATATCATAGGCAACAGTGTCAAATACATGGACAAACCCGAAGGACAGATAGATATAAGACTTCTTGACGCAGTTGACAGTGTCCGTATTGAGATAGAGGATAACGGCAAGGGAATCGCAGCCAAGGATCTCGGGAAGATATTCGAAAGGTTCTATCGTACCGATGCCTCGCGTAATTCCGCACAGGGCGGAAGCGGTATAGGATTATCGATAGTTAAGAAGATAGTGGAGGACCACGGAGGGTATATCTGGGCGACAAGCAAGGAAGGCGAAGGGACCTGCATGCACTTCGTGATACGTAAGTATTCTGAGGATAATGAGGTCGGGAAGGAAGACACACCTATAGAGCAATGATATACGATCATAACAGGAGGCGATCATGAATAAGGTACTGATAATAGAAGATGAAGAGACGATAGCTGAACTGGAAAAGGACTATCTTGAGCTGTCCGGATTTGCCGTAGACATAGAGAATAGCGGTGATAAGGGACTAAAAAGGGCACTTAATGAAGATTATGACATAATAGTCTTAGACCTCATGCTTCCGGGAATGGACGGCTTCGAGGTATGCAAGAAGATCCGTGAAGAGAAGCAGATCCCTATCCTTATGGTGTCTGCCAAGAAGGATGACGTGGATAAGATCAAGGGTCTGGGTCTTGGTGCAGATGATTATATGACCAAGCCCTTCTCACCAAGCGAACTGGTAGCCAGAGTCAAGGCTCATCTGTCGCGCTATGAGAGACTTATGTCAACCAATCAGAAGAGGAATGATGTCATAGAGATTCGAGGCATTAAGATAGACAAGACCGCAAGACGTGTGTTCGTCGACGGTGAGGAGAAGCCCTTCACTACCAAGGAATTCGATCTGCTCACATTTTTGGCAGAGAATCCCAATCATGTCTACTCCAAGGAGGAGCTGTTCAGAGAGATATGGGATATGGATTCCATCGGAGATATCGCAACAGTCACCGTGCATATCAAGAAGATACGTGAGAAGATAGAGATAGACACATCGAATCCCCAGTATATTGAGACCATATGGGGTGTGGGATACCGCTTCAAGGTATGATGTGACAAACGGTCTGTAGATAATTATTAAAATTGTATAAATTGACACAATGGTAATTTTGGCGTAACATTATGAATGGTGTTGATTCATGGTGTTACGCCATTTATATAGGTTCGTATACCGTGAGACAGCACTGTATCAGTGGATTAATCAAATCAGATAGAAGGAAAAGAGCATGAAAAAATCAAAAAGAAAATCACTCAAAAAGATCCTTTCTACTCAGATAATCGCTTTTGTAGCGATCATTATCGTCATCATCACGATGATCAATATGAAGATGCAGTCGGACAGGATAACAGAACTGACAGAATCAGTACTTGCCAAGGAGTCAATCTCTTATGCCAGTGAAGTATATAACTGGTGGAGCAGCATTGAGGAGAGAGTAGGCCAGACAGCTTCCGTATACAGGAATCTTCCGGAACAGTCATATGACGATACTCTTGCGATGCTCCTTAAGCTGACGGAAGAGGATCCCGATTCACAGGATGTCTACATCGCATTCGGGGATACCGGTAAGTTCTTGGATGGCTCCGGATGGATACCGGATGATACATTCGTATTCACGGACAGAGCATGGTATATCGGTGCCATGGATAAAAAGGGTGATATCTATACATCAGAGCCCTATGTGGATGCTTCCACAGGCAAGACCTGCTTGGCGTGTGCCGTTATGATCCGTGATCAGGTGGTACTTAGCAGCGATATCAATTTTGATAAGGTTGCCGAGAGGCTTGCAGAGTTTAAGTCAAGCTCGCCGGATGCAAGGTTCTACATAATCAATAAAGAGACCAAGGATATCCTTGTAAGCAATGTAGCCGATATTACCGGTACTACGATCGATGAGAGCACAGATTCCATCATGCAGGGTCTTGCAGGGGTATTCGATTCACTCAACACGGTCAATTCCATAGATGCGGATAAGGTAGTGACGACCGGGACATCTGTGGGTAAGATGATGTTTGCTGCCACGGATATCGATGGGACATCATGGGTTGTTGTAAGTGCTGTTCCTCATTCTTTCGTAAGCGCAAATATTAATAATACACTGCTTATCACATTCATCACAGCAGCCGTACTTCTTGGGTTACTTGCAATAACTCTCTTTATTACAATATCCAGGTATATCAATCCGGTGGCTAAGGTTACGGATCGTATCACGGATATCAGTAACGGAGACTTCACTGTTACTCTCGTACCTGAGGGCAATAACGAGATCACGACACTCAGTGAGAGACTTAACGATTACATAGCCAATATGCGCAGCATGCTGCTTGGTCTTGCCAATATATCCAATGATATGAATGACAATGCGGGAGAGTGTATCGACATATCCCGTACACTTACATCGTCCAACCAGAATCAGGGTGAGTCGCTTGAGAAGCTTAACTCAACGCTTTCTTCCATGAATGATTCAATAGATGAGATAGCAAGAGCTGCAACAGACCTTGCACATACATCAAGCGAGCTTACGCAGAATGCAGAGGATGTCAAGAACCTGTGTCTGGAGACAATGGAGTCATCTGCAAGCGGTCGTGAAGAGATGGCCAATATGACGAACAATGTCAATACTCTTAACGATACCATGGGCGAGCTCACGGAGATCATCCGTACCACGGCCAGATCCATCGAGGAGATCACAGGCATCACTGATACCATCAATGCCATATCAGAGCAGACCAACCTCTTATCTCTCAATGCCTCCATTGAAGCAGCAAGAGCAGGTGAGATGGGCAAGGGCTTCGCGGTAGTTGCATCTGAGGTCGGAGTACTGGCTAAGCAGTCAACCGAAGCAACTGACACTATCCGTCAGCTTATCGGAAGCATAACCAAGAATATCGAAGATATCAACGAGAAGGCAGATATCTGCATGAAGGATATGGAAGCCTGCATGTCAAGCGTGGACAGTGCCAATGCTTCATTCAATACCATTAACGATGATGTTGCCAAGGCTACAGACGGTATCATAGAGATAACCGGAGGAATAGAGAAGATCAATGATGTTGCATCAGGCAATGCAGCTACGACGCAGGAGCAGGCAGCGACGATCAACGAGATCTTAGGCTTAAGTGATTCCATCGTATCGGAGAGCAACAGGATACTGTCGGAGACAGACAATATCTCCAATATCTCAGAGAACCTCAACCAATTCTCAGACAGTATCAAGACAGACCTCTCGAAGTACACTTTATAGTCTGCCAAGCAATAAGTATGAAATACAAAATACCCTGTGGCGGTTACCGTCACAGGGTATTTTTCATATGGTAAAGAGCATATCCATGTCGGTTGCAGGATGTGAAAACTTAAGCTTATAGGCGCAAAGTTTAACTCTATGGATACCGTGGGATGCGCTGTATGCCATGGATTCTTCGCTTCCGTACTTCAGATCTCCGAGTATCGGCATCCCTGCGCCCGAAAGCTGCAATCTTATCTGATGGTGTCTGCCTGTTATCAGACGGATATCCAGATCGGCTATACTGTAATCCCTCTCCATTCGTATATCCGTCATTCTATAGTCAAGCTGTGCTTCCTTGGCTATGCTGTATGACTTATCACAAAGCCTGCTTAGATTCGTATGCTTGTCCACATACATATAATCCGTCAGTCTTACATATGAATCGGTTATCACACCGCTGTGATGATTGCTGATATATGAAGTAGCCCTGTAGCATTTTTCTATGGCTCCGTCTGTAAGCTGCTTATTAAGCTTTGCAGCCATTCCGCTGCTTTTGGCCATAAGGACTATTCCTTCAACCGGCTGGTCCAGTCTGTTGATAAGCCCCACATATCCGCCGGATAAGTGATTTTTGACCATACTGAACAGATCCTGCTCTCCGACCTTCTTGGTCTGTGTGGCTATCCCCGCAGGCTTATGAAGCACTATTATGGATTTGTCCTCATATATTATCCTAAGTTCCATATATCATTTATCATTCCTTCTGCTTTCGTTATCCGAAAGATCAGCTTATTGCAGGTTATCCTGCCAGTCTCCTTAACGTCTCAAGTACAAGCCTGTATGTACGCTCCACTGACGGAATGTTCATACTTTCTCTGAAGGTGTGTATCTCCGAAAGCTTAGGTCCTATGGACACACAGTCAAGACCGGGCAGCTTATCTGCGAAGAATCCGCACTCAACCCCGGCATGAACCGCCTCTATGACAGGCTCTTCTTTATGCTGACTTATGTAAACCTCTTTCATCGTATCCCTAAGTGGAGAATCGACTCTGTACTGCCATCCGGGATAATCACCCTCGAATTCTATACCGCCACCTATCGCATGCATCATATCCTTAAGCCGCCTCTTAAGCATATCCTTCTCTGACGCCACGCTGCTCCTGACGCAGAAGGTCAGCTCTATACTGTCCCTGGCACTTACTTCGCAGTCCCTACCGGAATCCCCTTTATCCGCTACGGGAGCGTTCTCCCTTATATTCTTAAGGATACCCATATTAAGGGATGTCTGCACAAGCCCCTCTACATCCGGACTCATACGCTGTATTCCGTTAGGAAGACATGTAAGCATATATATGAGCTTATCTGTCGAATCTTCTGTCATAGGCTGTAATTCGGCAATGCCTTCTCTGTCGGAAAAAGCGGCACTCCCAATCGGTTGACATAATATATCAATATCAGGGTCTGTGGTTCTGTACTCTTCCCTTATATCCTCTCTTATTCTGTCTATCACACCGTCTATCAGACCTGCCTGGTCGTCTGTGACTATTACGGCTTCCGCTTCCACGGGGATGGCATTATCCTTAGAGCCACCCCTTAAGGATATTATCCTTATACCGATATCATCCCTAAGTCTTTGCAGTATTCTTCCCAGCAGCACTATAGCGTTGGCCCTGTTCTTATGTATCTCTATTCCGGAATGCCCTCCGATAAGTCCGCTTACCTTTATACTGTATGTATTATTAGCTTCCGGTGGCTGTCCGACAGTATCGCGTCCTACAGCCATTGATGCCTTGGCTACCACACCGCCTGCACAGCTTACGGTGAATACTCCCTCTTCTTCAGAATCTATATTGATCATCCTACGACCCTTAATATCGGAGACATCGATAGCTGCGGCTCCGAGCATTCCTATCTCTTCATCTACGGTAAATATCGCTTCTATCGGAGGCAGATCGTTATCGTCCCTATCAAGTATCGCAAGCGCCATGGCTACGGCTATGCCATCATCACCGCCTAAGGTTGTGCCTCTCGCCTTAAGTTCTTCACCATCTATATATAAGTCAAGTCCTTCCCTGGACATATCCTTATTACAGTCCGGCTCCTTCTCGCACACCATGTCCATATGTCCCTGCAATATGACAGGAGCGTCACCTTTACCGGCCTTGAATATAATGACATTACCAAGCTCATCCTGTCTGTAGTTAAGTCCGCGCTTTACGGCAAAATCCACAAGATAATCGCTTATGGCAGCCGTATTCTTAGAACCGTGAGGAATTGCTGCGATCTCCTTAAAGAATCCGAAGACTTCCTTAGGCTTTGGCATATTCAGATCATTTATATCATTCATATTGTTTTTCATTCTATTCTGTTCTTCCATATTCTGTTTCGATACCATATACGCCGATTCCCTTGCTGTGCACCGTAACGGTTCCGTCCCTATATGTAGAATAACAACCTATCCCGCATTTATCAAGATACTCTGCGGTCTTATCTTCCATAGGTCTCTCTGCTCCGTCTGTTACTATCACCTCTATGGGAGATACCGTCCCGATAAGATCATCATAATTACCCTTCCAGTCGCCGTGATGAGGGAACTTCATTATATCGAATTTTTTCTTACCATAGTCCTTGGCAAGATACTCTTTTGTCGCATCCTTTTCTATATCACCGAAGAATATATACGAATCATCTCCGAAGTGTAATGTGACGATAAGCGACATGTCGTTGTCATTTTCCCTGTCCGTATCATATTCTGTCTGCGAAGCCCTGATGGTGTAATCAAAGCTCTTCTCTTCATAATAATCTATGGAATAGCCTGTATCCCCATATACAAAGGTCACTACCGGTTCATCCACTATGGCCGTATCCCCCGGATCATCTATATGAACTTCGTATCTGCTGCTTATATCATCCTTATCCTTTATCCCAAGGGCAGTCATGATATCCGCATATCCGTTGCTTTCGGATTCATAATCGGGTAAAAAGACATGCCTTACGGGATATCGCTCCATAAGCCCTATCATCCCGCCATAATGATCCTTATCAAAGTGGGTGATTATCATATCGTCTATGGCCGTAATACCTTCCCTGTCAAGATATGCCGATACCCTGTCTACCGTATTCTCATAGCCCGTGTCTATCATGGATACGAAAGTGCCTGCCTGTATCAGGATGCAGTCACCTTTGCCCACGTCTATATATGTTACCTTAAGCGGACCGTCGTCTATATCATCTCCTGTAAGGAGGCTGTCGGGCTTGATACTACAGCCTGTCATTTGACACATCATAACAACTGCTATAAGCACTGACCAGACTGTTTTCTTAGTCTTCATGAATCCAAACTCCATACATAATTATAGCATTAAATTAATGCCACAGGATTACCCTATGGCATTATAATGAACGCTTATTATCTCCTCCCCTGTATATTCCCGTATGCAGTACTGTAAATCCGCTTAATCGGATACCTTCTCATATCTTGTGAATATCTTATCCGCACCGCAGGCATGCTTGGTGCCATCCGCATCCACTATGATATAATCGCCCTCTTCTATGAAGGTACGACCCCTCTTATGTGTGATGTACGGACATACTACCGTACCGTTATCCCTTGTAACCTTGATAAGTCTGTCTGTGACTATCCACATCTTGGTCACAACATCCGAGAAAGGCTCCCAGCCATCCTCAAGCTTGCTGTCCACAGTGTACTCATATACATCTGCTTCTATAGGTGTTCTTCTGCATTTCATAGTTTGCTCCCTCCAATGATCTACAATTCATAGATTTCACTTTAAGTTTACATAATTTTCATGCATTCGTCAAGGACATTACCTTGATCAAAGAAAGAATGATCAAAGAAAGAATAAGGCGGTCAATGTAAAAGGACATTTTTATTAAACGCTTTTCCTTTACAGTCATAAGAGGCAAATGTACAATTATGTACATAAAGCACGAAAGGAGATGTCCTATGTCTATTATCGCAGCATATATGGTTCCGCATCCGCCCATGATCGTACCTAAGGTAGGTAAAGGCGGCGAGGCACAGGTTGAGAAGACTATCCGCTCGTATGAAAGAGTTGCGGATGAGATAGCGGCCCTTAACCCTGAGACGATCATCATATCAAGTCCCCACAGTATTATGTATTCGGATTATTTTCACATATCTCCGGGAAGGCATGCCACAGGCTCCTTCAGGGAATTTGGAGTAGCGGATGTAAGCTTTAATGAGGATTATGATACCGAGCTTACAGAGGCTATCTGCCGTATCGCAGACAGAGAGAATTTTCCCGCAGGTACGCTGGGTGAGAAGAACAGCCTGCTTGATCACGGAACCATGGTTCCACTATATTTTATACGGCAGAAGCTTCCCTACTGTAAGATAGTAAGGCTTGGACTGTCAGGACTTCCGCTGACGGACCATTACAGGATGGGACAGATAATACAGGAGGCTGTGAATAATGTTGACAGACGTGTCATATATGTGGCAAGCGGAGATCTGTCACACAAGCTGCAGGTATACGGACCGTATGGATTTGCTCCGGAGGGACCGGAGTATGATAAGAGGATTATGGATGTATGCGGCAGAGGAGCCTTCGGGGAGCTTTTTGTTTTTGATGAAAGCTTCTGTAATAAAGCATCCGAGTGCGGACACAGATCCTTCGTCATCATGGCCGGTGCATTGGATGGAGTTGATGTGAGTGCTACAGAGTATTCACATGAGGATGTTACGGGAGTGGGCTACGGCATATGCAGCTTCATTCCGAAGGAAGCCCCATCAGGAGCCGCCCCGGATAAGTCCAGACAATTCCTTGATATATATCTTAAGAGATTGGATGCAGAGCTTGAAGATAAAAAGGAAAAATCCGATGAATATGTCCGTCTGGCCAGACAGACGATAGAGACATACATTAAAAGGAAAGAAATATTAAAGGTGCCGGAGGACCTGTCAGCGGAGCTTACGGGCAGACAGGCAGGAGCCTTCGTATCCATACATAAGCACGGATACTTAAGAGGCTGTATAGGGACCATACTTCCGACTAAGGCAAGCATAGCCGAGGAGATAATAGGCAATGCCATAAGTGCGGCAACAGCCGATCCGAGATTCGACCCCATTACTGCGGATGAACTACCGTGGCTTGATATCAATGTGGATATCTTAAGTGAGCCGGAGGACATATCATCCAAGGATGAACTTGATGTGAAGAGATACGGTGTGATAGTTACAAGCGGATATAAGAGAGGCTTGCTGCTTCCGGATCTTGATGGAGTGGATACGGTATCCGGTGCGACCTGCACGTCACTTTCGCTCATCGAAGCCTGCCGGCAGGCCCTTGCCCAGGCAAGGCAGTAGGGAGTGAGATAGGCAAATCCGTCTCATAATCCAAAGTCGTGATGTGGAGCGAAAAGAAGTAGTGAAGCATGAGGATGATGTGCCGAGAAAAGCCGCT
>CAJONG010000076.1 GCA_905235845.1 uncultured Lachnospiraceae bacterium
AGAGAGAGAGAGAGAGAGAGAGAGAGAGAGAGAGAGTATCTCTTTTAATTGGTAACTGCTTTTATGGGTGTAAAATGCTTGTTGGTGGCAATGGAACAGCTTATAATAAAAACTACACTGATGCAAGGTTTGCATGTGTAGATAGAGCATCATCACCAGGATATTTCACAGAAATTAAGAAATAAGATTATAAATTTAGTAAATAATAAACCGGAAGTGAGTAATGAGGCGTATAAAGATTTTATTTTGACTGCACCCAGTGCAGTCATTTTTATTTGAAATAAATCCATATTGTGTTATAATATGTAAATAAAGCAATGACTAAAGGAAGTTTGCAAGAAATTTTTGAGAAAACGAAAAAGTTTTTATAAATAGGAGTTAAAATGCGGCAGTTTATAGTGACTGGGATGAGTTGTGCGGCGTGCCAGTCAAAAGTTGAAAAATTTGTATCAAATGTTGAAGGTGTCACATCTGTATCAGTAAGCCTTCTCACTAACTCTATGGGTGTAGAAGGTACTGCAACAGATAGTGACATTATTTCTGCTGTCGAAAAAGCGGGATATGGTGCAAGCATTAAAGGTGCAAATGCAGAAAAAACACAAAGTGCAAAAGCAAGTGGAACTTATGCTGAAGAAGATTTGTTGAAAGATAGAGAGACACCGATATTAAAAAGGCGACTTCTTTTTTCTGTGATATTTCTCATAGTGCTTATGTATATAACTATGGGACACAATATGCTTCATTTGCCATTACCATCATATTTTGAAAATAATTTTGTAGCACTTGCTATAACCCAGATGCTTATAGCCATCATAGTTATGTTAATCAATGGAAAGTTTTTTACAAGTGGCTTTACTTCGCTTATGCAGTTGTCACCAAATATGGATACACTTGTAGCACTTGGTTCATCTGTGTCATTTGCATGGAGTTTGTATGTGGTGTATAAGATGTGTGGTATGTTGGCAAATGGCATACCTTATATGGAACTTAAAAATATATATCATGATGAATTGTATTTTGAGTCTGCTGCTATGATACCTGCACTCATAACTATTGGAAAGATGCTTGAAGCGATGTCAAAAGGTAGAACTACAAATGCATTAAAGTCGCTCGTGAAGTTAGCACCAAAGACTGCAGTGCTTATAAATAATGGTGTAGAAAAAAAAGTAAATGTTGATGAAGTAAAAGTTGGGGATATGTTTATAGTTAGACCTGGAGAAAGTATCCCAGTTGATGGAAAGATAATAGATGGTGAAAGTGCAGTAAATGAATCTGCATTGACGGGTGAATCAGTTCCTGTAGATAAAAAAGAAGGCGACATGGTAAGCGCTGCTACTATCAATCAAAATGGAGTCTTGTGGTGTAAAGCGACAAGAGTTGGAAAAGATACAACCTTAAGTCAGATTATCAATATGGTTTCAGAGGCGGCAGCGACGAAAGCACCTATCGCAAGAATAGCAGATAAGGTCTCCGGTGTATTCGTGCCGGCAGTGATGGGTATAGCTCTTATAGTGACTATCGGATGGCTCATTGCAGGAGCGGATGTAAGCGAGGCTTTGGCCAGAGGGATATCAGTGCTTGTTATATCATGCCCCTGTGCACTTGGACTTGCCACACCTGTTGCGATAATGGTAGGTAACGGCATGGGAGCAAGGAGAGGTATATTGTATAAGACAAGTGAGGCTTTGGAGCTTACTGGCAAAGCCGACATCTGTGTCATGGATAAGACAGGAACCATAACAACGGGCCAGCCTGTTGTGACGGACATCTGCCCTGTAGAGGGAATGGATAAGGAGGCACTTCTAAGTCTTGCCTACGCCATTGAGTATAAGAGTGAGCATCCATTGGCAAAGGCAATAGTATCTCATGCGTCAGAAGCAGGAATAGAGCTTATAGAGGTGGATGATTTCAAGGCTCTTCCCGGTAACGGTATAGAAGCGACGATCGATGGGACTGTACTTTTGGCAGGCAGCCTTAAGTTTATCGGGGGAAGAGCGGATATTGATGCAGTATATATAGATAAGGCGGATGAGCTCTCGACAGAGGGTAAGACACCTCTTCTTTTTGCAAGCGATAGAAAGCTTGTGGGTATAATAGCCGTGGCGGATACTCTAAGAGAGGATTCGGCTGAGGCTATCTCCGGATTAAAGGCTATGGGGCTTAAGACCGTCATGCTTACGGGTGATAATGAGAGGACAGCCCGTGCTATCGCTTCTAAGGCGGATGTGGATGAAGTGATCGCAGGAGTATTGCCGGAGGGCAAAGCCGATGCTATAGCTAAGCTTAAGAGTAAGGGTAAGGTCATCATGGTGGGGGATGGCATCAATGATGCACCGGCACTTACATCTGCGGATATAGGTATAGCAATAGGAGCAGGAACGGATGTTGCCATAGACAGTGCGGATATAGTGCTTATGAACAGCAATATATCGGATGTGGTGTCCGCCGTGGATCTAAGTCGGGCTACCCTTAAGAATATTAAGGAGAATCTCTTCTGGGCATTTTTCTATAATCTTATATGTATACCCCTTGCGGCGGGACTATTCGGCCTTAGGTTAAATCCCATGATAGGAGCGGCGGCAATGAGTCTGTCAAGCTTCACTGTATGCATGAACGCATTAAGGCTTAATCTGCACGGAATAAAGAGATGAACACATACCCCACATTATGCGTTTTGGTGAATTTTAATACACTATATAATACATTATTAATACAATGAAGTCTTGTATACGGATGTATGGAAGTGATATAATTTCTACCTGTAACTTAACTGTGGATCTGGACTTATATGATCATATAAGGGCATATGGAGGATTAGTATGAAAAAAAGAATGGTAAGAAACCTTATCGGTTTCATGTTGGCTAATGTACTTATGATCGGACTTGTGGGCTGCGGCAAGAGCGCAGGCACAGGTGACAGACTTGATGAGATCAAGAAGAGAGGCAAACTCATCGTCGGTACTGAAGGTACCTATTCCCCCAACAGCTTTCATGATGAGAGCGGAGAGCTTGTAGGCTTCGATGTGGAGGTAGCAGCGCTCATCGCAAGGGAGCTCGGAGTAGAGGTGGAATATGTGGAGACTGAGTGGGCCTCTATTTTTGCGGCACTTGATGCCGGACAGATAGATGTGGTCGTCAACGAAGTGGGATACACGGATGAAAGAGCACAGAAGTATGATTTCTCCGAGCCCTATGCGTTCTCAAGAAGGTGTATCCTTGTAAGGGGCGATAATACGGATATCAATTCCTTTGAAGATCTTAAGGGACATACAGCAGCCAATGAGTCAAGCTCCCTCTTCGGACAGATGGCTGAAGAATACGGGGCAGAGCTCGATCCTGTCAATGCCATGGCACAGTCCATATCAGAGGTATTAAATGGCAGGGCAGACTGCACGCTTAACTATGAGACGGCTTTTAATGACTATATGAAAGAGCACCCGGATGATGATGTGAAGATAGTGGCTTATGCCGATCCGGAGCCCAGCTCATATGTGCCCATGCTTAAGGGTAACAGTGAACTTCAGAAGGCTGTAAATGATGCCATAGCCAAGCTTCAGGCAAGCGGAGAGATCGCCGAAGTATCAAAGAAGTATTTTAACGGAGTAGATATAACCGCTAAGTGATAAGGCATCTTGATTGTTTGCTATGAGCATTGATAGTTATTGATACGGTGGTATATGAACAGCAGAATTATTGCGGAGCTTGCGGATTCCTTTTTTAAGCTTTTGATGCCGGGGATCCGCATTACAATTCCATTGACCGTGATATCTTTTGTTCTCGGTCTTATCATCGCACTTATGACTGCTTTGGTACAGGTGGCTAAGATACCTGTACTTAAGCAGATCGCGAGATTCTATGTTTGGATCATCAGGGGTACACCCATGATAGTCCAGCTTTTTGTCGTTTATTTCGGACTTCCGAGCATAGGAGTCAGACTTGATCCTTTTCCCAGTGCGATCATAGTCTTCTCCTTAAGTGTGGGCGCTTATTGCTCGGAGACGGTAAGGGCCACCATAGAGGCAGTGGATAAGGGACAGATGGAGGCAGGGTACTGTCTGGGACTTAATTTCTGGCAGACAATGAAGCTTATCGTACTCCCGCAGGCTTTCGTGACGGCCTTCCCACCGCTTTCCAATTCACTCATAGGCCTTGTGAAGGACACTTCTCTTGCTTACAGCGTAGCCATAGTGGAGATACTTGCATCGGCTCAGAGAATAGCCGCAAGGACATATGATTACTTCTGGCTGTATCTTGAAGCGGGATTCATATATCTCATGTTCTGTACCGTGCTCACATTACTTCAAAGGAAGATAGAGAAAAAGATCGGAAGCTACAGACAGGAATAAAGCGGAATACAGAGCGATACTCAGGTCTGTGATCATGCTTGCCATACCCACCATGATAGAGCATATCAGTGGTACTGCATGATAGCAGATAATATATGCAAGGCGCTGTGTCTTACAGTGTTATATATGAGGGGTAGGAAGAGGGAAAACAAAACAACTTAAAAAGCTCAATATATCAGCTTTTATTGCATTTTTCGTCTTTATTTTTATATATTTTCATGATAAGTTAATATACATTGTTTATGCCGATGATGACGTGAATAGCAAAGAAAGCGGCGGTTTTCACACTGCCGCTTTTATGTTATACTTGGCGTATGAAAATATTGTAATTCCTCAAACTACAATATATTTGTAATCAGATCAAAAAAGTGAGGAAGTTTATTGGTATGCAATTAATCTACTTAGTTTATCCGCTTTTACTTATCGTATTATTCTGGGGAGCAAAGTTAGAAAGAATCGGTTCCTTTAATGAGGAAGCATTCTCTTTGAAACAGATGAAGGCCATTCAAGGCTTTGTGGCACTTCTTATTATGCTTCATCATTGCAGTCATAAGACCAGTGCATCCTGGATCGATAAGAAATTCTATATCGGCGGCCTTGATATGTTCGTGGAGGTGGGCTTTGTTATGGTTTCCTTCTTCACCTTCTGCTCCGGCTACGGATTATACAAAAGTCTCAAAACCAAACCTGATTATCTGAATAAAAAGTTCATTCTCAAGCGAATCCTCCCTATTGTGGCATTGGCTTATATCGTCACATGGATATTTCTTCCTTTCAGATATCTTCTTGGGGAGAAGATCAGCGGAAAACAGCTTTTCTATTATCTGAGCGGGATCAAGCTGAGCAACCCCAACGGATGGTATGTCTGTATAATCCCGTTTTTCTATTTATGCTTTTATCTTGCGTTCAAATATTGCAGGAATGAGAAGGTTGCACTAACGATCATCATTGCTTTCACTGTAGCATATCAGCTTCTCGGAACGGCTATTGATCATTATGACGGATGGGTAGGCGGAGAGTGGTGGTATAACTCAATTCATCTTTTTGCGGTCGGAATAATCTTTGCCATGTACGAAGATGACATTGTTTCCCACATGAAGAAATATTATATTGTATATTTAATTGGCGGTGTTGTACTTGTTTTTGGGGCTTACCGGTTCTGGCAGTATGCAAGAGGTAATTTCTCATATTATGGAGAGACATGGAATGCTCCGGATACCATCTTGAGAAGACGTATCACTTTATTGGGTGACGCTTTATTCTCTTTTGCGGTAGTGTTTTTGTCATTTCTTCTTGTAATGAAGATACATATCGGCAACAGATTTCTTGATTTCATGGGCAGGATCACACTTGAGTTTTATCTGATCCACGGATTATTTATTGAATTATTCTGCTTCTCATTTACAGGTAAGCTGAAAAGCCTTTATTATATAAAGAATCAGGAACTCTTTGTGACAGTTGTTTTTGTCCTTGGTATTGTAAGCGCCTGGTTTCTAAGCTTATTGAACAATAAGTTGCTTAAGAAAACATAAGTCCATAGAAGAATTATCTTAGCCGTTTGCTTGGGATATTTGGAATATTATTATGAGCAGATACGATTTTGATACGCCCGTGGACAGAAGACATACGGGTGCCATGAAATGGAATATAGGTGAGAATGAGCTTCCGATGTGGGTTGCGGATATGGACTTTAAGACCGCTCCCGAGATAATCGATGCCATGTATAAGCGCATTGATCATGGGGTATTCGGCTATAATGAAGTCGGTGATGACTGGTATGATGCATATATCGGCTGGTGGGAGAGAAGGCACGGACTTAAGATGGATAAGGAGTGGCTTATTTTCTCCACAGGAGTGATCCCCACACTGTCATCGGCTGTCAGAAAGCTTACATCACCCAATGAGAATGTGGTGATACTTACGCCTGTATATAATATCTTCTATAATAGCATCCTTAATAATGGCGCAAGGGTTCTCGAATGTGAGCTTACATATGATGGTGTAAGCTATGATATAGATTGGGCGGATCTGGAGGATAAGCTTGCCGATCCGCAGACTTCACTTATGATACTGTGCAATCCTCACAATCCGGTAGGTAAGATATGGGATCTTAAGACCCTTGAGAAGATAGGATGGTTAGCCTATAAGAATAATGTGGTGGTGATATCCGATGAGATACACTGTGACCTGACCGAGCCGGGCACAAGCTACACGCCCTTCATAGCCGCATCGGATATATGTAAGGATATAGGCATCATGTGTATGGCACCTACTAAGGCCTTCAATATGGCAGGCATCCAGACATCTGCCGTATGTGTGCCCGATCCGTATCTGAGACATAAGATATGGCGCGCACTTAATACGGACGAGGTGGCTGAGCCTAATGTGCTTGCCACTGTTGCCGCAGTAGCGGCATTTAATGAGGGTGAGGCATGGCTTGATGAGCTTAATGCATATCTGTCACATAACCGTAAGACAGTAAGTGACTTTATAGATGATATGGAAAAAAAATCGGCATCTGAGAATAAGCCATCCCCTAAGCTTGTACGGGGCGAGGCGACCTATCTTATGTGGATAGATATGAGCGCATATGATACGGATGCTGATACCATGCAGGATATCATACGGGATAAGACGGGGCTGTACCTGTCAACAGGCTCCATATACGGTAAGGGTGGAGAGAAGTTCCTTAGGATGAACATAGCATGCCCCAGGAGTACCCTTATGGATGGGCTTAAGAGATTTAAGGAGGGCGTCCGGTATCTGTAGACTTATTCCGGATAAAACGCTTGACATCCCATGGTTATCGGGCATAGAATATAAATGTATAGGCATAGTACTTTTGTACGTGTCGGGTTAAATGTACTGTACGGCGCAAGCCGTTTGGATACAAGGAGGATTACATATGGCAGGAATAGGCGGAATAGGTAATCACAATCAGAATAATTACAATATGTCACTGTATGGCAAGATCGCCAGCGGTAATAAGCTTCAGAAGGCGGCAGACGGAGCATCCGAGCTTGCCATCTCCCAGAAGATGGAGACACAGATAAGGACACAGGAAGCACTGCAGCAGAATGCGGCTATGGATAAGGCATATCAGAATATCAAGGATTCAGGTCTTGCAGGTATGGCCGATTATGCACAGGGTATCAACGAACTGTCTATCAGACAGATGAACGGTACGATGTCAGCAAGCGACAAGATGGCTATCCAGAACCAGATAGACCAGTATGGCGCAGGCATAAATGACATGACTTCCCAGACCAAGTACAATGAATCCTATGTACTTAGTGACTTCAAGGTATCGGGTTCACCTTCGGATATGATAAGTCAGGTGACAAGTGCAAGAAGCAGTGTGGGCGCACAGACTAACGGCTTAGAGCATAATATCAGGGCAAGTCAGATATCTGCCGAGAATACGACAGCCGCCAAGAGTCGTATAGGTGATACGGATGTGGCTAAGGCTTCGTCACAGCTTAAGAAGCAGCAGGTATTAAGAGATTATCAGACCATGATGCTTAAGAAGCAGCAGGAGGATAAGAAGAAGCAGGCAACAGGGCTTTTCATGTAAGATGCTTATACATACAGGTCATATGAGAGCGTAATGATGATGAGATCAGGCGTCCGCGTAACTGCGGACGCTTTTTGTTGCAATAGGCGGGACTCATGGGTTATCATAGGTAGCGTACATGATGACAAAGGAGGGAACCGAAGATCGCAGTCTAAGGATATTAGGAAAATGAAAGCACTGATAGCCATGAGCGGTGGCGTGGATTCATCCGTAGCCGCCAAGCTTATGAAGGATAAAGGATATGAATGTATAGGAGCCACGATGCGTCTGTATGACAGGGAGGATGATGAACTCTATGAGGCAGGCGCAGAGCTTACGGATATGCCTGCGGATGGTAATACGGATGAGTCATGCAGTCTGAGGAAGGCCTGCCGTACCTGCTGCTCTGAAGGGGATGTCGCAGATGCGAGAGCTGTTGCGGGTAAGCTTGATATGTTATTCCATACACTTAATTATAAGGCTGAATTCAGGGAGAAGGTCATTGATAAATTCACTGACAGCTATGAAAGAGGCATAACACCTAATCCCTGCATCGATTGCAACAGATATCTTAAGTTCGACATATTACTTAAAAAGGCCGGAGAACTTGGCTGCGATAAAGTGGTCACGGGGCATTATGCCCGTATAGAAAAGTCACCGGCAGGAGGTTATCTGCTTAAGAAGGCTCTGGATAGCTCCAAGGATCAGAGCTATGTACTGTATATGCTTACACAGGAGCAGTTATCACACATAGAATTTCCCCTTGGAGATATGTGCAAGAGTGATACGAGACAGATAGCGGATAAGGAAGCCTTCATCAACAGCGACAAGCCTGACTCCCAGGATATATGCTTTGTGCCGGACGGAGACTATGGCACCGTGATATGCAGGTATACGGGAAGAGATTATCCGGAGGGAGATTTCGTCGATAAGGACGGAAAAATACTCGGAAGACATAAAGGTATTATTTACTATACGCTTGGACAACGTAAGGGGCTTGGAATAAGTGCCGACAGACCCTTATATGTGACGGGGATAGATGTTAAGAATAACAGGGTCATCCTTGGAGACAATGAGGATCTTTTTGCCAAAGAAGCAATATTTAACGATATCAACTGGATATCGGGAGAGGCTCCTGAAGAAGGTAAGTCATATCATGCCAAGGCAAGATACAGACAGAAGGAACAGCCGGGACATCTTAAGAGGATAGATGATGAGACTTATGTATTCATCTTCGATGAGCCACAGCGTGCCATAACTCCGGGACAGTCACTTGTCGTATATGACGGGGATGTCGTAATGGGTGGCGGAACGATCATCAGACATGAATGAGACATGAATGATATATGAATGAGACATGAGACGCATTCGATCATCAGAGTGTTCATCCGAACGAGGTTTCGGGCTTGTCAGGCAGGTAAGTGTCTGTTACAATATGCCATATACGACTGACGGAATGCAGAGTGATCTGCAGGTGGAATCAACCACATGGAGTATATGATAGGGTGTAACTATAAGGGAATGCACCTGATACCTAGAATCTAGCCGACCGTCTGGGCACATACAGTGGCTCAGTCTGTCGGTTTTATTATGTCTGTCAGAGCTTCGGATGGATATATGATACATATTACATCTGACACCTGACTTACAGGGGATGGAATGAGTACGGAATATATCGGATATGGAATGAGAAGGAGGATTGCATGCAGAAGTACAGTGTAGAAGAATTGCTTAAGAATAATGCCTATCCCGGTCGTGGGATAGTGATAGGAAGGTCTGAGGATGGCAGATACGCAGTTGCGGCTTATTTTATCATGGGCAGAAGCGTCAACAGCCGGAACCGCATATTCGTAGAGGATGGTGAGGGTATCAGGACAGAAGCTTACGACCCGTCAAAGCTTACAGACCCGTCTCTTATAATATATGCGCCGGTAAGAGTCCTTGGCAATAAGACTATCGTGACTAACGGAGACCAGACGGATACTATTTATGACGGAATGGATAAGCAGATGACCTTCGAACAGTCATTAAGATGCAGGGAATTCGAGCCCGATGAGCCGAATTATACACCACGTATATCGGGTATCATGCAT
>CAJONG010000077.1 GCA_905235845.1 uncultured Lachnospiraceae bacterium
ATTCCATGCTTCTGCTTTACCTGTGCAATGTTCAGATTCGTCACATGAAATCCGTACTCCTCCTGCACCCAGTCACGGATTTCATTGTAGGTAGCTTTTGCTTCCGCACTTGTCAGATCCAGCTCGTCCATATCCACCTTAACCTCGATATGATGCTTCGCCTCAGAAAGTTTGGACAAAAGCGTGACCGTCTCCACATGCACCGTATGCGGGAACATATCAACCGGCGTTGCTTCTGATAAGGTATATCCTCCATCACATAGAAGCTTTAGGTCACGGGAAAGTGTGGCGGGATCACAGCTCACATATACAATGCGTTCCGGAGCCACTTGAAGCATCGTATCTATCAAAGCAGCATCACATCCCTTGCGTGGCGGGTCCACCACTATCACATCCGGCTTAGGGAGTATTATCTTATCCGTATCAGAATGCAGATCGATCACTGATTCCAAGGAATCGTCGGTCACATCTGCAACCACCGCGATGTCCTCAGCCTTACCTACATAAAAGTCCGCATTGTCTATGCCGTTCCTTATAGCATTTTCTTTTGCATCCTCTATTGCTTCGGGCACTATCTCCACCCCATATACATGTCCTGCTGCTCCGGCTAAGAATAAGGAGATAGTCCCTATGCCGCAGTACAGATCCCACACCGTCTCGCTCCCCGTGAGTCCGGCGTACTTAAGAGCCAGTGAATATAGCTTCTCCGTCTGTATTGGATTGACCTGATAGAAAGATCTTGGGGATATCTCGTAGGTTATTTCCCGATTTGACATATCCGATGATATCATGATCCTGTCCTCTATGTATTCCCTTCCCCATATGGTATGTGTCTCCTTGCCCATGATCACATTGCCTCTTGAGGTGTTAAGATTGACTGACACAGATGTCATATTTTTCACCGAAGATAGACTCTTAATGAGTTCATCCTGACCTGTCATATATACACCATCAGAGGATGCTCCTCTGTTAAGTATGAGACACACCATGAGCTCATCCGTGGCAAAACCTTTGCGTACAAGAATGTGCCTTACAAGTCCTATGCCGGATGCCTCATCATATGGTGCGATATCATAGCGCCTCATATGTCCTGTCACTATATCAGTGATCTGCGCATACTCCTCTGCTCCTATGATACAGTCGTCTATGGGTATGATATTGTGACTGTGACCCGCATAGAAGCCTGTCACTATACTGCCGTCCTTATCCCTGCCTACCGGGAACTGAGCTTTGCCTCTGTATCTTACCGGCTCCTCCATTCCTACTATTGGCTTAAGGACCGAATCCGTATACTCCGGGTCAAAGCCTCCTATCCTTATAAGATCATTCCTTACCTTGGAATACTTATAGCTTAACTGTGCACTGTAATCAAGCGCCTGTAGCTGACAGCCCCCGCAAGCCTTGGCCTTGGGACAATAAGGCTCTACCCTGTCCTTAGACGGAAGCAGTATTTCATCAAGATGTGCGTATGCATATCCCTTCTTGGCCTTCATGATAGTTACGCGCACCCTGTCGCCTATCACGGCATCTTTTACAAAGAGGGTATAGCCGTCCGTCTTGCCTATACCCTCTCCGTTAATGCCCATGTCTGTTATATCTATGGTAAGAATATCACCTTTTTTATAAGTCATATCCGGTCTCCCGTCCATATAAAGCTTATCCATGCCCTACTCACTACTCAAGCCTCGTGCCCCTTACGTTGCTGTCAAGCAGTCTGTTAAAGCCCTGCCAGTCCTTAGGATTCTGACTCCTATCCAGAAGCTCCGTGAATGTCTCCATCTTGGCATCCAGATCATCCGCGAAGTTAAGTGCCACCGCCTCTATGAGTGCAGGCACCTTGGGAGAACCGAATTCGTACTTGCCGTGATGTGCCAGTATACAGTGCTTGAGTTCACTTGCAAGCACCGACGGGAATCCCTCGATACTGCGTATCTTCTCATCTATCATCTCGGTTCCCATAACTATATGTCCCAGAAGACAGCCGTCATCCGTATAATCATTATCCGGATACTCCGACAGTTCCTTCACCTTGCCTATGTCGTGACATATGGCAGCCGTCACCAGAAGATCCCTGTCAAGCTTCGGATACTGTGCCACGAAAAAGATGCAGTTCTTAGTCACACTTAAGGTATGCTCAAGCAGTCCTCCAACGAACGCATGATGCACCATCTTGGCTGCGGAGGAGAATTTGAACCTTGCAATGAAGCTATCATCCTCCTTGAAGAATGCATAGAGTAACTTCTTAAGGTACACATTCTCCGTGCGTTCAATTATATCCATAAGCTCCGAATACATAGCCGTTATATCCTTGGAACTGACGGGAAGGTAATCCGAAGGGTCATATTCTCCTTCAAGAGCCTTCCTTGCCCGCTTGACACTTATCTGCAGAGCGCCGTTGAAGGAATTCACATCTCCGACAATCTCCACATAGTCCTTTTCGTCAAAATCATCTATTCCCGCACTGTTGGGATCCCATACCTTGGCATCTATGGTGCCGGTCTTATCCTGTAATATCACATTTAAGTAGCTCTTACCGTTCTTGGTAACAGCAGATGTTCTCTGCTTTATAAGGTATATATCTCCCACCCTGCTGCCTTCCGTAAGGTCCTTAAGGTATCTCATGGCATTTCCTCCAGTATTACTTCCAGTTCCATCTCTCTGTATTCTTCACCCGACTGTCTCATAAGGGAGAGACTGACAATAGTGTCAGGTATTGCATTCTCCATATAATCCGTAAAGTCCGAATACTTCTCTATCTGTTCATCTTCGATCCTTATGATCACATCCCCGCTCTGTATTCCGGCATTCATGGCAGGAGAATCCATGACTATACCTGTTACAAAGGCACCCTTAGGTACTCCGCTTGAGGAATTGATCTCTTCTGTCACATCGGTTCCGTTGATCCCTAAGTACGCTCTTGCTTTGCCGTTGGACATTCTTTCAATGGTTCGCTTTATATCGGATATTCCGATGGCACTGATGATATTCTTCATATCCGTCGGGTTATGGCTCTGATCGATTATCCCAAGGATCTCTCCCTTTAGATTGACTATCACGCCGGTTGCTTCGCTGCTGCCGTATATATCTGTTGTCAGAAGCTCATAATTCTGATCCGTTAGGTTGATATAACTTCCTTTTCCCGTCAATATCCCATAGCCTACCGACTCAGATGAACCGTACGGACGTCCCACAGCGATTATGGGTGTTGCAAGGATAGTACTTACTCTCGAATTCGCAAGACTTGCCGGTATCATATTATCGGTGGTACTCTGCGCCAGTCCATCCATGGATACGGCTACAACGGACAGTCCGGTATTAGAGTCGGATGCCTTGATATAACCTTCAACGACAGTCTTGTCATTAAGGGTGACATTGATCACTTCCGCTTTCTCTATCACATCGGTTCTGCACAGGATAAGCAGTTCCTTATTATTATTCGTTATATACAGGCCCGGAGTGCTGTTCTTACTCTCATAGAAATTATCGAACCAATCCGTATCCTGACTTACGCTCGTTACCTTGACTATAGACTTCTCTACTGCACCCGCAACCCTGTTAAGGTCTGTATACTGATCCCTGTATACGGAGATCGGGTCGACATCCGTTGTATGCTCGATTATCTGTACCGGACTCTCCTTTATCTGATCCTCCTCCATTATCATATCCTCCGGGAGGATCTCATCCGTATCCATGGGTATCTGCACAAGATCAGGCTCTTCCTCAGGATGAAGGATATTGGAGAATACGGGTTCAAGCACCAAGAAAGTAATGCAAGCCAATACACCAAATATCACCGCCATGGATGCGGTGATAATTGTTCTTCTTAAAAGCTTCTTACGGTTAAGCGGTCTCTGCTTAACCTTCTCCTGAATATTGCCAAATTCAGTATTGCCTAAATTCTCACTCATTGTCTCTATGCTCCGGTACTCCTTAGAGTCTCCACAAAGTGTTCGATCCTGCCCAATGCCTCCTTAAGCGCCTCCATGGAATATGCATAAGATATCCTTAAGAAGCCCTCTCCGCTGTCTCCAAAGGCAGTTCCGGGTACTACAGCTACCTTCTCCTCCATAAGAAGACGTGTGGCGAATTCTTCACTGCTTAACCCGAGTTCCTTGATACACGGGAAGATATAGAATGCTCCATAGGGTTCAAAACACGGAAGTCCCAGCTTTTTAAATGTATTCATAAGGAAGCGTCTTCTCTGATTATATGCATCTCTCATTTCCGCCACATCCTCATCACCGTTCCTAAGCGCTTCGACGGCAGCATACTGGCTGGTAGTCGGGGCACACATAATGGCATACTGGTGTATCTTGGTCATCTGTGCTATCACGGCTTCCGGACCGCAGGCATATCCGAGTCTCCATCCGGTCATGGCATACGCCTTGGAGAATCCGTTGATAAGTATGGTTCTCTCCTTCATACCGGGAAGTGAAGCGATCGTCACATGTCCCTTGTCCGTATATGTAAGCTCTGCATATATCTCATCCGACAGGACGTATATATCATTCTCTATGAGTATAGGTACTATCTCCTCGAGGTCCTTACGTTCCATCACCGCTCCGGTAGGATTATTGGGGAATGGAAGGACAAGTAGCTTGGTCTTATCGGTTATGACTGCTTTTAACTCATCCGCCGTAAGCCTGAAATCATTCTCTGCCTTAAGATCTATGATCACGGGCTTGGCTCCGGCTAGGATTGCACACGGCTCATAAGACACATAGCTTGGCTGTGGGATGATTATCTCCTCACCCTGACCCGGATTGATCATCGCCCTGAATGTCAGATCGATTCCCTCCGAGCCTCCGACAGTAATGAGCATTTCATTCTTAGGATCATAGGATACTCCAAAACGTCTGCTTAAGTAATTGTCTATCTCCTGCCTAAGCTCCATAAGTCCGGAATTGGATGTGTAGAAGGTGCGTCCCTGCTCAAGAGAGAATATTCCCTCCTCTCTTATATGCCACGGAGTATCGAAGTCCGGCTCACCCACACCGAGTGAGATAGCATCCGGCATCTCATTGACCACATCGAAGAATTTTCTGATTCCTGACGGCTTTAAGGCGACCGTCACTGCTGATAAAGGATCTTTTGTCATAGCACGAATTTCTCCCTCTCATCCTTTTTCTTCTTGGCAAGTATCGTTCCGTGATCCTTGTACTTCTTAAGCACAAAGTGTGTAGCTGTACCTACTACCGAATCAAGAGTTGACAGCTTATCAGACACAAAGCTTGCAACCTCCTTAAGGGTCTTGCCCTCCATATTGACAAGCAGATCGTATCCGCTCGACATAAGGTATACCGCCTGTACTTCCGGATAATTATATATACGCTCTGCGATACTGTCAAATCCTTGTCCTCTCTGAGGTGTCACACTGACCTCTATAAGTGCGGACACAGTCTCTATGGATGTCTTCTCCCAGTCTATCAGCGTATGATATCCGCATATCACACCTTCCGTCTCCATAGCCTTGATCTCGTTCGCCACTTCAAGCTCATCCGCTCCAAGCCTTATGGCAAGCTCATCTATTCCTATACGACTGTTCTTCTCAAGTATCCTAAGTATATCCTCTCTCATATTTTTCACACTATTCCCTTCCGTCTACATAACCTGTTAACTGTTCACTAACCTGTAGATCAATCTATTTTACCACAAAACCTTACATAATTCATCCTGTGTCGGTTCCTCTAAGAATCTCTTATCCTCATTCATGATAACAACCCTGTCTGTGCCCTCCGTGATGCGGCCTATAACAGACGCATGTATCTCTTCTCTCGTAAGCCTGTCTATCAGTTCTTCCGGTCCGTCTGTAGCGATCAGCAGACTACCGTCACTTCCCATCTTATATGGATTGATATCATAGTATTCACACAGCTCTACCGTCTCCTGACGTATCGGTATCGCCTTAAGATCGACTTCTATCCCGACTCCGCTCCTGTCGGCCAGCTTCCATAGTCCGGCGAATACGCCACCGTCGGAGCATGCGTACATATACCGTGCACCATACTTATACGCCGATGTCGCTTCCTTTTCTATTGACAAAAACTGCCACAGCCCACGCGCATCCTCTGTCAAAAAAGGCGGATACTTAGTGTCCGGTCCCTTGGCATGCTCCGTAGCAAGCAGAGCCGAACCGTATATCCCTGCCCATTTTGTCATAATGACTGTCTGCCCCGGGAAAGCCTTCCTAACCCTCTCCGTCTCACTGACACGATCGTCAGTCTCAGCATCTAAGGTATCACATCTTTCCCTTATGGCTGACAAAGTCACAGTAATGATCGGATACTTAAGCTCCGGTATCGTCTCGGTATGTCCCGAGATAATGCTTATTCTCCGGCTAACAGCCTCTCTGTCTGCCGAAGCGATGATCTCCTTAAGCCTCTTCTCCCTCATCTTCTCCGGCATAGTGACGCTTAGCGATGCACTTACCGGCTTACAGCCGGCTTCCAAGGCTCTGTTAACTGCCTTTATCATTGCATGTGCACCTGCTTCTCCCATGCTCTCTCCGGCTATATATCCCGTAAAAAGAGCGCAGTCAGGGTTCTCCTCTGCGCTCGTTCTGCTTATATTCTTAAGTACCGATCTCTTAATGATGTTCTCAGATACCTTACCTGTCTTCATCCACATTCTCCAAAGCTAAGCTTACGGTGCACCGACTGCCTCTGCCGCCATGACCGCTGCCTGAAGGGCATATCCTGCTGACACGCCTACGGCATAATCTATGCTTCCCGTATCTATAGCCTCTTTAATGGTTGCAACCGCTGCGGGATCATCCGATGCTGTTCCGATAAGTGCTGTTCTGGGTGTGGCCTTATATGTGCTTCTGTTGATCACCTCACGGCTTACTTCCTTACCATCCTGCTTAACAACCCTGATAAGCTCGGCCTTATATCCTGTATGTACACCCTGGATCGAATAGAAGCCCACCGGCTTATCGGATGAGCCGACCACTCTCTCTCCTTTAGGTTCTATGGTCTCTATGATATTGGTCGTAAATTCCAGACTTCTGCCCTCGGGTCTGGTCTCCTTACCGAATATGTTGAATCGTATCTCTCTGTCCTCGGTTGTAACACCCTCCACATATATCGGGTAATCCGTGTTATTGACAAATTTCATATCCATTCCGGATGACTCGGCTATTGCCGCATCCTGTGATACGGGTACATAGGACACCGTCATTCCGTGATTATGCCTCTCCGTCACTTCAAGCTCTGACCTGATAACGGCATTGTACAATGTGGTGGATACCTGACATATACCTCCTCCCAGACTGTCTACCACAACTCCGTTAAGATATGAGCCTGCCATCGTGTATCCGTTCTCTTCCGAAAAAGGCCTGATATTCTCATATACCGAGTATTCCTCACCCGGGTATACGGTGACTCCGCTTGCAAGCCTGCATCCGTTGATTATGTTAGTCGCTCTCGCATCGTTGGAATTCTTGAAGAAGGTTGAATAGGTTCCGAGCAGATCCTTAACCTGCGACAGTTCTTCCTCCGATCCCTTGGGATCATCGGTTATGATGGGAAGCTCAAGCTCACATGCTCTTCCGCTCCATTCACCGGTGATAAAGTCCACCAGATAATCCACCGCTGCCTTCTCATCTATCACAGCCCCCTGCACTCCGGGGATCACATCAAAGCCCTCCTCTGTACGCTTAAGGGTCGCATCCACAGCCTCCCTGTTATACTGCGTACACCTCTCTGTGACAAACTGCTCTATTGCGGATTTGGATACACTGTACTTTATCGGAATCCTGATACCGTCACGTTCAATATCCTTCCTGTCCTTATATCTCTTGATCATATTACCGCTGTTGGCATAAGAAGCCGCTTCCTTAGCAACATCGGTATTAAGCCACTTAAGGTCGATATCTGCCATGGACAGTTCTTCACTCTCATTATCCACCAGATATACGGTTATTACCGAATTCTCTGCCTTATTTACCTTTTCAGCTACAAGCCGAGAGGCTTCGGACACAGTCATTCCCGATACATCCGTATCACCTATGCTTATCCCGTTAACTATCACGGTATCGTCGTTCACTGTCGCCCCTGCGGCATTAACAGGCTGTACGGATATGACCGATACAAGAAAGAGTAATGCAATTGTACTTAAAAATGATGATAATCTTCTCATATTGTGATAAATTATTATAGTAAGGCTTAGAGCAGGGCAGCCGCCAATACTCCGCCTATCATAGCTATTACAAGCACAAGTATTATTATCGTCGATATTAATCTTCGATTTTTATTGTTCATATTGAACATATTTTGCCTCCGATTTTTGTTGATTACTTACATAGAGGATTATATATGAATATAAATTCATTAGCAAGCGGAATCAGCAGATTTCCCATATTCTTCACATTCGTTATCCTGTCCGTGATCTTCATGCTTAACATACGCCGTTCCAACAGGAGGATACGCAAGAACAAGGAAGAATTCTGGGCTCGTGAGATAAGAGCCAACAGCATACGCCGTAAGCCTTTGGACAATGTTGATTTTATAGCTGTTCCCTTTGATGAACTCCCCATGGACGAAGACAGCACAGATGATGTGATAAGGGAGTGTATGGGTGATCTTCTGTCTCTTAAGGATGAACCCATAGCTAATTTCACCGGCATCACCAATACCGACCTTAAGCTTGAGTATGGTGCTCCCAACATAACGACACTGTCTAAGGCCGATACCAATTACACGCTGTTAGTGCGTACCCTGCAGAAGTGGGCACAGAGACTGCATGAAACAGGCAATGATGAAGACGCTCTTAAAGTACTTGAATATGCCATCAAGATAAGGAGCGATGTCAGCAGCAGCTTCTACCTGGCTGCCGCCATATACAGAGCAAAGGATGACAAAAAAGGTATCGCCTGGCTTAAGAGAAGCGCCGAGACCCTTAATTCCATCATGTCCCGTCCCATACTTAATAAGCTTAATGAGCTCTATCCTGATGTGCCGGCATACTAGGCTTTTCTCTTTTTCAAAGATACAGTCTTATCTCCCTCCGGACAGAGTTCCCTAAGGAAACAATTCTCACAATCCGGATTCACAGCCTTACATATGGTTCGCCCAAGGGTGATTATGTGTATATTCCACAGTATCCAGTGATCCTTTGGAAGCTTCTTCATCAGATCATATTCTATCTTCTCCGGGTCAGTCTCCTTAGTGATCCCAAGCTTATATGATATCCTCTTCACATGCGTATCCACCACAATGGACGGAATATCATATATATTGCCTCTTATCACATTAGCCGTCTTGCGTCCTACACCCGGCAGCTTCGTAAGCGCCTCTATATCGGACGGAACCTCGCCGCCATATTCATCTCTTAACGCCTTACAACAGCCTATGATATTCTTAGCCTTATTATGGTAAAAACCGGTGGATCTGATATCCGATTCAAGCTCGGATAACTTAGCCCTCGCGAAGGAATCTATATCCGGATACTTAACGAACAGATCCTTCGTGACTATATTGACCCTGGCATCCGTACATTGTGCGCTTAGGATAGTCGCAATAAGTAACTGCCATGCATTCTCATGCTCAAGATAGCACCTGTAATCCGTACCGTATTCCCTATCAAGTCTGTCTAATATCTTCTGTATTCTCTCTGATAATCTCATCTTAATCCACCATGTCGAGCAATAGCATCTTTGATGCTTGTGCGAGGCTCGCGAGGCGAATTTCAGATTCGCCGATGCGATAAGGCGATTTGGGCTCGGCACAAATCGCTGTGTGAAAAATAT
>CAJONG010000078.1 GCA_905235845.1 uncultured Lachnospiraceae bacterium
GTTGCTGGGCTACTCGTATGCTTCGGTGTATGGTTCCTTGATTATAAGCTTCATATAGATGACCCCGTAGGTGCTGTGGCAGTACATTGCTTAAACGGTATCTGGGGAACTATAGCAGTGGGACTTTTTGCGACAACTAATGCTCCGGACTGCGAGATAAGAGGACTTTTCTACGGAGGAGGCTTCAGACAGCTTGGTATACAGCTTATTGGTTTTGCATCAGTAGCAGCATGGACAGCAGTTACCATTACCATAGCATTCCTTATCATCAAAGCGATATTCGGTTTAAGAGTATCCGAGGAGGAAGAGATAATCGGACTGGATGCTACGGAACACGGACTTCCGAGTGCATACGCCGGATTCTCGATCATGGATATCAGCAACACCATGACAATGGATATCAATGAGAACACATCACTCGGCAATGACAGCTACGAATCTGCAAGCGCCGTGCAGAAAGCGGCAGCGGTTCCCGTAGTAAGTCCTATAGCAACGGATACCGGTATCAATAAGGTGGTTATAATAGCTAAGGCAAGCCGATTCGATGCTCTTAAGAAAGCTATGAACGATCTGGGCGTGACAGGCATGACCATGACTCAGGTAATGGGCTGTGGCATACAGAAGGGCGCCGGAGAGAGATACAGAGGAGTAGAGATGGATGCAACGCTTTTGCCTAAGATCAAGGTAGAAGTGGTAGTAAGCAAGATCCCTGTAAGCGATGTCATAGAGGCGGCTAAGAAGGCGCTGTATACCGGACATATCGGGGATGGCAAGATATTCGTATATCCTGTTGAGAGGGTGGTAAAGATAAGGACAGGAGAAGAAGATTACGATGCGCTCCAGGATGTGGAATAAGAGTTTGGAGAAGATAAAGTAATACAGAGAATAACAGTTGACGATGGGGTCACGGTACATGCCGTGACCCTTAGTGTGAGTAAAGGGAAAAAGATGAGCATTCAGACAGAGAATAATATCAATGATTTGGCTAAAAACCGCAAGCTCGTGCTTGAATCGGGCGAGGTGTTTGATGGCTACGGCTTCGGAGCCAATGCCGAGAAGGTACTTGAACTTGTATTCAATACTTCAATGGTGGGTTATCAGGAGATAATTTCCGACCCGTCATATACGGATCAGGCTGTTGTCATGACCTATCCCCTTATAGGCAATTACGGGGTCAATGAGGATGACTATGAGTCCCAGTCTCCGAGTATAGGAGCGCTCGTTGTAAGAGAGTATAATGACAAGCCGTCGAATTTCAGGGCAAGCGAGAGTCTGCAAAGCATCATGAAAAAATACGGTATCTCAGGTATATACGGTGTGGATACAAGAGCGATCACCCGGATCATAAGAAGCAGAGGAAGTCTTAAGTCCCTCATCACATTCATAGACAAGCCCCTGTCTGAATGTATGGATATCCTTAACAGAAGCGTACTTCCGACTGATGCGGTACCAAGAGTGAGCAGTCAGACCATATGGAAGGCAGACATCTTCACTCCCATGGATCATATGTATCATCCGGATCATATGTCTCATCTGTATCATCTGTCTCATATGTCTCATTCTTATCATTCTTATAACAATGACCGGTCCGTCGAAGATATCCATAAGGTCCAATGTGCTTACAGGCCGCATGTTGTGGCAATTGACTGCGGGATGAAGCAGAATATACTAAGGTCACTTCTTGTAAGAGGCTGCAGAGTTACGGTAGTTCCATATGACACCACGGCCAAGGTTATTATGTCACTTAAGCCTGACGGAGTATTCATAAGCAACGGACCGGGAGATCCCACGGATGTGCCACAGTGCGTAGATACGATAAGGAGCCTTAAGGGTAGCATACCCATATTCGGTATATGCCTGGGTCATCAGATACTTTCGCTTGCTTACGGAGCTAAGACCTATAAGCTTAAGTTCGGTCACAGGGGCGGTAATCATCCTGTTAAAGATCTTGATCATGACAGGATAGAGATAACATCACAGAATCACTCATACGCTGTTGACAGAGAGAGTATCAGTGATACAAGACTTAAGATCACTCATATCAATCTGCTTGATGAGACGGTTGAGGGTGTTGCCTGTGCGGAAGATCTCGCTTTTTCCGTGCAGTATCACCCGGAGAGCTCACCGGGACCACAGGACAGCGATTATCTCTTCGACAGATTCATGGATAATATCATCGCTTCAAGGAGCAGGAAGGAGAGTATACATGCCTAAGAGAACGGATATCAAGAGGATACTGGTAATAGGCTCGGGACCGATAGTAATAGGCCAGGCTGCGGAGTTCGACTATGCCGGTACACAGGCCTGTATGTCACTTAAGGAGGAGGGATATGAGGTCATACTGTGCAACTCCAATCCTGCCACCATAATGACGGATAAGCATATAGCTGACAGAATATATATGGAGCCCCTGACTCTCGAATTCATAGCAAAGGTTATCAGGAAGGAGAGACCGGATGCCATACTTCCGGGAATAGGAGGACAGACGGGTCTTAACCTTGCCATGCAGCTTGAGCGCAAGGGTGTGCTTAGGGAATGTCATGTGAAGCTGCTTGGAACGAATGCCGACAGTATAGATAAAGCTGAGGACAGAGAGCGTTTCAAGGAGCTGTGTGAAAGCATAGGTGAACCGGTCCTTCCCTCAGAAGTGGTGGAGACACTGGAGGATGGACTTAAAGCAGCCAAGACAATAGGATATCCGATAGTGGTAAGACCCGCATTTACTCTCGGTGGAACCGGTGGCGGCTTCGCGGACAATGAGGAAGAAATTAAATCCATACTTAATAATGCCCTGTCACTTTCACCTATCCATCAGGCACTTATAGAGAGAAGCGTGAAGGGATATAAAGAGATCGAATATGAGGTGATGAGGGATGGTAATGATACCGCCATCACCATCTGTAATATGGAGAATCTCGATCCTGTAGGTGTACATACTGGTGACTCGATAGTGGTATGTCCCTCTCAGACACTGACCAACAGGGAATATCATATGTTAAGAGACAGTGCGCTTAAGATAATAAGGGCACTTAAGGTAGAGGGCGGCTGTAATGTGCAGTTTGCACTTGATCCGGAGTCCTTTGACTACTATGTAATAGAGGTTAATCCCAGAGTATCAAGGTCATCCGCTCTTGCATCCAAGGCAAGCGGTTATCCGATCGCCAGAGTATCCGCCAAGATAAGTGTGGGACTTAGACTTGATGAGATCAGGCTTGCCAATACTTATGCCTGCTTTGAGCCGTCACTTGACTATGTGGTATGCAAGATGCCGAGGTTTCCATTCGATAAGTTCACGGATGCCAGCAATATATTAGGGACACAGATGAAGGCTACGGGTGAAGTCATGAGCATAGGCAGGAGCTTCCCCGAAAGTCTGCTTAAGGCGGTGAGATCCCTGGAGATTGGAGTCTATCATCTTCATATGGATAAATTCGACGAATGTGATGATGAAAGCCTGCTTGAATACATAGGGGAATCGCATGATGACAGGATATATGCCATAGCGGAGCTTCTTCGCAGAGATACGGATGTGACACTTATCACTAAGGCTTCGTCCATAGATGCATTCTTCATAAATGAGATAAAGCGCATCACCGATATGGAGGAATTCCTTAAGTCATATGCCAAGGAAACGATAGCTGACGGCGCTGTATCAGGCATAGATGATAATGCTTCTGACGGTAAGGACGATGTACTTACAGGGCTTATATTTAATGCCAAGAGGCTTGGCTTCGGTGACAGGATCATAGGCGACTGTCTTGGAATGAGCAGGACTGAAGTGCTTAAGTATCGTCAGACACATTCCATACTGCCGGTGTATAAGATGATAGACAGTTGTGCATCTGAATTCGACAGCTATATCCCGTACTTCTATTCCACATATGAATCACTTAAAGGGGAGCATAATGAGTCTGTGGTTACCGACAGACATAAGATCATTGTCCTGGGTTCCGGTCCCATCAGGATAGGTCAGGGCGTTGAATTCGATTATTCTACGGTTCATGCGGTATGGACCATAAGGGAAGCCGGATATGAAGCGATAATCATCAATAATAATCCGGAGACAGTTTCCACTGACTATACAATATCGGATAAGCTGTATTTTGAGCCACTTACGGTAGAGGATGTGATGAATATCGTAGTTCTTGAGAAGCCGGACGGAGTGATCGCATCTCTTGGCGGTCAGACGGCCATTAACCTTGCAGGCGGGTTATCCGCTCTTGGTGTACCTATGATAGGCACGGATTTTGAAGCTATAGATAAGGCCGAGAACAGGGATTCCTTCGAGAAGCTGTTGCTTAAGCTTGATATCCCACAGCCTGTAGGTGAAGCGGTCACAAGTATAGAAGAGGGAATGCGAGTGGCAGAAAGGATAGGCTATCCCGTGCTTGTAAGACCAAGCTTCGTACTCGGCGGAAGAGCCATGCAGATAGTGGGCAAGTCTAAGGATATGGAGCATTACTTAAGAACAGCCGTCAGGGTGGATGAAGATAAGCCGGTGTTAGTTGATAAGTATATCAGAGGCAAGGAAGTAGAGATAGACGGGATATGTGACGGTAAGGATGTATTCGTCCCCGGTATAATGGAGCTTGTGGAGAGGACAGGAGTTCATTCGGGAGATTCAATGAGTATGTACCCGTCAGCCAGTATAAGTGAAGCAGTCAAAGAGGTGATCCTTGAATATGCCGGCAAGCTGGGTATCGGGATCGGCATAAGGGGACTTTTCAATATACAGTTCATAGTGGCTCCGGATGAAAGCGTATATATCATAGAGGTCAATCCGAGGTCGTCAAGAACCGTTCCGTTCTTATCAAAGGCTACGGGATATGATATGGCTGACATAGCGACAAGGGTGATGCTTGGCTTAAGTATACGGGAGGAGCTTGATAAGCTTGCATCAGATATGAGGTTAATAATCGGCAGATCCATTGATACAGGCTCGGATGGCGAAGCGCATGCCGTATACTATCCGACGGAATCGGAGCGGTGGTATGTGAAAGCTCCTGCTTTCTCCTTCTCGAAGCTTATGGGTATGGATGCCTATCTCTCACCTGAGATGAAGTCAACAGGGGAGGCCATAGGTTATGATGATACCCTGCACAGAGCGATGTATAAGGCACTTATAGCCTCCGGTGTCAAGCTGTACAATTACGGTACCGTGATGGTAACTCTGGCGGATGAGGATAAGGAAGAAGCCCTTCCGCTCATAAGGAGGTTCTATAACCTCGGATTTAATATCGAGGCGACTATCGGCACGGCAGAATACCTTAAGGAGCACGGTATAAGGACAAGGATCAGACATAAGCTAAGCGAGGGTAGTGACGAGGTATTAAGATCCATAAGAGCCGGGTATGTGAGCTATGTGATCAATACGAGAGCCATAATGTCCGGGGTGCATTATGAGGATGGTGTAGCCATAAGGCGTGAGGCTACACAGAATAATGTGACCATGTTCACATCACTTGATACAGTGAGGGTTCTGCTCGATGTGCTTGAAGAGGTGACTATAAGCGTGGATGCAATATAACACAGGACTTGACGACCGACAGGCAATGAAAAACGGAGGAGCATTAAGAAAAATGGCGGAAATAAAACAAAAAAGCAATCTCTTTTTCATGGATGGTTCCGATGATACGCCGCATGAGGAATGCGGAGTATTCGGAATGTACGACCTTAAGGGAGGAGATGTGGCGGATTCCATATACTACGGGTTATATGCTTTGCAGCACAGAGGACAGGAAAGCTGCGGCATAGCGGTAAGTGATACCGAAGGGTGCAAGGGCAACGTAGCCTGCTACAAGGATATGGGGCTTTTAAATGAAGCCTTCTCAAGGGAGCGACTTGAGGCGCTTAAGGGCAATATAGGTGTGGGACATGTGAGGTATTCAACTACAGGAAGCTCTGTCAGGGAGAATGCACAGCCTCTTGTGATCAATTATGTGAAGGGTGTGCTGGGACTTGCCCATAACGGCAATCTCATCAATGCGGCATCACTTAGGGAAGAGCTTGCCTATACGGGAGCCATCTTCCAGACAACCATCGATTCAGAGGTCATAGCCTATGTGATAGCAAGAGAGAGACTTAACTGCGGTTCGGTTGAGGAAGCTGTGGCACGCACAATGGACAGGATACGGGGAGCATATTCCCTTGTTATCATGTCACCGCGTAAGCTTATAGGAGCCAGGGACCCTTACGGCTTCAGACCTCTCTGTATAGGCAGAAAAGACGATACCTACATATTCACATCGGAGTCCTGTGCACTTGATACCATCGGGGCGGACTATGTAAGGGATGTAGAGCCGGGTGAAGTGGTCACGATAGATTCCGAAGGCCGCCTTAATTCAGACAGGAGCAGGTGTCTGCCGGAGGATAAGAGGGGAAGATGTGTATTCGAATACATTTATTTCTCAAGACCGGACAGCTATTTCGACGGTGTGAGCGTATATAAGTCCCGTGTCCTTGCGGGTAAGTATCTTGCGATGGATGCACCTGTGGATGCTGATATAGTGACGGGAGTACCGGATTCGGGACTACAGGCTGCGATAGGATATGCTCATGAGTCAGGGATTCCTTATGCGCAGGCCTTTATCAAGAATTCATATGTGGGCAGGACCTTCATAAGACCCGGACAGGAATCAAGAGTAAGCAGTGTCAGAGTAAAGCTCAATGCGCTTAGAGAGGTTGTCAAGGATAAGCGGGTGATCATGATAGATGATTCCATAGTAAGAGGCACAACCTCCGACAGGATAGTGCGTATGTTAAGAGAAGCAGGAGCCAAAGAGGTGCATATGAGGGTAAGCTCCCCACCCTTCTTATATCCGTGTTACTTCGGAACGGATGTACCGGATAAGGACGAGCTTCTTGCTTACAACAGGTCATCAGAGGATATACGTAAGATAATTGGAGCGGATTCCCTGGCTTATCTAGGCATTGACAGATTAAGCGAGGTAGCAGGCGGACTTAATATCTGTACGGGATGTTTTACGGGAAAGTATCCTCTTAATGTCGATAGAAAGGTTAATATAAAATGATATAAAAAGGTGTTGACATTATCTGTATTATTGTATACAATGATACAGATAAATGGCAAGAGCGTCGTTTAATTACGGGGTTCTTGTCACTTTTTTTGGAAAAAATACTTAATCACATATATTTTGGAGGTCAGTAACATGTGTTCAATTATGGGCTATCAAGGCAGTATATTGGATGAAAAGACATTTAAGGAGCATTTTGATGCCACAATATCGAGAGGACCGGATGATCAACGTATTGTATCTTATGACGGCGTAATCTTAGGATTCGAGAGACTCTCTATCATGGGGCTTACTCCGGAGGGTATGCAGCCCTTTAGGTTTAATAACAATCTTCTTGTATGTAACGGAGAAATCTATGGCTTCAGACCGGTTAAAGAGCGTCTTATTAATGACGGCTACTCATTCGCAAGCGATTCCGACTGTGAGATATTACTGCCCTTGTATGAGGAAAAGGGCGTGGAGATGTTTAGAGAGCTGGATGCGGAATTCGCCTGTATAATCTATGACGCTGATAAGAAAAGCCTTGTAGCGGCAAGAGATCCGATAGGTATAAGACCGCTTTTCTACGGATATGTCAAAGATTCCGGAAGTGCTGCTAAAAAAGGCAAGGATGAGATAGTATTTGCTTCCGAGGCTAAAAACCTTACGGGGCTTACGGATAAGATCATGCCCTTCCCGCCGGGATACTATTATGCGGACGGAGAATTCGTATGCTACAGGGATATGACGGAGGTTAAGGAAGTCATAACGGATGATCTTGAGACAATATGTGCCAATATACACGATAAGCTTGTAAGCGGTGTGCAAAAGAGACTTGATGCGGATGCACCTCTGGGCTTTCTATTAAGCGGTGGCCTTGACAGTTCGCTTGTATGTGCGATCGCGGCCAAGGAGCTTAAGTGGCCTATAAGGACATTCGCAATAGGTATGAGCACAGATGCGATCGACCTTAAGTACGCGAAGCAGGTGGCGGATTATCTGGGTGCGGATCATACAGAGGTCATCATCACGGCAGAGGATGTGATAAAAGCCCTGCCTGATGTTGTACATCTGCTCGGTACATTCGATATCACGACTATACGGGCAAGTATAGGGATGTATCTGGTATGCAGGGCAATACACGAACAGACGGATATAAGAGTTCTTATGACAGGAGAGATTTCGGATGAGCTCTTCGGATACAAGTACACGGATTTTGCTCCGAGCGCTGAGGAATTCCAGGCAGAGGCGGCCAAGAGGATAAGAGAGCTCTATATGTATGATGTACTCAGGGCAGACAGGTGCATATCGGTTAATTCTTTAGAAGCAAGAGTACCCTTCGGCGACCTTGACTTCGTGGAATATGTCATGAGCATAGATCCTGCTAAGAAGATGAATGTATACGGTAAGGGCAAGTATCTCCTCCGTCATGCATTTATAGGAGATTATCTTCCCGAAGACATACTTATGAGAGAGAAAGCGGCATTCTCCGATGCGGTAGGACATTCAATGGTGGATTACCTTAAGGCATATGCAGAAGAAAAATATACGGATGAAGAGTATGAGACACTTCGTGAAAGGTATACACATGCACAGCCTTTTACCAAGGAGTCTCTGTTATACAGAGAGCTTTTCGAGACATATTACCCGGGACAGGGACAGATGATAACAGACTTCTGGATGCCGAATAAGTCATGGGAAGGCTGTAATGTGAACGATCCTTCGGCAAGGGTTCTGTCTAACTATGGCGCATCGGGAGAATGAGAAGACAGCAATACAGTAATACAGAGTGTAATGAGTATAGGAGCGTTAAATGGTTAAGTATGTATTTGTCACAGGCGGAGTCGTATCGGGACTCGGCAAGGGAATAACGGCAGCATCTCTGGGAAGGCTGCTTAAGGCCAGAGGATACCATATCAATATGCAGAAGCTGGACCCGTATATCAATATGGATCCGGGCACCATGAATCCCATTCAGCACGGCGAGGTCTATGTGACCGACGACGGTACGGAGACAGACCTTGACCTGGGTCACTATGAGAGGTTCGTGGGAGAGAGCCTTGATCACAACAGTAATGTTACGACAGGTAAGATATACTGGTCTGTTCTTAATAAGGAAAGACACGGGGATTACGGTGGCGGAACCGTTCAGGTGATCCCCCACATAACCAACGAAATTAAATCAAGATTTTATAAAGAAAAGTCACCCGATGAGAAGACAATATCCATCATAGAGATAGGAGGTACTGTCGGAGACATAGAGAGTCAGCCTTTCTTAGAGGCCATAAGGCAGTTCCAGGCAGAGGTGGGCAGGGAGAATGCGATCCTTGTACATGTGACGCTGATACCCTATCTCAAAGCCTCCGGTGAGATGAAGACCAAGCCCACGCAGGCATCGGTAAGGACTCTTCAGAGCATGGGACTGTGGCCGGATATACTTATGTGCCGCTCGGATTATCCTCTTGATGATGACATCAAGGGCAAGATAGCACTGTTCTGTAATGTGAAGAAGGAGAATGTACTTCAGAATCTTGATGCGGCGAGCTTATATGAAGTACCTCTTATGCTTGAAAAGGAGTATTTCGCGCAGGCTGTCTGTGACTGTCTTAAGATAGAATGTCCTGAGCCTGACCTTGATAAATGGATAAGCCTTACAAAGGACTTTGCAAAGCCAAAGTACAGGGTAAAGATTGCAATTGTGGGTAAGTATGTTGCACTTCACGATGCATACC
>CAJONG010000079.1 GCA_905235845.1 uncultured Lachnospiraceae bacterium
GATATGAAGGAGTACACATGATGCCTGTGACACCGAAATCATTCATCATGGTCACAAGCTTCTTGGTATTGCCCGTAGACTGCGGTACAACCGTTGCTCCTATGCACTCTGCTCCGTAATGTGCGCCGAGTCCGCCCGTGAAAAGTCCATAGCCGTATGCAACCTGTATGGTATCCTCACGTCCGAGTCCTGCCATTGCGATACATCTGGCCACACTTTCAGACCACGTATCTATATCACGTCTGGTATAGCCCACAACCGTAGCCTTACCCGTGGTTCCGCTTGATGCATGGATTCTCACTATCTCGGACTTCGGCACTGCGAACAGTCCGAAAGGATAATTGTCCCTTAAGTCCGCCTTGGTGGTAAAAGGAAGCTTCTCTATATCCTCAAGCCCCCTGATATCTCCCGGCTCCAAGCCGAGTTCCTGCATCTTCTTACGGTAGAATTCCACATTGTGATATACGTGATTCACCTGCTTAACTAATCTTGCGGACTGCAACGCCGTCATCTCGTCACGGCTCATGCATTCCTTGGTTTCATTCCAGATCATAGCTTAACCTCTCCATTCTATTATACTCTGCCCTAAGAGTTACAATACATAATAAGATCCTATATACTTCATGACGCTAGTATCAAAGTGATATTCCGTATCCCGCCTCAAAAGCCTCAAGATTCTTATCTATCGTCTTGGGAGGAACGGTACTTTTTATCACTTCGATCCACTGCTCCTTGGTATAGCTCATACTCTTAGCTGCCGCTCCGAGTACCACCACATTGAATGATCTCGGAGAGCCTATGCTCTTGGCTACATCCATTGCATCCACCACCATGGTCTTGCGTCTGCTCTTAAGAGTATCTATTATACCCTCCGGATACTGTGCCTGTCCCGTGACCACGGAGATGGGGTCCATACGCTGGTCATTGACGATGACAGTTCCGTCTTTTTTGACAAAATGCAGGTATCTGAGTGCTTCCAGGCGCTCGAATGCGATTAGCACATCAGCCTGACCTTCCTCCACTATAGGCTCCGCCACATTCTCGCCATAGCGCACATATGTGACGACCGAGCCGCCTCGCTGACTCATTCCGTGTACCTCTGATATCTTCACGTCATATCCTGCCAAAAGTGCAAGCTTGCCAAGGATTCTGCTTGTAAGGAGGGTTCCCTGACCGCCCACTCCGACGATCATGATATTGGTAGTCTTACTCATCTTACTTAGCCTCCTTCTTAATAGCATCGAACTTACATAACTGCATGCACAGTCCGCAGCCGTTACACATCGTATCATCTATACTTATGGTTCCGTCCTCGTTACGCGTAAGTGCCGGACATCCTGGTCTTAAGCAGGCGCCGCACTTTTTACACTTCTCGGGAACCGGTACACACTTATCCGGGAATACCTGACCCTTAAGGAGTACGCAGGGACTCTTGGTGATGATGACAGATACCTCATCCCTGTCCTGCTCACGCTTAATGGTCTCCTCCAATGTCGGCAGGTCGAAAGCATTGACCTCATATACATGCTCTATTCCCATGGCCTTGCACAGATGATACAGACTTATGGCATAGGTCGTCTCGCCCTTAAGTGTCTTGCCCGTAGCCGCATGGTCCTGATGTCCCGTCATACCCGTGGTGGAATTATCAAGGATTATCACTGTTCCCGTAGCTTTGTTGTATACCATATTCATAAGGGAATTGACACCCGTATGAAGGAAGGTGGAATCACCTATGACCGCAACCCAGTTACGGATGTAATCCTTACCCATGGCCTTCTCCATACCGTGAAGTGAGGATATGGAAGAACCCATACATATCGTGGTATCCACTACGCTTAAGGGTGCCACCGCGCCAAGGGTATAGCAGCCTATATCACCGGCAGCATGTATCTTAAGCTTATTAAGTACGGAATATACGCTCCTGTGAGGGCATCCGGGACAAAGGATGGGCGGTCTCGGTGCTACCTTCTCCGCCTCATCTATATCAAGCTTAAGTCCAAGTATCTTCTCTCTTAACATATTGGCGGAATACTCGCCCTGACGGGTGAATATATCCTTACCCTCGCACTTGATACCGTAGCTTCTAACCTGCTCCTCTATAACAGGCTCAAGCTCTTCGAATATGACAAGTCTGTCAACTTTGGATGCGAATTCCTCAATAAGCTTCCTTGGAAGCGGATTCACCATGCCAAGCTTAAGCACGCTGGCTTCAGGCATCACTTCCTTAATATACTGATATGCGATACCGCAGGTTATGAATCCGATCTTGGTATCACCGTACTCAGCTCTGTTAAGCGCCTGACCCGAAGGCAACGTAAGAGCCGCCGCATCATCATCCATACGGTCAAGTCGCTCTTCTACTGCCAGATGTCTCCTGATAGCATTGGCAGGCATCATAACATGCTTCGCTATATCTCTCTCATATGGAATCGGAGCAGGCTCCTTCCTATCCTCAAGAGTAACAAGTCCCTGCGAATGTGCGAGCCTTGTGGTCGTACGAAGTATCATGGGGGTATCGTACTGTTCCGACAGCTCGAAAGCATACTTCATATACTCCTTGGCCTCCATTGAATCGGAAGGCTCAAGTACGGGCACCATGGATGCTCTGCCAATCATCCTGGTATCCTGCTCATTCTGTGAACTGTACATACCGGGGTCATCAGCTACCACAAGGACCATACCTCCCTTTACCCCTATATAAGACATAGTATAAAGGGGGTCGCTTGCCACATTGAGTCCCACATGCTTCATGCATGCCATGGAACGGACGCCGCTTATGGATGCACCGCTTGCCACCTCTACTGCCACCTTCTCATTAGGCGACCACTCCGCATATATCTCGTCATACTGTACCAGATTCTCACTTATCTCGGTACTTGGTGTACCGGGATATGCTGCCGATACCTTCACACCGGCTTCATAAGCACCTCTGGCTATCGCCTCGTTACCGAGCATTATCTTACGTTCTGCCATTTTGCCTGTATCTCCTTACATACCTTTATGGTCGTATCATCTTGTGATCTCACATGATATGCTATCACTAGATACCTAATGATTTTAGCACACTGACGCACAGAAAAAAAGAGTGCGATTGACATTAGTCAGAGAGCCTTCTGCTTTTTAACCTGTTGCCATCCGAATCTCTTAAGGTCCACACGGCCGTCCTTAACCTCAACACCTTCTTCTTCAAGGCGTTGTCCCTGCTTCCATGCTCCGCCGAATACATACTCTCCCGCAAGCTCACCCTTGGCATTGACGACTCTGTGGCAGGGTATTGTATCCGGATCGGGATTCTTATGAAGTGCATTCCCGACCGCCCTGGCCATCTTCCTGTCACCCGCCGCCTCGGCCACATCCGCATAGGTCGCCACACATCCCTTGGGAATACTCTTGACCGCTTCATATATCCTCTTGGTCGGACTGTCAGATATCAGATCATAGCTCTCCGCGATCATCATCTTAATATCCTTATCAGGAATCGTCCCATCTAGGATTATCGTATTCCAATGCTCCTTATTCTGAAGCATGGATTTTGCGCATCTTTTCATTTTATCTGTAAATCCTTCTCTTTATGAGATATTGCCTATAAACTTGTAGTAGATCTTGATTTCCTGTGTTGCCCCATCTTCCGTTTCTTTCTTTTCTCCGACAGTGATTTTTTCTACCAGTGTGTTAAGCAGAGCCGCATCAAGTTTCTTGATACCGGCATATTCCTTTATCAATTTGATAAACTGCTCCGCATTATCACTTTTACTGTCTTCTTCAATCATAAGGGCACTTATCTCTTCGATACGTCTCTGAAGTGTGGTCTGCTCCTCTTCATACTTTCGATTCATCATCTGATAATTACGATCAGATATATTGCCCTTAACCCTGTCTTCATACAGTTTCTGAAACAAGCGGTCAACTTCGGATAATCTGGACTTCTTTTCCTTTAATTCCTTTGTAATGATTCCGGACTGCTTCTTTTTCCCGACCCCGAGTTGCTTAAGCAGGTTATCTGTCATCTTTGCATCATCCTTAAAAGCCGCTCTTGCATGCCTGCGGATATCTGCAAGCACTTCCTGATACAGATCCCGCACTTCCACTTTGTGAGCTGTACAGTCGGATGTTCCGTGAGTCTTATAAGTGTTGCACATCAGACAGTACATATCGATGGGATCATCACGTTTAATGCGCTTGGTTTTATGAAGCGACATTGATCTGCCGCAATCCTCACATTTTATCAATCCCGCAAAGATGTTTTCCCACCCATCTGACTGATCCGGCGCACATCTGTGGCTCGTTATGAGTTTCTGCACCAGTTCAAAGTCTTGTGGTGATACGATGGGCTCATGGATGTTCTCTACGATGATATAGTTTTCCGGAAGTACAGAAAATCTCTTCTTGCTCTTAAACGACGGCTTAAGAACTTTATTGGTCACCAGATGACCTGCATAAACCGGATTTCGAAGGATATTTCTGATGGCGTGCGGTCCCCATTCATAACGTTTAGGATCATCCGCTCCGTTATACCAACGCTCAAACCCTCCGGTTTCATTTACCGCTCCCGGCGTAAGGATATGCTGAGCATTCATGTAGCCCGCTATCCGGGTTACACCCAGCCCTTCTTTCGCCAGTTCAAAGATCTTGCGTACATTTGGAGCATAACGCTCATCGATTACAAGCTTATGATAATCAGCGGGATCCTTCTTGTATCCGTATGGTGCCATTGGCGCCACGTACATCCCCGCTTGCATCCTTGCCCTTTTCGCACTGCGGATCTTCTTTGATGTATCCTTCGCATAAAGCTCATTTGCAATATTACGGAAGGGCGTATAGTCAACAGTTTCGGTATTGATAGTATCCACCGAATCATTTATGGCTATATACCGCACATTATGTTCCGGAAAATATAATTCCAGATACACTCCTGTTTCCAGATAATTCCTGCCAAGCCTCGAAAGATCCTTGGTGATCAGAACTGCAATTTCTCCATTCTCGATATCCGTGAGCAACCTCTGAAAATCCGGTCGGTTGAAATTGGTGCCGGAATAGCCGTCATCAACATAGTAAGATATGTTTCCGAAGCCATTATCTGCGGCATACCTTGCAAGTATTTCCTTCTGTGTCTGTATGCTGGAACTGTCGCCATAATTGCCATCATCTTTTGAGAGCCTGCAATATAAAGCTGTCCGTTTTTCTTTTGCTGTCTGCCTTGCCATTTTTTTACCTCCTTAGTCACAAGGCATCACAGCTATTCACCGTAAAATGAGTATAGCGTGATGCCCCGCATCATTCAAGCACTTTGTAGTATAATTTCATCTCTTTTGTGCCGGTTTATGCTGTAATTTCCTTGTTTTCCTCACCGCGCACAAAACTGTCTGCGATGGCACTTCCGATAACATCTCTCATCGGCTTTTCCCCAACATAAACGGATGTTACGATGATCTTCACATCAGTGCCTTTCCGGCGCTTATTTCCTCCACGGCGGGAGGTACTGTTATCGTTATTGATATTCCTGTTTTCCACATAAATCCTCTCCTTCCCGCACTGTCGCTGTAATATTTCGGTGCATTCGCCGCCGATAGCTTTTTAAATATGCAGATCATCTTGCATCTCCGCCTTTCTTGGGCTTGCCCGGCTGATCCTGTTCTTGTGCCTGATCCCTTTGAGCTTCACGCTGCAATGAACCGCCCATGAACTTATCAAGCTCCTTTATCTTGCTTTCAAGGTCTGCCTTATCTTCTTTTGCCTGTTTCCATGCCTTTTCGTACTGACTGATCTCAAGCTGATCTGCCTTATCCTGCTCCACATAAGCCTTGTAAACCTTTGCATCAAATTTCTTAAGATCAATGCCGGCCGCCTTAAGCCTGTCGGCGGCACCCTGAAAGGCTATGATCTTGGACTCATTTATCTTGAATATCCGCTCCTTATCCTTAGCCGGACAGTTCATGTAATACTCATAGGTCTCCTTATATTTCAAATACTGATCACCATAGAAAATCACATCCTGTCTGTCCTTGCGCCTGCGTTCTGCCTTTACCTGGGCCTTATAATTGGTCTTGATGGTCTGATCAAGCTCAGCAATCCTTTCTTCCATCTGTGCCCGGTTACCGGAATCGCTTACAATCTTTGCTGCTGTCTGAAGATTCTGCTTATTTGCCCAATGTTTAAGCCCCGGACTTTCCTGAAAACGCTGTTGTGAAGTATCGATTATCTTAGGCTTAACGAGCAGTTTGAATCTTTCACGACGACGTTCCACATTTGCCTCAATGCGCTCTTTGATGCGCTCACGGGTATATTCAGCCCCAAGGGATTTTTCATATCCTCGCACAAACCTGTCCTTACCCTGCGGCTTAAACTGAATGTATTTCCCATTGGAACCGTCGAGTATTTCTCCCTTGATCTCATAACCAAGCCCCCTCATGCTTTCAATAAACTCCTCGTAAGTTCTTACCCGCTTAATAGTCGTATCTATCGCTCTTCGGATCTGCGATTTCCATGATCCTTCCGCTGTCTGATCAGCCATCCATTCATTGTATTTTTTGCCTCTTCCTTTCGACTCCTTTATCACCGACAGGTGATGCTGTTCACAAAGGTCATCACTAAGCTTCCGGATACGATAATAGCTTCTCGTGCAGTCGTTATACTTCAAATGATCAACGTTATCAGCAGCGCAGAAGATAATGTGATTGTGCAGGTGCTTCTTATCAAGGTGGGTGGCTATCACATAGGAATACCTGCCCTCCAGTACCTTATCCGCAAGCTCTTTTCCAATCTGATGAGCCTGTTCTGGCGTAACCTCTCCAGGTGCAAAGGACTGTATCAGATGATAGGCAAGATGTCCCTTATCACTTCCGGCCCTGGTAGTCATTTTCAAAGTACATTCAAAATCGAAAGCCGCCGTTTCGATCCCGCAATCGAAGCTGTCTACATACAATAATTCCTCCGTTTTATGCGCAGCAGTGATATACGAAATTGATGCTCCTATGGTTGCCGTGATAGGATGGATCGTTGTAATTGCCATACCTTTTCCATAGCCTCCTTTATCTCCTGAATTTCTTGTTCGTGTACGATCCCGGATTTCTCGATATTGATGCGCTTGAGTATCTGGTCGATGTTATGACCGAGGCGGGAAATCTGATAATTGTTTTCCTTAAGAAAACTGTAATCAACCTCATAAATATTCCCCTGCACAATAAGTTGTCTGATAAACTGTTCCCGGCTCCTCATATCTGCCGCTTTTACCTTGCCATTGAGATAATTAAGCTCATCGTCATTCAGCCGCACTTTTACTTCATGCCGGCGATCTCTGTTTGATTCTTTTTTACTCATTTCTTATCCTTTCCGTACCAATAGAAAACGAGTGGATATGCGATATGCTTCTCCACTCATTTTTATGGCACTATGCTATATTTTTTGTTTTTTTCTTTGCGTCGTATCCGACGCACTTTAACAGGGTTCAAGGGGGTCTCGGCTCCGCCTCGGTCGGTGCCGAGCATGTGCCACTGGCACGTAGCACCCCCTTGCAAGCAAGCGAAGCCGTTTTCAGCTCGCTGAAAAATGTGCTTGCGATCGGATTGTGGTGCCCACAATCCAGTGCTTGTTAAAGATAGAATGTACTACCTGTGGTGAACCCCAAAAATCACGGGTTTGGGCGGTTAAGACCGCCTGTCTTAAAGCCCATATCGCCGTATACATATATGATCTTTCTGTATCAAGCTGCCATTTTTCTTTTGGATCATATCTGCGTAAAATGGTCCTAATCTCCGGTTCTGTAAATATCCTCGCAAGCATATCTTTCCTTCTTTACTGACCGATCGCAGATCACTTTTTACCTGCCATCCAGTCAAACAAAGCCTGCTTGCTGATTTTGATCCGGCTCCCACTTCTGAAGGTCGGAAAGCCCGGCTGTTTAACCAGCGCATAGGCGGTAGTCCTGCTAATGCCCAAAATGTTCTGAATATCTTTCACTTCCAGTACAAGGGGAAGTGCTTCATAATCTGTATATTTGTCTCGATTGTTCATTTGTAAAAATCCTCTCTTTCTCGCAAAACAATGGTCGCTCCTACCGGGATGAAAATGCTCAGATTTCATCCGATACTTAACGACGGTTTTCAGTGTAAAACTATATGTATCCCATAACCCTGACAGCCCGCCTTTTTACATTTCCCTATCGCCGGTAAAAAACTCGGTTGGTAGTGATCTTATCCATCTCCGATGGTGATTCATCAGTGCTTTTCTGATCATTTTTGATCCGCTGTGTCATAGGGACTCCTCCCGCTTACAGCGGTTATCTCCTCATGACGAATCCTCACATTCCTCCAGATATGCTTTCATATCGCTCCGGCAGGAAACGACCGTTTTGTGTATCCACTCCCATGGGTTAAATGAGAGCAGTTTGCTGCGTATCTGTATCCGTTCCTGATCAGAATCCTCGCAAAACTCTGACCGTATTCTCCGATCCTTGGTACGCTCGACGTTAAAGCCTTAGCAACCTCCATGTCACCTCGCCTTTCTCATCGTCAACGGATTTGATAGCCCATACACTTTTAAGTGTGGCATGTCACACTCTTCACGCGATGTTTCATCGTGGCATACTTCCCCGGATCGGTATCGTTTCCTGCAGCATATTCAGTTGTGATGGGCGGCAAGTCGATACTTCATGGCACGAGCTTACCACCCGCAATGAATATATCGCCTTTTTGCTTGATAAATCAACCATTCTGCGATATCCTGTGTGTAATAGGTGGCACTATTTTCATTATTACCACACATAAGAGGAATAGACTGATATGGAATATCACTTCAAAAGACAGGAGATAAGCGGAGACAGGGTACTTTTTACCCTTTCCCTTGATAAGAAGTCCGGCAAGGAAAGAATCCTGATCGGATCAGAGACCGAGATCATAAAAAGACTATGGGGAGATCCGGATGCAAAGATTTATTATGATGAAATACACCCTATCGGAACACTTTTCATAAACAAAAGGCAGGACGGGACTGACTGGACGGACAGGGGATATATGCCCTTATGGAAGGCATTGCATACAACAAGGTGGAAACAGCCGGAGCTGGAGCAGACAGCAGCCGAATTCTGCACCAAACTGTATCGGTCAGGTGATCCCTTGGCCATATATACTGCCATAAGGCTCTGGGATGGCTATCTGCGTGCCCGTGAGCCAAGAGACAGGAATCAAGCTTCCGAGCTGTTTAAGATAGACCTTATGGGTCTTATATCGCCTTTGGAGAAATATTCACCAGACGAGCTGCTTGACCGCTCTATCTCAGATACAATCAGGCAGACCGGGGGTGAAATGAAGATGGATGTATGGTATCCTGCACGGACAGATATGGAGTGTGTGACCGCTTACCGCTCATTTCTGCCGGTGATCATGTATTACCACGCAAGACTGTCGGATTGGAGCCTGTATTTCCGTACCTGTAAGGTCTGCGGCAGGATCTTCCTTGCCAAGTCACTGAAATATACCATGTGCAGCGATAAATGCCGTCAGAAGATGAAAACACAGGCAAAGCGTGACTTCGATGCCCGTGCCATAGAAAACGAGTATGATCATATATACAAAAATGAAGCCCA
>CAJONG010000080.1 GCA_905235845.1 uncultured Lachnospiraceae bacterium
GTATGTATGAATGCAGACGGCATGCAGGATACAGACGGCATGCAGGATACAGGTGATATTCTTGTTATAAGGGTCAGGGGCTATGGCTTCCTATATAATATGGTAAGGATAATAGTCGGAACTCTTATACATATAGGGCGGGATGATGCAAAGGCAGAGGAGATGGAAGACATACTTAATGCCAAGGACAGAACCAAAGCCGGACAGACCGCACCGGCATGTGGACTTACGCTGGTATCCATAGAGGATGCAAAATGATCGGTAAAGCAGCGGCATTGGGTAGCGCCTGACAGGATACAGAAAAGAGAATCTTTTTGTTGACACACCTCCGTGCGTGTCGTATAATCAGACAGTGTGGCGTCAGCATGCCTGTAGACAGCTCATTCTCTCATTAGCCCCGAGAGAAAGCGAGATTACGGCAGACAGTGACGCAGAAGATTCGTCGTCGAATGGAGGGCGGCGGATATGGTATGTAAGATCAATAGCCCCGATCCTGCAGACCATGACGATCATACAGAATGAGATTATAAGTAAAGGAGTCAAATATGAAGACATTCATGGCCAACCCTGATAAGGTTGATAGAAAATGGTATGTAGTGGATGCCGAAGGTCAGACACTCGGCCGTCTTGCTTCAGAAGTGGCTAAGATCCTTCGCGGCAAGAATAAGCCTATCTTCACTCCGCATGTAGATACAGGTGACTATGTGATCATCATCAATGCTGAGAAGGTAGTTGTTACAGGTAAGAAGTTAGATCAGAAGAAGTACTATCATCATTCTGATTATGTGGGAGGAATGAAGGAGACCACCTTAAGAGAGAAGCTTAACAAGAAGCCTGTAGAGGTTGTTGAGTTGGCTGTTAAGGGTATGCTTCCCAAGGGACCTCTCGGAAGACAGATGTATAAGAAGCTTTTCGTATACGCAGGACCGGAGCACAAGCATGCAGCTCAGAAGCCTGAGGTATTAACATTCTAAGGACAGGAAAGGAGATATTGAAATGGCTAAGGCTAAGAAGAGTGCTCAGTATTACGGTACCGGCAGAAGAAAAAGTTCTATCGCCAGGGTATATCTGGTTCCCGGTAAGGGCAATATAACGATCAATAAGAGAGACATAGACGATTACTTCGGACTTGAGACACTTAAGGTTATAGTTCGTCAGCCTCTTGCAGCTACCGATACGGTAGAGAAGTATGATGTTAAGGTCAATGTTAAGGGCGGCGGATACACAGGTCAGGCAGGTGCCATCAGACATGGTATCGCAAGAGCTTTACTCCAGGTAGATGAAGAGTTCAGACCTACACTCAAGGCAGCAGGATTCCTTACAAGAGATCCTCGTATGAAGGAGCGCAAGAAGTACGGCTTAAAGGCAGCAAGAAGAGCGCCTCAGTTCTCAAAGAGATAATCTGCGCGAAACAACGAGACATACAAATGCAAAAGAATACGCCCTTGGAATGCTTGCATTCCAGGGGCGTTTTTTAAAGTTACCGGAGTACTTCGGAAGTAGGACTGTATTCTATTGCAGATTGTCTGGGCTTGGCCATTCGTCGCTCCATTCGTCGTAATTATCTGTATGTTCAATCTTCTGAAGTCTTACCGCACATACCTTGTATTCAGGGATCCTGGCGTATTTATCAAGAGCCGCATTGGTCAGCACATTGGCATTACCGTCAGGGAAGTGGAATGGCATCCACGTCTCGCACTCAGAGACCTTGTCACCGACTCTTGCTGTTGTGGTCAGACTTCCTCGTCTTGAGATCACTCTTACAAGATCACCATTCTCTATTCCGAGCCTTACCGCATCTGCTATATTGACCTCTATGAAGGAATGACCTTCTCTCTCCATAAGTCCCGGAGTCTTGCCTGTCATGGCTCTGGTATTGTAGTGATAGAGGATACGTCCTGTCATAAGTATGAAGGGATATTCATCATCCGGAAGTTCGGCACTCTCAATATAGCGTGCGGGATAGAACCATCCCAAGCCTCTTGTGAATCTGCCGACATGCATGATGGGCGTGCCGGGATGCTTCTTATCGGTACAGGGCCACTGCAGACCGTCTTTCATCCTGTCAAGCCTTGAATGTGAGATACCTGCAAAGCTCGGTGTTACGGATGCGATCTCATCCATTATCTCATCGGGATGAAGCCTTGGCTGCTTATACCCCATTCTGTTCATGAGATCTGTGAATATGACAGTGTCTGCCCTCATCTCTCCGTCTAAAGTTACAGCCTTTCGGACTCTCTGAACCCTTCGTTCGGTATTGGAGAAAGTGCCTTCCTTCTCGGCATAGCTGATACCCGGCAGAACCACATCCGCAAGACGGGCTGTTTCGGTCATGAACAGGTCGTCGACCACAAGGAAATCAAGGCTGTCAAGCGCTTTTCTGACATGATGTTGGTCGGCATCCGTTACGATAGGGTCTTCTCCGAAGATGAAGAGACCTCGTATATCTTTTTTGATCGCAGCTCCGAATACATCCGTTGCATATGTACCGGGCTTTTTATTAAGAGTGGTTCCCCATGCCTTCTCGAATTTTTCCATGACCGCTTCATCGGTTATCTTCTGATATCCCGGGAAATGTCCGGGCATGGCACCCATGTCACATGCACCCTGCACATTATTCTGTCCTCTTAATGGATTGACTCCGCAACCGCTTCGTCCGAGCTTGCCTACCATCATGGCGAGGTTGGACATGGACATTACGCCCTCTGTACCGGTAGAATGCTCTGTCACACCGAGACAGTATATGATCGGAGCCTTATCTGCTTTGGCGTACATAAGGGCTGCCTCCCTTAAGTGATCAGGATCTATATGACAGATCTCAGCCACCTTTTCGGGAGTATATTCCATTACGATCTCCTTAAGCTCTTCATAGCCTTCTGTTCTTGTCCTTATGAATTCCTCATCTACGAGGCCTTCGTTGATTATGACGTTCATCATTCCGTTGGCGAATGCCACGTTGGTTCCGGGCTTAAGCTTAAGGTGTATGTCTGCCTGCTTGGACAGCCCGATATCGCGGGGATCGACAACTATAAGTCTCGTACCTCTTGCAACTGCCTGTCTTATCTGCATGCCCACGACAGGATGTGCTTCTTCGGGGTTGGAACCCACAAGCATTATGACATCCACGTCACCTGTGATATCTTCGATCGGATTAGTCATTGCTCCGGAGCCGAGTGTCATGGCAAGACCGTGTACGGACGCAGAGTGACATACTCTTGCACAGTTATCTACGTTATTAGTCCCGAAAGCGCATCTTACCATCTTCTGGAACATATATATATCTTCATTGGTCGAACGTGAGCAGGCAAATCCCGCCAATGCATCGGGTCCGTATTCGGACTTGATATCCATAAATTTTGATGCGATAAGCTCCATAGCTTCTTCCCATGAAGCCTGCCTAAACTCGCCGTCAGACCCTTTGATGAGAGGATACTTCATACGTTCCGGCGAGTGGACGAAGTTGAATGAACCGAAGCGTCCCTTGACGCAGAGCATACCCTTGTTGGAGGGACCATTGGCAGGTTCGACATCCACTATCACATTGTCCTTGACTATAAGATAATACTGGCAGCCTGTAGCGCAATGAGGACAGGTCGTCAATACCTTCTCGGTGCGTCCGGGCTGATATTTCTTCTTATTCTTGGCTATCAGTGCTCCCGTGGGGCATGCCTGCGCACAGTTACCGCATGACTCGCATTCGGTCTCCTTCCAGTCCGGACCAAAAGGGGCATCAATCAGGGTTCTTGTGCCGATCTTGGCATTGTGAAGAACACCATTGCCGGCCACCTTATGACATGTACTCACACAGCGCTGACAGTTGATACATAACTCCGGATAATAGGTTAAGAACGGATTCTCGGTCTTGGCAGGTATCTTGGCTTCGTTGCCCTCATATATGGATTCGGTGATACCGTATTCGTTAGAGAGATCCTGCAGGCTGCAGCTTCCGGACTTGGCACAGGAGAAGCATCTGACATCATGATTGGCAAGCAGGAGATTAAGCATCTGCTTGCGGCTTTTTATGACTCTGTCGCTTGCCGTATGTATGACCATGCCGTCTCTTGCTATGGTATTACATGATGTGGTGAGGTGATCCATGCCCTCGACCTCAACGACACACATCTTGCAGGCACCTATCTCATTGACTTCCTTGAGATAACACAGAGTGGGAATGTTGATATCGTGAAGGCGGGCAGCCTCCAGTATTGTAGTACCTTCATCAACTTTTATTAAAGTACCGTCTATGGTTATGTTCACACTCATACCCGTCCTCCTTCCACGACACCGCATCCGTAATGGTCGCATCTTAAGCACTTCCTGCACTCCTGCATTGCTTCGTCATATGACATGCCGTTTTCCACGGGATCAAAGCTATGCTTGCGTTCCCTTGCCGAACGGTCAGTTAAGTGTACGCGGCCGATATGCGTCCTGTCATTCTCCTTTGGTACGGGGTAATCGATCGAACCGAGGATCTTATGGTGGTAGCCGAGGTAGTCATCGATATTGATGGCAGCCACCTTGCCTGCTCCTATTGCCTTAATGACGGTGGACGGACCGAATACGCAGTCACCGCCTGCAAAATACTTCTTATGGGTCTTAAGCCTTGTGGTTGGCTCGGTATCGAAGGACTTACGCTTGGGATTAACATCGTATTCCGCAAAGGGTTCCGAGTATATCTCCTGACCTACGGCCATGAGGATTATATCGCAGGGATGAACACGGGTATCCTCCTTGGCATCGGTCACTGTAGGCTTGCCCGCCCTGTATGCGGATATTATCTGAGGCTGCATCCTGAAGCCTATAACCTTATTATCCTCATCGACCTCCACTGCTCTCGGAGCATTGAGCGTAAGCAGTTCAACTCCTTCCTCGATCGCTCCCTGAATCTCGCTTGGAAGGGCTGTCATGTCTACCTGCCTTCTTCTGTATATGACAGTTACTTCATCCGCATTGCATCGTATGGCGCTTCTGCTCGCATCCATCGCCACATTACCGCCACCTACGACCACGACCCTCTTGCCGGTATAGTCGGGGATATTGCCGCATCCTATCTCGTTAAGTACATCTACTGCCGAATACACGCCATCGGCATGTGCACCGGGGACTTCAACCTTACGTCCGTGCTGCGCACCGATGGAGAAGTATACAGCGTCATATTCTCTGTCTATCTCTTCCATCATCACATCATCCGGAACACTTACATTACATCTGACCTCGATATTGCCGGTGGAGAGTATGGCACTTATATCCTGATCGAGTCTGTCCTTGGGAAGTCTGTAATTGGGGATGCCGTATCTTAGCATTCCGCCAAGCTTCTCCTTCTCTTCGAATACTACGACCTTATGGCCCATTAGCGAAAGGTAATAGGCTGTTGTGAGTCCCGACGGACCTCCGCCTATCACGGCAATCTTCTTGCCGGTCGTTACATTGCATTCGGGCACCTTCACCTGATCTGCTGATATCTGATCCACGGCGAACTTCTTAAGTCCACGTATATTGACAGGGCTGTCAAGTATATCCCGTCTGCACTTCTCCTCGCAGGGATGCTCACATATGAATGCACAGGCTGTAGGGAAAGGATTGTCAAGTCTGATACAGTTAATGGCATCTGCATATCTGTGTTCGCCGATAAGTGCGATATAATTGGGAATATCCACATGTGCCGGACAGTATGACACACAGGGTATCTTCTGTCCTACCTCGGGCAGACAGATATGGTGATTGATATGACTTAAGTATTCATCCTTAAAAAGGTCGACGCTTTCTAAGACGATCCTTGCTGCTTCATATCCGATGGCGCAATCTGCTGTATCCTCGATGATGTGGCATAACTCCACCATATCATTAAGAGTGCTCATGCCGGCCTTGCCGTCTAAGATATTTCTCATCATGGACTCGACCTGTGCAAGCCCGTCACGACATGGGACACACTTACCGCAGGTCTGACTCCTGGCACTTTGCAGGAAAGACAACTGAACCGATATGGGACATACCCCGGGCGGGTTACCTTTGACTCTTTTTACAAAGCGCTCAAGGAACCTCATGGTCTTCTCATTCATTTCATTTCTTGAGACAGTTGGTTGGTAATACATAAAAAATAACCCCCATTTTAAATATAACCTTACAATACACTTTTAAAATATAATAAACGAATATGACATTGCAATACTGCGATCAAGAATAATTGTATTTTTTTAAGTACATAGCCGATTCGTTGTGCGTTATATACAAATAATATGGCATAATATTGTAAAAACAGACAATAGACATAATAAAGAAGATTTCAATTGGCTGAAAATGCACAGTTTTGATACAAGCATAGAGTGAAATAATATATGATTGTAGTATAATGAGATTGCAAGATGAGCATACAAAGAACGGGAGGTTGATATGTACAGAGCGGATGAAAAAAGATATGAAAAGGATATGTACAGAAGGTGCGGTGACAGCGGCCTTAAGCTGTCAAAGCTGTCTCTTGGATTATGGCATAACTTCGGAGACACATCTTCGTATGAGAATATGAAGATTATGTGTAAGACAGCATTCGATAACGGTATTACACATTTTGATCTGGCCAATAATTACGGACCCGAACCCGGAAGCGCGGAGATCAATTTCGGTAGGATTCTTAAGGAGGATTTTCTGCCATACAGAGATGAGATCATTATAAGCACCAAGGCGGGCTATGATATGTGGCCCGGTCCTTACGGCAACTGGGGCAGCAGAAAATACCTTATATCAAGCCTTGATCAGAGCCTTAAGCGCATGGGACTTGATTATGTGGATATATACTATCATCACCGTCCGGATACCGACACACCGCTTGAAGAGACAATGGGAGCTCTGGCACAGACGGTAATGAGCGGTAAGGCGCTTTATGTCGGACTTTCGAACTATACGGGAGAGAGGATGGAGGAAGCGGCAAGACTCCTTGCTGAGTATAAGGTTCCTTTCATAATCAATCAGAACAGATACAATATCTTCGACAGAACAATAGAAGCTAACGGGCTTAAGGAGTCATGCCGTAAGCTTAAGAAGGGAATAATATGCTTCTCACCTCTGGCACAGGGGCTTCTGACCGGAAGATACTTAGACGGCATACCGGAGGATTCGAGGATAAGTAGGGACGGAAGGTTCCTTAAGGAGTCAAGCTTAACAGAGGATGTAATGAAGCAGATAAGGGCGCTTAATGACCTTGCGGGTAAAAGAGGCGAGGAACTGAGCAGAATGGCACTTAGCTGGCTTCTGCAGGATGAGGTGATAACAAGTGTCATCATAGGAGCCTCAAAGCCTGAGCAGATACTTACTAATCTTAAAGCAATCGACAGCCCTGCATTTGATGAAGAAGAGTTAAGAGCAATCGACGAGATAGCGCTGAACAAGTAATACGAATCGGCTTCCGTATGATATACTTAATACACATTCATAAGGGCATAAGGAGGAAAAGCAATGGAGGGTTACTGTCTGGCGATCGATTTCGGTGCGTCGTCGGCCTGTTGTATCTTAGGACATGTGGAAGATAACAGGCTTATAACCGAAGAGATTCACAGATTCAAGACAGGTTTTACGGAAAAAGATGATGAAAAGGTGTGGGATATCGACAACTTCTTTGAAAACATCTTAACCGGACTTAAGAAATGCAAGGAGATTGGCAAAGAACCGGAATATGTCGCGATAGATACATGGGGTGTGGATTTCGTCCTTCTTGATAAGGACGGCAGAATGATAGGCAATGCTGTATCCTACAGGGACTTACGGACAGACGGAATGCCAGAAGAGGCTGAGAAACTGTTAAGCTTTGCAGATATGTACGAACATACCGGGATACAGAAGCAGAAGTTTAATACAGTATATCAGCTTATGTCGCTTCTTAAGTACAGACCGGAGTATATGGAGAGGGCAGAGTGTATGCTCATGCTTCCCGACTATTATAACTATCTCTTAACGGGGATAAAGACACAGGAATACACCAATGCAACAACTACAGGCATGGTCGATGCAGCATCCAAGACATGGGATACGGAGCTTACGGAAAAACTTGGGATACCCTCAAGGCTTCTTCTGCCCATAGAGGCACCCGGTAAGATACTTGGACCCGTGACTGAAAAGATAGCGGCTAAGATAGGCTACAGACCCACTGTGGTACTGGCGGCAAGCCATGACACCGCTTCTGCCATAATGTCAGTACCGGCTGTCGGAGAGAATGTACTGTATATAAGCTCCGGTACATGGTCGCTTATGGGCACCGAGCTTAAGGAACCCATATGCAGTGACAGAAGCAGGGAATATAATTTTACCAACGAGGGCGGATATGAGTACCGCTTCAGATATCTTAAGAATATAATGGGCCTGTGGATGCTACAGTCCGTGCGTGAAGAGATTGCGCCGGATATGAGCTACTCACAGATGGTAAGGTTAGCAGAACAGAGCACTGTGGAGAGCATAGTGGATGCCAATGATGAGAGGTTCTTGGCTCCCGAGTCTATGAAGGATGAGATAGATGCCTATATCGCAGAGAATTCCATGGAGCTGCCTGTAACCGTGGGAGACTATGCCAGGGTCATATATAACTCCTTAGCCGAATGCTATAAGAAGACGGCAGAAGAGATAGAAGAGATGACGGGGAGAAGCTATGACAGCATCAATATAATCGGCGGCGGCTCCAATGCGGAGTATCTCAATGAAGTAACGGCTAAGAAGACGGGTAAAAAGGTTCTGGCAGGACCGGCGGAGGGCACGGCACTGGGCAATATACTTACGATGCTTATCGCTGCCGGAAAGGTTAGGGATCTTAATTCCGGCAGAGAACTGATAATGAGATCGACGGATGTAAAGGTTTTTGAACCTGATATCAGATGAGTATTATCGCACTGACTGCGGTATAGGTCATATTACCGGATAAGGAAAGGAAGGACAACTATGAACGCTTATGAGATAGCGAAAGAACAGTATGCAGCACTTGAAGTAGATACGGAGAAGGTACTTGACAGACTTAAGGATATCCCAGTGTCACTTCATTGCTGGCAGGGAGATGATGTGACGGGATTCGACCAGAAAGGACCCTTAACGGGAGGTATCCAGACTACCGGTAATTATCCCGGAAGGGCACGAACACCGGAAGAGCTTTTTGAAGATATTGAGAAGGTATTCGAGCTGACTCCCGGTACGAAGAAGCTTAATGTCCATGCAAGCTATGCAATTTTTGAAGAGGGAGAATTCGCTGACAGGGACAAGATAGAGCCTAAGCACTTTAAGAAGTGGGTAGAGCTTGCCAAAAAGTACGGAGTGGGGATCGACTTCAACCCTACATTCTTCTCACATCCTATGGTAAAGGACGGACTGACGCTCACAAGCCCTGATGAGAATGTACGCCGGTTCTGGATAGAGCATGGTAAGGCATGTATAAGGATAGCGAACTATTTTGCCGAAGAGACAGGACAGACCTGTGTGATCAACTTCTGGATAGGAGACGGATATAAGGATATTCCTGCGGACAGGATGGGCCCGAGGCTCAGATACAAGGATTCGCTTGAGCAGATATTCACGGAAGCCTATGATTTTGATAAGGTTAAGCCAAGGTGTGGAATCCTTCACGGCAGGTTCAAGTGAATTCGCTCTAAGCTTCGCAGCTACACATGACAGATGCATCCCGCTTATGGACAACGGACACTATCATCCTACAGAGGTCGTATCCGACAAGATACCGGCGCTTCTGTGCTTCTTCGATGAGATAGCACTGCATATAACCAGACCCGTAAGATGGGATTCCGACCATGTCGTGCTCTTTGATGATGAGACTAAGGAGATGGCTAAGGAGATAGTGCGTAATGACGCTCTTGACAGAGTGTATATGGCACTTGACTACTTCGATGCTTCCATCAACAGGATAGGGGCATGGGCTACAGGCTTCAGGAACTGGCAGAAGGCGCTGCTTAATGCCATGCTGATGCCGCATGATAAGCTTAAGGAGCTTCAGGATGCAGGCAGATTCTCAGAGCTTATGGCATGTCAGGAAGGATGTAAGCTGCTCCCTATGGGTGCCGTATGGGACGAATACCTTAGAAGATGCGGAGTAAAGGGTGAGCTTGAGTGGTTCGACGATGTGCTTGCTTATGAAAAAGAAGTGCTTAATAACAGACAATAATATTACATTAAGAAAGAGAAGAATAAAGATATGGGAAAAGTAACAGATGCCGGATTTGTAAAAGGATTCATAAGAATGGCCGATGACGGATGGAACTTAGGCTTTCATGAGAGAAACGGCGGCAACCTAAGCTACAGGATTAAGGAAGAAGAGGTTGAGGGCATAAAAGAGTGCTTTGCGCCGGCAGAGTGGAAGGAAATAGGTACTGAAGTTCCGGATCTTGCAGGGGAGTATTTCCTTGTGACCGGAAGCGGCAAGTACTTCAGGAATGTATCCCTTGATCCGGAGGATACCCTTGCGATCATAGAAGTAGATGATGCCGGTAAGATGTACAGGATAGTATGGGGACTTAAAAACGGAGGAAGACCCACATCCGAGCTTCCGACTCATCTTATGAACCATGAGATCAAGAAAAGACTCACAGACGGAAGACACAGGGTTATATACCATGCACATCCAATCAGCATAGTCGCTCTTACTTTCTTATTGCCTCTTGAGGATAAGGTATTCACAAGGGAGTTATGGACGACCATGACGGAATGCCCTATAGTATTCCCCGCAGGAGTGGGTGTGGTGCCGTGGATGGTTCCGGGCGGAAGAGAGATAGCCATTGCCACATCCGAGAAGATGAAGGAATATGATCTTGTGATATGGGCTCATCACGGAATGTTCGCTTCGGGGGCGGATTTCGACTTAACCTTCGGACTTATGCATACTGCGGAAAAATCTGCGGAGATCCTGGTCAAGGTATTCTCAATGACAGATAAGAAGAGACAGGTCATGTCATCCGCAGACTTAAGGAAGCTTGCAGATGAATTCGGAGTGGTGCTTCCGGAGAAGTTCCTGGATTGATCGTATCGATATTGGTAGGACTAGTGTGAAAATATGATTGATATCATATTTTTCACACAGCGATTTGTGCCAGACATGGTGGATTTATATGAAGACAGACTTTTTAAAAACAGAGAATTTAAAAAAGAGGACGGCGATGTCTCTTTTCGGTGTGATAGTGTGTGCAATAAGTGTCGGTATATTCAAGATAGCGGCGCTTGGAGTAGATCCTTTTCAGTCCTTTATGGCCGGGCTTGATGCTCTTGTGCCTATAGGCTTCGGCACTCTTTATGTAATAGCCAATGCGGTCCTGTTGCTTTTCGCACTTGTATTCGACAGGCATTATATAGGGATAGCAACTTTTATCAACCTTTTTCTGCTCGGATATATCACACAATTCACATATGAGGCATTACAAAAGCTTCTTCCGAATCCGTCAATACCTGTCAGAATACTCTGCCTTGTAATAGGAGTCGTAGTCATATGCTTCGGTTCAGCCTTCTATATGACGGCGGACCTTGGAGTGTCCACATATGATGCCGTAGCGCTTATCATATGTAACACATGGAAGAAGGGCAGATTCCAATATGTAAGGATAATCACGGATATCGTATGTGTGATCCTTGGGGCAGTACTGTTCATATCGGCAGGCGGCGAGGTGAAGGATATCCCTACTATTGTGGGTATAGGTACTATAGTCACCGCATTCTTCATGGGACCGCTTATCGAGCTTTTCAATGTGCATATTACGCGTCCTATGCTTAAGTAAGGAAGAAGCGGCTTAATCTACAGTGATCTTTCCATGTATGCCACACAGGTTGCTGATTACCTGGCCTGTGCAGGAAAGAGAGGAATAGATGAGTGCTATTAAAAAAGGTGATCAGAAGAATATACGGTTAACCGTATCTCCGTAGTCAAGTTCCTTGTAATTCCATACGGCATGTCCTATGCCGTACTTATCAAAGATGCTATGAATATCGTCAAACCATCTTCCGGCACTGTCGGTGGGTGCGAGATTGATCACTCCGTACTCGCCGCAGTATAAGGGTACGTTCATCTTAACGGCTGTATCCACGGCGGGCTTAAAGAGCGTATCGAAAAGCTCAGGACCTATGCCCGTGATGGAGCCTTCGTTGATGGCATCGGCCAGATCCTGCGAGAGCATGGTTGACTTCTCCCTGTATACATCAAGTGAATCAGGGTACTTCATCACAAGATCCTTGGGCATATTATCCACCCAGTGAGCTCTCTGATGCGTGAATACAAGGGGCTCATAGCAGTGGAAGTTATACACTATCTTATCATCTATGGGCGGGGCAAGAAGCGGAACACTCGTTACGTTGTTATAGCATACTCCGCCTATCACGATGTAGGAACTGGGAGCATTGGCTCTAATTATCCTTGAAGCCCTAACAGATATCTCATTCCATTCATTCACCACATTCGGTGACACCACCTCGTTAAGCAGTTCAAAAGAGAGCATATCCGAGTATCCGGCATACCTTGATGATATAGTGTTCCACAGATCATAGAAGCGCTGCTGCATGGCCTCATCATGGAAGAAGGCCTCCTTATCCATCTCCTTCTCAAGAGGATCGAAGGTATAGCCGAAGGTCTTATGCAGATCTATCATCATTTTAAGACCGGCATCCTTACACCATGATATACAATCCGTTATATATGCATAGCCGTCCTCTTTTGCATTCCCTTCCTCATCCTCTAAGACCTCATAGTCAACAGGAACTCTCACATGATCAAAGCCTGCGCCTGCTATCCTGTCTATATCCGCCTTCACTATGAAGGTATCAAAGTGTTCTTTAGTGGGCTTGTCATACTGCGACAGCCAACCGCCGAGATTAACGCCTTTAAGGAAACCATCGAATGCTCCCATATAATCCTCCGCTTTGTTTTTACCTTGTTAATAAATATACTGTATAAATTAATCAATTATATCATAAATACCGGCACTTGGCATCCCTGCCTTATTTTCCTCGGGATTTGTGATTCATATAAAAAAGAGTGTTGACAAAAAGAATTATTGTGATATCATAATGATATCACAATAATTCTTATATTGATTTCAGGAGGAAGTAATCATGAGTGAAAAGAACATTAATTATGAAAATCCGGTTGAAAAGGTGATCGAAGGACACCGTAACGGTGCATTCATGCTGGTGCTTACAATAGCACTCTACATTGTGTCATTCTTCGGAATGATATTTATACCGGCGCTATCCCTTATCTTCGTACTGTATCTTGTCCTTGGATGGATATTATTCTTAGGACTTAAGGTGCTTAAGCCTGGTGAAGCATTAGTCATTACGCTTTTTGGTAAGTATAAGGGGACACTTAAGGGCGATGGCTTCTTCTTCGTCAATCCCTTCTCGACGGCATTCAATCCGGCTGCAGCTACCAAGCTCGGTCAGAGCGGTGACATAGTGGAGCCTAAGAGCCACATAGCTATCGCATCATCAAGTTCAGGTGTCAAGGTGGGAGCGGATGGAACAGCATCCAAGAAGATATCACTTAAGGTGATGACACTTAACAACAGCAAGCAGAAGGTCAATGATGTGCTGGGTAATCCGGTGGAGGTGGCTGTTGCCGTTATGTGGAGAGTGGCAGATACAGCCAAGGCGGTATTCAATGTGGACAACTACAAGGAGTATCTATCCCTTCAGTGCGACAGTGCAGTGCGTAATGTGGTCAAACTCTATCCGTATGATATTGCAGAGAATGTGGACACCACAGGTGACGGCATAGCGGATGACGGGTCATTAAGAGGCTCTACCGAGGTAGTGGCCGACAGGATCAGGGATGAGATACAAAACAAGGTGGAATATGCAGGTATCGAGATAGTAGATGCAAGGATCACTTACCTGGCATATGCGCCCGAGATCGCGGCATCTATGCTCCAGCGTCAGCAGGCAGCGGCGGTAGTGGATGCAAGGAAGCTTATAGTAGACGGTGCAGTCGGTATGGTAGAGATGGCTCTTGAGAGACTTGACAAGACCGGAATGGTGGATCTTGATGATGAGCGTAAGGCAGCCATGGTGTCTAACCTCTTAGTCGTGCTGTGCGGCAATCATGATGCACAGCCTATAGTCAATACCGGAAGTCTGTATTGATCTTGGAAAGGAGTGTCGGATGGCAGAGAAGAAGCAGGTGCCGTTAAGGCTTAGTGAGAAACTGTATGATGCCATCGCATCCTGGGCGGAGGATGACTTCCGTTCAGTCAACGGCCAGATAGAATACCTTCTTACGGAATGTGTCAAGCAGCGTAAGAAGAATGGCAGGTATGTATCGGAGACTCTGGATGAACCTATTGAATTGGATATTCAGTAGGATGTGATACAATGCAGCAATATATATTACAGAGCGGTCGCATATTCAAAAGCGGCCGCTTTTGTGTTATTATTAATCTTAGGGTGTTATGAAGGAGGGTTAGTGTGAAAAATATGATTGATATCATATTTTTCACACAGCGATTTGTGCCGAGCCCAAATCGCCTTATCGCTAGGGTCTGCAAGTACATCCGTGTACT
>CAJONG010000081.1 GCA_905235845.1 uncultured Lachnospiraceae bacterium
TGTCTTTTCCTTTGCAATCTGCCCTATCCTCGTTGCTGTGGTAATAATGCCCTCTATTCTGTTTGAAGACTCAATGGATTGTATTTTGGCTACTTCAACAAGCTTTTCCATTTCGACAGGTTTTTGGCGCAAAAACAATTCCTGCTTTCCTTTATACTCATGAATCTGTGAAAGGTAATTCAGTATTTCATTGTCCCAGCGGTATTCTTTATATTTCTTATAGTTGAATTCTCGCATATTCCCCTATTTCCTTTCTGTATTCCTAAATTTTACCGCATTTTAGGAGAATGTCAATATGTAAGAGAGTCAAAGCTTGCTTTTTGACACCAATTTTTTTATCCTGTCCCTGGCTGCCTCTCTTTGTTCCTCAGATAACCTTCTCGGCTTACGATAACTAACGAAAGATTTAAGTAGCTTATAGGTCTTGTCGATATCTGTTTCACCTATCCTCTCTACATATACTTTTAGGTTTGTAATGATACGCTCCGTCCCGATATTCCAGATAGTCGGTCGTTGTCCTGTTGATCAGATCAACCGCCATATTATCCGGATAGCACGGCATATACCAGTAATAATAATCATCCAGGATCAGATATTTGTTCTCATGCTCATAAAAGTACCCGATGACAGCATATTTATTGATCGCTTGTACAAGCCGCTCGAACAGATGCTTATCTTCTTCTGAAAGCCATCTCTTAACAAGATACTCATGAGGGGCTGTCTTCGCATATGTCGTGGCAAATTTCCATTTTTGACCCTCAGCAAATGTCTTGCCTTCTTCTAAAGAAAAGGGAATCGCAGAATCTTCGCTTCTACGTTCTGCCTCTATTCTCTCAAGCTTATTCTTAGCCTGTTCCTCAGTATCATAAACAATTTGTATAAACAATTTGTTTAAAATCCTCAGTCAGGAATCTGTTGGTACCCCTATCATTATAGAACAGGCCCCATCTTGTTATACCATTATCCAAAAATGATGAAACATGCAGTTTTGACATAGTGTTATCTATGATTTGTTTATTTCTGATTGATACATTTTCTGATCATAGAATACCGCTCGGAGTGTCCAATAAAAATGGCTCAATCAAGCCTTTTCTCCCGAACGTTTGTGCTGATTTCAGTTGTTTTCGGACATAAAAATAACGGGGAGCCACGCACAAAACACAGCTGCCCGCCTGTATTTAATCATCTACGCCCATACCGGGACTTCTACTTGGTGCTCCCTCCGCAGCCTCCGCTATCTTCTACGGGAGATTGTTGAGCACGTTGTCGATCAGTTCCCTTCAAAGCAGATGTCTTTTAGCACAAAATAGCCTTTTATAACGGACGATATTTTTTATAATAAATGATACTAAAAACCCCTCAAACCCTTATAAAATCTGGGTTGAGGGGTTAAGCTGGCAACGGGAATCGGACCCGTGACCTCCGCACTACCAATGCGACGCTCTACCGACTGAGCTATGCCAGCACATATCTGTACATCCAACGAAAGATATACTAACACAATCCCATCCTATTTGTCTACCATTTTCTTGATCTTGCTCTTAATGCGCTGTAAGGCGTTATCCGTGGATTTCTCATCTCTTCCGAGCACCTTGGCGATCTGCACGTAATTCATTCCGGTCAGATGCAGATCAAGCACCTGATTCTCAAAATCACTGAGCCCCTCAACTATCCTTCTCACCAGATTTTCCAGATTCTCCCTGTCTATCAGTTCCTGCTCGGGACCGGGACTGTCATCTGCAAGGATCTCGGATATGGGTGATATCTTATCACCGTTTTCGTCCTCGCTTCCTTCATAGAGGGAGATATATGTATTAAGCGGTATATTCTTCTGTCTACCCGCGGACTGGATGGCTTTATACATCTGTCTTGATACACACAGATTGGCAAAGGTGGTGAAGCTTGCATCCCTTCCCGGATCAAAGTCCCTGACAGCTTTAAAAAGGCCTATCATCCCTTCCTGTATGAGATCCTCGGGCTCCGCGCCCAATATATACATAGACTTGGCATTGCGACGCACAAGCTCCTTATACTTGTTACACAGATAATCCGCTACCTCCGCCTCGCCATCATGCATGGCGGTAATTAACTCCTCATCCGTCATTGAATCATATCTGCCGTACCCTGTCATATACACCCTCCGGCCGAAGCAACGCCCCCTGTACATGCCATATAATTCAGGCTCATCTGTTCTTCCCGTTATATGACCGCTGTCTTAATACCTCATAGCCGATAATACCCGCTGCCACCGATGCGTTAAGGCTGTCTATATCACCCTTCATGGGAATGGAAGCAGTGAAATCACAGTTGTTCTTAACAAGTCTGCTTACTCCGTCTCCCTCATTACCTATGACGATACCTATTGAGCCTGTCATGTCTATGTCATACATAACATCGCCCTGCATATCCGCACAGACAAACCACATCCCTCTCTCTTTAAGTTCTGCAATGGTCTTGGATATATTGGTAACTCTGACAACAGGCGTATAATTAATGGCACCGGCACTTGTTCTTGCAACAGTACCCGTAAGCCCCACCGCTCTGTCCTTAGGGATTATTACACCATGTGCTCCCGCAAGATTGGCCGTACGGATGATCGCTCCGAGATTGTGGGGGTCCTCAATCCCATCCAGTATATATACAAAAGGCGCTTCTCCCCGTTTTTGGGCCAGTGAGAATATATCGTCCATTTCACTGTATTCATATGCCGCACTTACCGCTATGACACCCTGATGGGTTCCTGTTGCGGACATATTGTCAAGCCTGTCCTTGGATACATACTTAATGTATATATCTCTTTTCTTGGCCTCCCTTTTGATGGTCATTACAGGGCCGTCGTTAGACCCGTCAAGAATATAGAGACGATCTATCGGCTTTCCGGCTCTCATGGCTTCTATAACCGGATTTCTTCCCTCAATAAGGCCTTCATTAATCTGCTTTTCCATTATATGTTTTGTCCTGTTTTATTTAATCCTAATTTAATTAATTCGAGAATTCTGCCCGTATCATGCTCCAGATACAGATAGCCTAAAAGTGCTTCGAAGCCTGTCGCCTTGTGATAATCCCGATCCGTTGCGTTCTTGGCCTTACTGTTGGTATGCGCATTACGACCTCTTTTATATATCGCAAGCTCATCTTCACTGAGAACATCTTCAAGGGCATCCATCATTTTGGCCTGAGCCGGTGCCTTGACTATATCCGCCTTCTTCCTGTGAAGTCTGCCGGGTCCCGAATTACCTTGGGCTACCACGATACTCCTTATGACCATGTCATATACACAGTCCCCGAGAAAAGCCAGCGCAAGCGGAGAATATGTTCTCAGATCCTGCTCCTGCAATTCAAAAACACTTGTTATTGAACTATACAGGTCCCGATTATCATTTTTATCACTTTTATCATTTTTATCATTCTTACAGTCTTCGTTATACTCTTCCATGTGTTCATTCATATGCTGACCCATCATGCAAGTTCCCAGACAGTTCCTTCTCTTGTGTCCTTTATCACTACTCCCTTTTGAAGGAGTTCATCCCTTATTGCATCGGCCTTGGCAAAATCCCTGGCAGCCTTAGCCTCCTTACGCTCCTTTATCTTGCTTTCAACGAAGTCTGCAAGTTCGCTGTCAACCTCTGTACTATCGTCCTGGGCAGCGCCTTCTAGCAGACCAAGTGATAGTACGGAGTCATAATCCTCTATCACGGCTCTCTTGGTAGCATCACTTATATCCGATGCCTTAAGTACATCATATACCAGAGTTATGGCCATTGAGGTATTCAGATCATTGCCTGCCTCTTCTGCGAATCTGTCATGCCACTGCTTAACAGCAGCTTCATCCTTATCACCATCCGCAGCGAGATTGCTTATCCTCTTAATGAGCTTATCATATGTACTCTGTGCCTGAGTCAGTGCGTCATATGAGAAGGTAAGGGGCTTACGGTAATGACTCTGCAGGCAGAATAATCTGTATGCCAAAGGATTATAGCCCTTGCTCTCTATTAAGCTTACTGTCAGGAAATCTCCCTTGGACTTACTCATCTTACCCGTCTCATCATTGAGATGATGCACATGGAACCAGTAGTTGACCCACTTGTGTCCCATATATGACTCACTCTGTGCTATCTCATTGGTATGATGCGGGAACATATTGTCTATACCGCCACAGTGGATATCCATCCGTTCTCCAAGATGCTTCATGCCAATGCATGAGCACTCTATATGCCAGCCGGGATATCCGATACCCCAAGGACTGTCCCACTTAAGAGCCTGATCCTCGAACTTGGACTTAGTGAACCACAGAACAAAGTCATTCTTATTACGCTTATTGGTATCCTCGGACACATCATCTCTGGCACCTATCTTAAGCTCATCCTCATTCTGGGAGCCGAACACATAATAATCGGTCAGCTTGGAAGTGTCGAAGTAGATATTCTCTCCTGCCTTATAAGCGAAGCCTTTATCTAAGAGTCCCTCGATCATCTTAATGAATTCCGGAATACAGTTGGTAGCCGGTTCAACCACATCGGGCCTCTTGATATTCAGCTTCTCACAATCTGAAAAGAAGGCATCTGTGTAGAACTTCGCTATCTCCATTACGCTCTTATGCTCTCTCTTGGCTCCGGCAAGCATCTTATCTTCACCGGTATCCGCATCACTTGACAGGTGTCCGACATCCGTGATGTTCATGACACGCTTAACATCATATCCTGAGAATCTTAAAAGTTTCTCAAGCACATCCTCCATGATATAACTCCTTAGATTACCGATATGTGCATAATGGTAAACAGTCGGTCCACAGGTATACATTGATACCTTGCCCTCTACATTGGGTACGAATTCCTCAATTCTTTTCGATGTTGAATTATACAGTTTCATTTATCTGTTCCTCCCGGAATATTATTAACTCTGTTTTGCTTACGCATCTGCTGCTCCAATTCAAGCACCCTGTTGATAAGCTCTGAATTGGCCATTTGCAGATTGCGTATGTCCTCTCTGACAGGGTCCGGAAGATGAACATGATCCAGATTGTCCTGCGGCAGACTTACATTGGCAGACTTGACCACCCGTCCCGGAACTCCCACAACTGTAGAACCCGGAGGAACCTCTTCAAGTACCACACTTCCTGCCCCGATCTTACTGCCATCTCCTATCTTAAAGGAACCAAGGACTTTCGCACCCGTACTTATCATCACATTATTACCGATGGTAGGATGTCTCTTGCCGTGCTCCTTACCTGTACCGCCAAGTGTAACTCCCTGATACAGCGTTACATTATCACCTATCTCAGCGGTCTCTCCTATAACAACACCCGTACCGTGGTCTATGAAAAAGCCCTTACCTATGGTCGCGCCGGGATGTATCTCTATACCCGTCTTGCGAACACCCTTCTGTGATATAAGCCGGGCCAGGAAGTAATGTCCCTTAAGATACTGCTTGTGTGCCACTCTGTAATACATCATGGCCTTAAAGCTTGGGTAAAGGAATACCTCCATATTGCTGTGTATGGCCGGGTCACGCTCTTTGATCAGTTCTATCTCTTCTTTTATCGTCTTAATTATTCCCATAATTGCATACCATTATTAAATCTATAATTAATTTTTCTCTCCGCATCCATTGCTCATTGGACAGCCTCCACATGACGAAGCTTTGCTCATCCGGCTGTAATCCACATCAGTCACATCCATAGTGGCGAACTCCCGTGGTGAAGTGAGCATACACACGGCCTGCGCCGATATTCCTTCACCGCTGCCGGTGAATCCAAGCCCCTCCTCAGTGGTTGCCTTGATATTAACCTGTGAGATATCCACAGACAGCGCCGAGGCGATATTCTCTCTCATCCTGTCTATATAGGGGCGCATCCTGGGAGCCTGAGCGATTATGGTAGCATCTATATTCTCTATCAGATAGAATTTCTGCTCAAGCAGTTCGCCTACCCTCTTAAGCAATACCAGACTGTCTGCATCCTTGTATTCCGGATCCGTATCCGGAAAATGCTTACCTATATCTCCCAGCGCTGCCGCACCTAACAATGCATCAGAGATCGCATGAAGCAGCACATCCGCATCAGAGTGTCCGAGCAGTCCTTTATCATAGGGTATACAGACTCCTCCGATTATAAGCTTTCTTCCCTCCGTAAGCCTGTGTACATCATAGCCCATTCCGATTCTCATGCTCATCCTCCCTGTCGATTATCTGCTTACAGAACTCCCTGCATTCCTCCACGTAACTGTTAAAGTCCTGTCTGATATAATCGATACGTCCCTCTTTAGCCGCCATTTCGTGCAGCCTTGAACGTTCTCTTAATCTTTCGTAATATATGGATGCCATCATTCCCTTGATCCCATGAGCCCTGATGGCATAGTCGGTATAGTCTCCCGATTCAATGTCTCTTTTAAGTATATCAAGTATGTCAAGAGTATCGGTAGCTACCTTACTGATTATCTCACCGGCAAAAGCTTCGCCTCCGTATGCCCTGACCGAATTCTTATAGAATTCCATATCCTTAACGCATCTCTCATCCTTTTGGAGCTTACAGACGGCATGCTCCTTTCCGGACTTACTCTCTGTGACGTCTTTATTACCGGACTTATCTTCTATAAGCTCCTTCGCGAGATTGGACGCGACCGCCCTTTCAAGAGTCATACCATCCACAGGCTTAGCAACATAATCATTGAACCCCATGGCGATATATTCATCCTTACTGTCCTTGGCCACATTGGCTGTCAGTACTATGATCGGAGTCTTATTATTAGGATTTTTCTTATCCGAACGGATTATCTTAAGCACCTCCACACCATCAGGATCAGGCATCATGTGATCTAAAAGGATCATGTCATATCTGTTATTACTGCATAGCTTTAGTGCTTCAACGCCGCTGTCACACAGGACGATATTGACCTTGGTCTCCTTAAGGAACTGCTTTATTATCATTAAATTAGTGGGATTATCATCTACAGCAAGTATGCTTGCTCTCGGAGCCTTGAAAGAGGCTATATACTTCTTCTCTTCCTTTGCACCCTGTGCCGGATCATTCTTCCAGCTTTTGCCCACAGGTTCATTGCTTATCACCCTCTGTGGTATCTTAACAGTGAATGTCGATCCGCTTCCGTATGCACTGTCAACTTCTATATCTCCACCCATAGCCTCAGTAAGGCTTTTAACTATGGACAATCCAAGACCCGTACCCTGAATATGTCGATTCTTACTTTCATCCGCTCTCTCGAAGGAGTCAAAGAGTCTTCCGATATCGCTCTTCTTGATCCCGATACCCGTATCACTGACAGAGAAGACAAGTATAACTGTATCCGGGGTGTCGGTTGCCATCTTTTTAGCCGTGATCCCCACAGTACCGGAAGATGTGTATTTAACGGCATTGGTTATGAGATTGATGAGGATCTGCTTGATATGATTCTCATCACCGTCCAATACGGAAGGAATATCCTCCGCATAATCTATCCTTGTCTCAAGGCTTTTAAGAGCCGCCTGCTGATTAAGCAGACTTGCCACGTCACGCAAGAGTGTGGAGATATTGTATGGATCGTTGCATATCTTCATCTTACCCGACTCTATCTTGGAAAAATCAAGCACATCACCGATTATGGATAAGAGCAGATTGCACGAACGCTTAATGTGCTCTGCATATTCGGATATATCTTCATCTTTGCTTTCCCTTAGGATCATCTCGTTCATTCCCATTATGCTGTTAATGGGAGTACGGATCTCGTGAGACATATTGGCAAGGAAGGCGGTCTTGATCCTGTTTGATTCGATAGCCTTTCTTCTATCTCTCTCAGAGTTCATGATATCTCCGAGAGTATGTATCAGTGATGCAAATATCATAAAGTACAGACCGATGACCATCCATATACCGCCAAAAGGCAGAATGTGTATATTAATGAACAGTATCTCAAGAATGGCACATATAATAAGTCCTACAATGCCTATGGCTACCCACTTATACTCATTAATGTATTTTCTCTTATAATCCACAATGATAAATACGATTATGGAAAGCGCTGCTATCACTACTACCGCATCATTATAAGCAAGTGTCATCTCAAAAGAGTAAATATCAGCAAAATGCAGAATAGAAACTATCAGTTCGTCAGCGATGAGCGCTATAATAAAGCGGATATAGTATTTCTCATATCTGCCCTTTTGCACCTCGTTAATATATCTGATGAACGGGATCGGAAGTATGGGAGTGAGCATATAGCTTATCACACCGTCTATATATATATTGCCGAATACAAACTGATACATATATGAATCTGTGATGATCCACAGGGAGATGGCAAGCATTCCGAATCCCAACATGCGAAGGGCTTTTGTATTAAGCTTATATACTCTCTCTGTAGTGAACGCCGCTATGCATGTCACAATGGATACTGCAAGCATAAGAACTGCCATGGCGAATTTGACGATATACTCTGACATTATCTCCCTTGTCATGGCATACATATCGCCATAGAGTATCTCGAAGACATTGCCGTTGAATACACCGTGCTCATCCTTCGTTATCGTGATCACAGCCCCCGCATCCTTTGCATATAAAGGCACAGAAAAATATGCGCTCTTAATGATCCTTCCCGGTATCTCGCTCTCGTCTCCATAGTGGACGAATCTGTCCTCTCCGCCTATATTGATGCGTACACTTCGTCCGGCCATAATACACATATACATTCCGTCCGATATATCATCCGGAAGTACGGAAGTCAACTTAAGCCACTCATCATACTCCATATCGAATCTTTGAGGCAGAGTACATGTACCGCTCTTCCCACTCTCTGTCTCATAATCCCATGTCAGATTAAGAGACTTAGATACACCCGTATTAAGGGCATTGTGTTTGTAGACAAACTGCCCTACTATATACAGAATGACCATTCCCGCAACGATCAGCCATGTGAGGATCATACATATCCTGTATAATATGCTGTTTTTATTGCCGTCACTATGATCAGACATTCAGAATCTCCATTATAATAAAACCGTTACCGAATATGGTACGTTCAAAAAGACCACACATTTCTCAGTATAGCATATTTACTTGCATTTGTACCATCGGGGTGATAATATCTCTGTTAAGAAGTTGTTTTTGGCTAACTGTATACATATCATCCCGGGATGTATGCAAGGATATGAACTAAGGAGGATAAGGCAATGATCAAGACTACATTGCAGATAGACGGCATGATGTGCGGAATGTGCGAAAATCATGTGAATGACGCGATACGTAATAATTTTAATATCTCCAAGGTAAGCTCCTCTCACTCTAAGGGCATCACGGAGATTATATCCGAAGAGACTCTTAACGAAGAGAACATAAAAAGTGTCATCGGAGAGACCGGATATGAGCTTAGAAGCATAAGTACCGAAGAGATTGCCAAAAAGAAGCTTCCCTGGAGCAAGTAATATCCCTAATCCGTTATATCCACATCAGGTGCTATAAGCACCTGATAGTCCGGATATAAAGCACATATCTCATTATACAGTATCTTAAGTCCATCTTCTGTGTCTATATCGAAGCTGAATACCACATCGAATCTCATCTCTTTCTTATCCATATCCAGATAGAATCCGTGGAGTTGCAATGCGAAATCATGAGCCATCACAGTCTCAAGTACTTTGTTGCGCACGATCATTGCCTCGGTATTACTCGTATTGAATGAATATACGCCCACACCGGTTAGGATCACTCCTGTCTCTCTGTACACCTTGGCCTCCACTCGTCTGGTAAGCCTGTCTACCTCTTCCACGGTCATTGTGTCCGGAAGCTCAAGGTGCACCGATGCATAATTCTTCTCCGGTCCGTAATTATTGATAAGCAGATCATATGCACCTCTTACCTCAGGCTCTTCGGCAAGCAGAAGCTTGATCTTGCGGCTTAAGTCCGGATCAGCCCTTCTTCCGAGAATATCGCTTACGGTATCCAAAAGCATCTCTATACCGGCCTTAATGATGAAACCGGATATGATAAGGCCCACATAAGCCTCAAGCGATAGTCCTGTAGTCACGAACACAATAGCCGATGCAAGCACTGACACGGAAAGTATGGCATCCAAAAGCGCATCCTGACCGGATGCAATGAGTGAACCACTGTCTACTTCCTCACCCTTCTTCTTAACATATGTACCCAGTATGACCTTCACAAGCACAGCTACAGCAATGATTATAAGTGATACAATACTGTAATCCGCTTCCTTCGGATGGATTATATGCTTCACCGACTCAATAAGCGAAGTGATACCGGCATACAGTACGATAACAGCCACCACCATGGCGCTAAGATACTCTATCCTGCCGTGTCCCAGAGGATGCTTCTTATCCGGACGCTTACCCGCCAGTCTTGTACCCACTATGGTAATAACGGATGAAAGCGCATCCGACAGATTATTGACTGCATCAAGTACCACAGCGATGGAGTTGGTCAAAAGCCCTACCGTCGCCTTGAAGGCTGCTAACAGCACATTGGTCGCTATGCCGACTATGCTGGTCCTTACTATAACTCTTTCTCTGTTATCTGTATCTTCCTTTTTCATATCGTATTACTTACCGATCCTTATATCCTTATATACACTCAAAACTTATTGTCATATGATGCAATAAGGTGACAAACGTGGTATAATTATATCATAAAATCATAACATTGAGGGATAGTGTGAAAAATATGATTGATATCATATTTTTCACACAGCGATTTGTGCCGAGCCCAAATCGCCTTATCGCTAGGGTCTGCAAGTACATCCGTGTACT
>CAJONG010000082.1 GCA_905235845.1 uncultured Lachnospiraceae bacterium
TAATCCGAGATAAAGAGCATCGTATTTTTCTCTTAATTCTTCAATTGAAATATCTCTACCGACTTTTGTATTAAGATGAACTTCAATATCTCCGCTATTTAAGATAGAATTGATATCCTCATCTAATTTATCTTTTGGCAAGCGGTATTCAGGAATACCGTATCGAAGCATTCCACCTAATTTGTCATGTTCATCATAGACTACAACTTTGTGTCCCATCATTGTAAGGAAGTATGCTGCCGTAAGTCCCGAAGGGCCTCCTCCTATAACACCTATCACCTTGCCTGTGTCGACATTTCTCTCCGGTGTGTTAACCTGATCTGCCGAAATCTGATCAACTGCATATTTCTTAAGTCCTCTTATATTGATGGGCTTGTCTATAAGGGTTCTTCTGCACTTTCTCTCACAGGGATGCTCACATACCATGGCGCAGGCAGTCGGGAAGGGATTCCTATCCCTTATGACCTTGATCGCTCCCTCGTAATTACCCTCATGTATCATGGCTATATATCCCGGCACATCCACATGTGCAGGGCACAGAGTCACGCAGGGAATGGTCTGTGTGACATTCTCCACGCAGCGCCTGTTCTTGATATGACTCTCATATTCATCTGCAAAATTCGTCAGGGATTCGAGGATAAGCGTCGCCCCCACCACACCTACGGCACAGTCTGCACTGGCTGCGATCATGCGGCATTTCTCCTCCATGAGCTTAAGAGTATCCTCCGTAGCATCTCCGTTAAGTATGCTCTTAAGATACCAGTCTACTTCACCCAGACCATCTCTGCAGGGTACACACTTACCGCAGGACTGATTCATTGATATCTGAAGAAGTGAACGGTACAGTGCGAGCGGGCACATACCCGGCGGATAAGATGTCATTCTTGAGCGGAACTTATTAAGGACAATATCGATCCTGTCGTTCATATTGCCCCTCTTGGCTAATTTACGCATCCTCTACATACCTCCAATATCATCTACCTTTTGATTCTATCTGCCAATCTATTGGCGTAAGCCCGTTAGCCTTAAGAAAATCATTGCATTTACTGAAATGCTTACACCCGAAGAATCCTCTGTACGCCGACAGCGGCGAAGGGTGCACACTCTTAAGTATCAGGTGCTTCGGATTATCAAGCATGGGAATCTTACTCTGGGCAGGCGTACCCCATAGCATATACACAACCGGTTCATCCTTCATATTCACCGCCTTTATTATGGCATCGGTGAACTGCTCCCATCCGCGTCCCTTATGAGAATTGGCCTCATGTGCCCTTACCGTGAGCACTGTATTAAGCATCAGTACTCCCTGTGACGCCCACTTTGTGAGATTACCGTTATCCGGTATATAACAGCCCAAGTCATCATGGAGCTCCTTATATATATTCTGTAAAGAGGGAGGGATCTGCCTCTGTGATTCCGGCACCGAAAAAGACAACCCATGCGCCTGATCAGGCTCATGATACGGATCCTGCCCAAGGATAAGCACCTTGACCTCACTTAAGGGAGTCAGATGAAAGGCCGTGAATATCTCATCCGACGGAGGATATATCACCCTTGTCGCGTACTCATCCTTGATGAACTTATACAACTCCCTGTAGTACGGCTTCTTACACTCCGCCTCCACGACAGGAAGCCAGTCATTGGTTATCTGCATACAATACCTTTACTTCTCATATAGCTCTTGACATCGCTTATCTCAAGTTCCTTGAAGTGGAAAAGTGACGCTGCCAATACAGCATCCGCATGACCCTTAAGCACCGCCTCGGCAAAATGCTCTTCCCTACCTGCACCGCCTGATGCTATCACGGGGATACTCACGCTGTCCGCTACTGCCGCAGTAAGTTCGATATCAAAGCCGGATTTCGTACCATCCTTATCCATGCTTGTAAGCAATATCTCACCTGCTCCGAGGCTCTCTGCCCTCTTGGCCCACTCTACGGCATCTATACCCGTATCGACTCTGCCGCCGTTAAGATATATCGTCCATCTGCCGCCCGTATCGGCTGCCCTTGGTGTGTCATTATCCGGAATGTCCGTTACGTCCTTACCCGTATAGTTCTCTGTCGTGCGCTTGGCATCTATTGCCACCACCACACACTGACTTCCGAACTTGCCGGCAGCCTCCGATATAAGCTCAGGTCTCTTGATGGCCGCTGAATTGACCGCTACCTTATCCGCTCCTTCTCTTAGGATATCGCGGAAGTCTTCCACACTGCGTATACCTCCGCCTACGGTAAAGGGGATGAAAAGCTTGGTTGCCACTGCCGCCGCCAGTTCCACAGCCGTCTTACGGCCGTCACTGCTGGCAGTGATATCTAAGAATACTACCTCATCCGCTCCGGCCAGATCATAAGCCGCCGCTATCTCCACCGGATCACCGGCATCTACAAGGTCAACAAAATTAACACCCTTAACCACTCTTCCGTTGTCCACATCCAGACACGGTATTACTCTTATCGTATGCATATCAATCTCCATTCCAAAGCATAGCGGTCATATATATAACGGCGGCCGGATGATCATTCCATTCGCCGCCGATACTCACCTACAGATTCACGAAATTGTTAAGTATCTTGATCCCGATACTTGAGCTTTTCTCGGGATGAAACTGACAACCGAATATATTGCCATACTCTATTGCCACATCTGCCGTCTCACCGTACTCGGCCGTGGCGATCACATCCGCCTTATCCTCCGCATCCACATAATATGAATGGACGAAGTACACATACGCTCCGCTGTATACATCCTTAAGAAGCCTGCTTCCGGTCTTCACCGTAAGTGAATTCCACCCTATCTGCGGCACCTTAAGTCCCTCCTTGCCACTGAACTTAAGTACCTTACCCGGCATAAGTCCGAGTCCACTGACACCGGGGCTTTCTTCGCTCTCCTCGAACATTACCTGAAGTCCCAGACATATACCGAGGAAAGGTGTCCCCTTATCCACTACCCTGTGTATGGTATCTACAAGACCGTATTCATTAAGCTTATTCATGGCATCGCCAAAGGCGCCCACTCCGGGAAGTACGACCTTATCGGCCGTCACTATCTCCGCGCTTTCTCTTGTGAGCTTACAGTCTGCGCCGAGAGACTGAATTGCCTTCTCGACACTCTTGATATTCCCTGCATCATAATCTATTATCGCTATCATATATTGCCCTCATCTACAGGAATATCGGTTATTGCATCTAACGGTGCGCCGTCCCCTTCAGGCACTGCCGGCTGCTCTCCATCGAATATCCTCGACGGATCATCAGGCAGGAAGTCCTGTTCTCTCGGAAGGATATCATCCACAGTCTGTGTACTGTCTGCAGGCACCTGATCCGGCACTGTCACCATTCCGCCCTCTGCCGCTATATCTTCATCGTAGGTAAAGGGCGTTCCGTGTATAATCGAATCGATCCTCTTGGTATACTTGACCTTACTGTCATATCCGTTAATCTCTATGGCATCTGCTTCACTCAGTCCGTATGTCGCAAGCGCATCCTTAATCTGCGAATATGTATTTTCTACCTGCGGTACCACACCGTAGCTCTCTGCCTGTATAAGTACATCCGGATACATCTCCACCGCCTTAAGCAGAGCATTAAGTGCCTCTTCCTCCATGCCCAGCTTCCTATAATTCATATAAGACTGTAACTTACGGTCTAACATGAGCATGATCTGTGACTTGACGAATATCTCCTTATCCTCACCCTCAAGCTCTAATCCGTACAGATCATCATATGCAGTCTGATAATCCTGTATGTCGTATGCATATCTGGCCTCCTTAAGATTAAGCGTATTGGTAAGTACTATGGTAAGGATTATTATTCCGGCCATTATCGAGAAGCAAAGGATAAATGTGGCACGTACCCTCTTCTTCGGAAGCTTCTTCTCCGGTCTTGAAGGAACCTCCTCGGCCTTGGATGCCTTCTCCTTTTTCTTCTTCTCTTTTTTCTTTTTCTTCTTACCTGTATCTTCCCCTTCTTCTTCCTCTTCGCCTGATGACTCGCCTTCTTCTCCTTCGGCTTCGCCACCCTTGCCCTTTTTCTTCTTTTTCTCCTTCTTGGCTTTCTTGCCCTTCTTCTTACCCTTTTCCTTATCTAACTCTTCAAGTATCTCCTTATTCTCATCGGAGATGACTGCTATCTCACCCTCGCCGCCATCAGTTCCTTCACCTTCAGATGCCTTGGCATCCTCAGACTCTATCTCATCATCCAGATTCTCCGTGAGCATAGCCATAAGCCCTGCGAAGAATCCCTTGCCTGCTTTGCCTCCTGCACCCTCTGTGCCCTCTGCATCCTCTTCTCCGTCAGCCGCCTGATCGCCCTTTACTGCTTTCTTGGCTGCTCTGGCTGCTTTCTTATCTTCCTTGGCCTTCTTCTTAGCCGCCTTTTTCTCTTCCTTCGTCCTTGCCGCTGCCTCTTCCTCTGTCTCAAGGACATTGGATGCCACATCCTCTACGGATGTAGCCGCTTCAAGAGCCGCCACGTCTACCGCTTCCCCATTCTCGTCGGAGTCAAGCAGATTCTGTATATCTCCTAAAGCCTCATCACCGGCGCTTGCAAGCAGCGACAGAAGCTCATCCGTATCATCTTCGGCGATCTTCTCCTCGGGTTCGCTGCCCGCCTCCTTAGCAGCACTTAGCATAGCGTCTATCTCATCTGCGCTCATGCCCAGATCTATCTCCTGCTCGCCCTCTAAAGACTCACCATCCGTATCCGAAGACTCTGCCAGGAGGTCGCTTAAGGAAGGACCCTCTGCATCCTCAATAAGGGATGACAGCTCCGGAATATCCGAATCTGTCTCTATAATCGCTTCCGGCTCCACAGGCATCTCGCCCTCTGTTTCATCGCCTTTATCATCTGCACTCTCATCTGCTGCCCCTGCTGCATCTTCTGCATTGGCGGAATTAAAAAGTGCCGCAATCTCATCCGCTGACAGGCTCTTATTGCCATCTGCCGGATCAAGGTCATCTATGGATAATGACATAGATTCCGGTTCGGGAATCGGCTCCGGCTCTGTAACCTCAAGCGCAGAAGCTTCTGGCTCTGTCGATTCTTCGGGCACCACAACCGGAGCCGCTGCCTCATCGGCACCGGCCAAAAGCTCCTCTATTGATTCATCCATCTCTAAAGGCTCTGCTATCTCACTCTCAAGCTCCTCTTCAGGCACTTCCGGCACTGATTCATCCACATGTCCTTCGGCATCCTCTCCCTCGGGAGGTCCTGTGATCGGCTCAATAGCTTTTAAAAGATCATCTAAGTATTTTTCATCGAAATCCATAGATTATATCCTTACGAAAAAAATAGCCGAGATTGCTCCCGGCTATCTTATGATATATTAGTCAAGTAATAATCCATCAACCAGTCGTACAAGATTACCTATCTCAGGCTTTGATAACTGTGCATCAGCACCAAGAGCCTCACCCTTTTTGCGCATCTCCTCATTCACAAGACTGGAGAAGATGATAACAGGTATATGCTTGGTAGCGTCATCAGACTTGATGAGCTTCGTCAATCTGTGTCCATCCATCACAGGCATCTCGATATCCGTGATAACACACTGGATGTCATCCTTAAGAGTACCCTTCTCCTTGCACTGCTGGATAACATCGTATGCTTCCTGTCCGTTGGCCGTATGGATAAGCTGTACGTATCCTGCCTTCTTAAGGGATTCAACTATCATCTTGTTAAGGAGGATTGAATCCTCGGCGATAAGGATAGCTTTCTCGTTACGTTTCGAATTCTTCTCAATGAGATCTACCTCATCTACCTTAAGCCCCGTCTCGGGATTGATGTCGCTTAAGATCTTCTCAAAATCAAGGATTATCACAAGCTTGTTGTCGATCTTGATGATTCCGGTCGAGATACTTTCATCTACCGTATTGACTGTCTCATTGGGCTTATTGATCTCGGTCCAAGATACTCTGTGTATTCCAAGGACAGAATCTACATGAAAGGCGATATCGAGGTTATTAAAGTTCGTTACTATGAACAGTCCGCCGGGCTCTGATGTTCCGCGCTGAAGACAATTGCGAAGGTCGATCGCGGTGATCATTATATCTCTCGGCATGAATATTCCTTCAATGCTCGGATGAGAATTGGGAACCGGTGTCACGGGCTGATAAGGTATGATCTCCTTGATCTTCGCTACGTTGATACCGTAAGAGTTACCACATACGTTAAACTCTAAAACCTCCAGTTCATTAGTACCACTTTCCATTAGTATTTTGCTGTCCATATATAATACCTCTCTTGTATTGTATTCCCCACATAAACAACGTGGAACAAACATCCTACGTCATTATATCATATATTTCAGAAAAAAAATATGTGTTTTTTCAATTTCAAGACAATTTTTAGCCAATTTTTAGGTCTTATTATCCCGTATCATCCGTCTAAGCCCCTTGGGATAGTGATTCTTAAAGGTTCCCTGTACGGCCTTACCCCAGCCGACGCTATAGCCGCCTGCGGTTATGAGTCCGTAGCCTGCAAGCGTCGTATCACAGTCCAGGCTCTCACCCGCTATATATCTTCCTATCCTGTCATCATCCGCCTCACAGTCTACAGTTCTTATGCACATGCCGGGTGATAAGTACAGTGCAAGAGCATGGGACGGCTCGAAGCGCCCCTTTTTGACCTCTCCCAGGTGAAGTCCCGGTCTCTCCACCTTAAGCCTTCTCTTATTAAGCGCTATATCCGCAAGAAGCTCGGGCGCCAGATACAGATTGCTCCCATAGGCAAAAACAACCCCTTTAAGAGCATCCCTGCCTCTGTCTGTAAGAGTATCGCCGATAAACTCATTAAGATAGTCCTTAGCCTCTTTACCCACACTCTTATCAAAGCTTAGGTCATACGGTAGCTTTACGTCCTTATCTATGCCATAACCGCCAATTATGTCGCCGTCATGTGTGTCTATGATACCCCGGCTTATGACCGCTGCGAAGTGTCCTTCTCCACGGCACTTATGAGGCATGAGCCTGTGCATTTGCAGAATGGTGTAGCCCGGATGCTCCTTGGCAAAGCCTTCGATCATGTCCTCATTCTCAGCCCTTTCGAAGGTACAGGTTGAATATATGATGCATCCGCCGGGTCGTAACATCTCATGAGCTGCCTTAAGTATCTCCTTATCTCTGTCCACACAGTTACGTACATTATCGACAGACCACTGCTCTATGGTCTCGGGAGCCTTGCGAAACATTCCTTCTCCGGAGCAGGGTACATCCGTCACTATCACATCGAAAAATCCCGGGAACATACCTGCCAGTTCATCCGGCATCCCGGAGCATACGAGGCAATCAGATATGCCCATTCTCTCCACATTGGATGACAGTATCTTGGCTCTTGAGGGCACCGGCTCATTGGATATGAGGATTCCTCTGCCTTTTAGAGCCTCAGCAAGCTGTGTAGTCTTGCCTCCGGGTGCGGCGCAGAGGTCAAGAACCTTCAGATATCCCCTTATCTCGGCCATATCCTTTATCATATCCGAAGCCAGTTGTCCCGTTATCATGGCACTGGGCTCCTGTATGTAATAAAGCCCCGCTTCATGTAACGCATTTTTGCCGGGCCGTGATACAGGATCATAATAGAAGCCCGTATCACACCACTTAACGGAAGTAAGGCCGAAGCTGTCCCTTAACTTGGCATATACATCGGCAGGCTCAGACCCGTGGCTTGCACATTTAAGCGTATTGATCCTTAGTCCCTGGGCCGGTTCCTCATCATAAGAGTTTATGAACGCCTCATATTCATCGCCCAAAAGCTCTCTCATATTATCCAGATATTCTTTTTTAAGCAACCTGTATATATCGTCCATGACTGTCTCCATAAAAAGGGAAAGGGCTGACATCCGGGGAGATGTCAGCCTTGTAAAGGGGAGTATATAATATTCTCGTACCATTCGGTACTAAATAAATGAAAAAGAAAAAGGGGAGTTCTTTCTTATCTGCTGACATAATATCATGTACACTGTAATAAAACTGTAAGTAAAAACACAATATTCGTTATATTATTTTGCTTTTAAAATTATAAATTTATGATTCTACATTTCTTCTGTCTCCGTTCTTCTTTATCACTAACTCCCCGGGCTCCACGTGGCATGTAAGGAACAGGATCTCCACCCCTGCCTTTTTCGCTTCATCCATAGCTTCTCCAAACTCAGGATGTGTTCCGATATTCGGTCGAACCTCTGTCACTCCGTCCATCTGTATCACAAAGGCAAGGATCGCATGATATCCGGCTTTCCTTGCTTTTATCAGTTCTCGGATATGTTTTACACCGCGTTCTGTTGGAGCATCCGGAAAGTATCCGATCCCATCTACCTCCAGCGTGCAACCTTTGACTTCCATGAGGAACTTCTCTTCACCACGCTCCATGTAGAAGTCTATGCGTGAGTCGCCATAGGTATATTCCGGTATCACCAGGTCATAATCCTGCTCTGCAAGCCACTCCTTTACCACCTTGTTGGGCGCCTGACTGTCTATATTGAACAGGAACCCGTTATCTTTACGAACCGCTACCAGATCATACTTTGTCTTTCTGTCCGGCGTACCCGGAGCGGTCAGCCATACTTCACATCCCGGGATCAACAGTTCCTTGCATCTGCCGGTGTTCTTCACATGCACCATCTCTTTATGTCCGTCTATATCAACCTCGGCGATAAAACGGTTTGGACGCTTGAGAAAAGTAGCCTGCGTTATATTGTCATACTTCATTACTAAACCTGCTTTCACTCACCAACTTCAAATAGGATACCGTATCCCTTTGGCATCCTCTTCAATCATATATCCGTCAATACACTTCCTTATCCTTACGCTTGTTTACCGTGGGATGCATCTGGTTGATCTTCGCATAGCACGGACAGGTTTCATCGTGGTCATTGATGATCCCGCAGGCCTGCAGATGAGAATATATCGTGACCTCACCCACATACTTGAAGCCTCTCTTCTTAAGGTCTTTACTGATTTGCTTTGAAAGGCCGTTGCTGACAGGAATCTTTCCTCCCGGCTTACTGTGACCGTTATAGAGGATCACTTTATTATCAGCGTATGCCCATATATAGTCACAGAAGCTGCCAAACTCCTCCCGCACCTTCTGAAAGCATCTCGCATTGTTTATCACAGCAGCGATCTTTCGCGGAGAGCGGATCATATCTTCTGTGTTCATGATCCTCTCGATATCCGTCTCGTCATACTCAGCGATCCTGTCATAATCGAACCCGTCAAAGCATGACCGGAAAACTTCACGCTTCTTAAGCATCAGATCCCAGGACAGGCCGCACTGCATACACTCAAGCATCAGATGCTCAAACATCTTTCTGTCATCATGTACCGGAATCCCCCACTCATTATCGTGGTAAACCTTATTCCGTTCGTTTACATCAGCCCATCCACAGAATCCCATAGATTACTCCTCTTCTCCAACCAGATGCACCGTGCGGTACTCATGCCCGGTTGCCGGCAGGGGAACTTCTCTATCACATCCCCGGTCTTCATCTTAAGGCTCGATGTGCACACACATGGATGACAGCCAAGATCCTCACCCTTCAACACATCCTCATCTATCAGAAGCTGCACTGCATGATCTTTGTCATTCATCAGTCCCATGATACTGACTGCCCCCGGCTCTATATCCAAGTATTTCAGCATATCCTCCGGATCAGCAAATGACAGTCTTGCAGAACCTATCTGAGAAGACAATTCCTTGGTCTTGAACTTTTTATCGCCGGGCATCATGAGCAAATAAAAGTTCGTCTTCTGCCTGTTGCAAAGGAAAAGGTTCTTGCAGATCAGCACACCCAGCACTGCATCTATCTCATTGCAGGCTTCCATGTTGTTAGCAGGCTCATGATCAGTCCTCAGATATTCAATGCCCAGCCTATCAAGGAAATCATATGTCCTTATCTCCCTTGGCAGCCTGCCCTCTATATTCTCCGGTCTTCCGTTATACAGTTCCATTCTCTTCCCATCCTTTACACACATCACACCAACCCACGGCATCCGAAGCCTGTTCCAGCTCATCGGGAGTTAGCTTCACCGATATATATTCATTACCACCTGCAGGGTGGACATACTCAAACCTCTTCATGGACACATCCAGCCAGATGGGTATGCTTTTATCTACCCCGAATGGACACACTCCACCCGGAGCAAACCCGATCAGCTCCTCCACCCGGTCTCTAGGAACCATGCTCGGCTTTGTATGAAACAATGCCTTAAACTTGGAACTGTTCACGCGGCCATCGCCCGCCATGACAACCACCACAGGCTTATCATCCACGATAAAGGATAATGTCTTCGCTATCTCCGCATCCGAGCACCCTATCTGTTGTGCAGCATGTTCCACTGTATCTATCGTCTCTGAATGCTCCGTGAGCCGATCCTCAAAGCCCTTGCTCTTAAGCCATTCATAAACATGATCATTTATC
>CAJONG010000083.1 GCA_905235845.1 uncultured Lachnospiraceae bacterium
TTTTGATCACAGTGGAATATAATAAACAGGTAGTTTTATCTTACACAAATCTTGGGACACCTCTGTTTATTTAATTCCTACAATGAGTTTACGCTATCGGCAGTGACGGTATTTATTGACAAAAATATGCACATTGGATAGAATGTGGCATAAAAGGAATCGCAACATCGCGGGAATGGAGATTGACACATATAATGGGAATTTATGAAGAACTTGTAGCGAGAGGGCTCATCGCCCAGGTTACTGATGAAAAAGAGATAAGGGATCTGATCAATTCAGGCGGAGCAAGATTCTATATAGGCTTTGATCCGACTGCGGATTCATTGCACGTGGGACACTTCATGGCACTGTGCCTTATGAAGAGGCTCCAGATGGCGGGCAATAAGCCTGTGGTGCTCATAGGCGGCGGAACCGGATATATAGGAGACCCTTCGGGCAGAAGTGATCTGCGCACCATGATGACCCCTGAGGTCATACAGCATAACTGCGACTGCTTCAAGAAGCAGATGGAGCGTTTCATTGAGTTCGGAGAGGATAAGGCCATCATGGTCAATAATGCCGACTGGCTCCTTAAGCTTAATTACATAGATCTGTTAAGAGATGTGGGAACATGCTTCTCAGTCAATAATATGTTGCGTGCGGAATGCTATAAGAACAGGATGGAGAAGGGCTTAAGCTTCCTTGAATTCAACTATATGATAATGCAGTCATACGACTTCTACTATCTGCATGAGAACTATGGCTGTAATATGCAGTTCGGCGGTGACGATCAGTGGTCGAACATGCTCGGCGGTACGGAGCTTATAAGGAAGAAGACAGGGCAGGACGCATATGCCATGACTGTTACGCTTTTGCTTAACTCGGAAGGTAAGAAGATGGGTAAGACGAGCAAGGGAGCGGTATGGCTTGATCCCAATAAGACCTCGCCCTTCGATTTCTACCAGTACTGGAGAAACGTGGGCGATTCTGATGTGCTTAAGTGCATACGTATGCTTACCTTCCTGCCGCTTGAAGAGATAGAGAAGATGGATAAGTGGGAAGGAGCAGAGCTTAATAAGGCTAAGGAGATCCTTGCGTATGAGCTTACCAAGCTTGTGCATGGGGAGGAGGAGGCTAAGAAGGCAGAAGAATCAGCCAAGGCGCTTTTCTCTGGTGCGGGAACTCTTGATATGCCTACGGTGACTGTCACCGATGCCGACTTAAGAGATGGTAAGATCGACATCTTAGGACTGCTTACGGTATCAGGACTTACCCCGTCAAGAAGCGATGCAAGGCGTGCTGTCGAACAGGGTGGTGTATCTGTTAATGATGAGAAGATAATGGATATAAAGAAGCTCTATTCTCCGGAGGAACTTGCCGGTGACGGTATCGTTCTTCGAAGAGGTAAAAAGAGTTATAAGCGCGTGAAGTTTTCCTGATCAGTCGGATAATTGCATAAAAGGGACACGTTTTTGAACGATTTTTGTGGCATATTATACTTGAATTGGTACAGACTTTCGGATATACTATACAAGGTTTGATGGGAGTTAAGGAAAGGAATATATTGTTATGAAGAAGAAGTTAGTTATCGCATTGTTGTGCTTAAGCAGTTGTATTGTATTCGCTGCCTGTGGCGACAAGGAGAAGGAGACAACGGCTAAGGAGCCCGTAACGGCAGAGATAATCCCTATCGAGGAGCCTGTTGCAACAGAGGTCGAAGAGAGCAGTGAGGAGGAAGAGGAAGCACTTCCCGAGGGAATGGTATACAGTGAGCTTACAGGCCTTCCTATAGATGCAGCGATTGAGAAGCAGAAGCCTATAGCTGCCATGGTTGATAATGAGAGCACGGCACTTCCGCATTACGGACTTAACACTGCGGATATCATATATGAGATGGTCAACAGTACGGCCAATGACCGTATCACCAGACTTATGGTCATCTACAAGGACTGGGGCAATATTGAACAGCTGGGTTCCATAAGAAGTATACGTCCTACCAATATATGGGTAGCCGGTGAGTACAATGCGGTTATGTGTCATGATGGTGGCCCTTTCTACATCGATACATATCTTGCACATGATTATGCACAGCACTTCTCAGGCATATTCTCGCGTGTGAATAACGGTAAGGCAAGAGAGTTCACCGAGTATATAGTTAAGGGCGATCTTGAGAAGGCTTTTGACAAGTCCTCATATTCAACGGAGTACGATGATTATTATGAGGGTCCGCACTTCAAGTTCTCTACCAAGTCTAAGCCTGTAGAGCTTGAGGGAGAGGATGCCAAGGACATCAACCTCTCCGCAGCATTCAAGCATACCAAGTCAGAGCTTAAGTATGATGAGTCTACAGGACTCTACACATACTATGTATACGGCAAGGTTCATGCAGACGGTAAGACGGGTGAGGCTCTTACATTCAAGAATGTGCTTCTCCAGTGCGCAGGGCTTTTCCAGCTTGATAAGAATGGTTATTGTGCATATGAGATGATGGGAGAAACAGGCAAGGGTAACGGATATTATATCACCAACGGTAAGGCCGTGAAGGTCACATGGGAGAAGAGCACCGAGAACGGTATCACACACTTCTACCTTGAGAACGGTGATGAGGTCACACTCAATGCGGGAATGACATATGTGGGAATCGTACCTGATGATTACTGGGACGAAATCACACTTAACTAACATTAAGATAACAGATCGATTCATAACTTCGGCTTTTCACAGCCGGGGTTATTTGATATACTATACAGGGTAACACTAAGCATAGCCGAATCTGATATTCGGCTTGCAGCCCACATACAGTGCAGGGCTTTTAGGATTAACATGGAGGTACATAATGAACGAGATATATGCAAAGCTTACCAATTGTGTCAGAGGTGTACGCAAGAGGACGGATTTCGTGCCGAGGGTTGCGATAGTACTGGGATCCGGCCTTGGGGATTATGCCAATGATATCAAGGTGGAATGCGAGATAGATTATCAAGATATAGAGGGATTCCCCATATCCACGGTTCCGGGGCACGCAGGCAGGTTCATCTTCGGATATGTGGATAAGGTGCCTGTCGTATGCATGAAGGGAAGAGTGCACTACTATGAGGGGTATCCCATATCGGATGTGGTACTCCCGACAAGACTTATGAAGATGCTTGGGGCTGAGATACTGTTCCTTACCAATGCATCGGGCGGACTTAATCCCACATTCGGTGCAGGAGACTTCATGCTTATAACCGATCATATAAGCTGCTTTGCTCCCAATCCGCTCATCGGACCCAATATAGACGGGCTCGGAACACGATTCCCCGACATGACCCATGTATATGATAAGGAACTTCAGGATATCATACGAGAGCAGGCAGGGGCTAACGGCATCACCCTTAAGGAAGGTGTATATGCACAGCTTACGGGACCAAGCTTCGAATCTCCGGCTGAGATAAGGATGCTTCGTACACTGGGTGTGGATGCCGTGGGTATGTCTACGGTAGTGGAGGCTATAGCGGCCAATCATATGGGAATGAAGATATGCGGAATCTCCTGCGTATGTAATCTTGCTGCGGGTATGACCGAGAATCCGCTTACACACGAAGAGGTTCAGGCGGCTGCCAATGAAGCCGCACCGAAGTTTAAGAAGCTGCTTACGGAGTCGGTTAAGAGATTCTGATAAGGGATATAAGTATATAAGTATATAAGGACATAAGGGAGATTAATGTGAAGATCAGGTTTTATAACGCAAGAATACTCAGTATGAAGGAGAATGAGGACATATTCATCGGAGAGCTTCATACGGACGGCAACAGGATAAGCTATGTGGGAAAGAGTGAGGACGCACCTAAGGACGTATCCTTTGATAAGGAGATAGACTGTGAGGGCAATGTGCTCATGCCGGGGCTTAAGGACTGCCATACTCATTCGGGGATGACGGCTTTCAGATCGCTTGCCGATGACCTTAATCTGCAGGACTGGCTTAATAACGAGATATTCCCAAGAGAAGCCAGGATGACGGGAGATGACTGCTACTGGCTTACCAAGCTTTCCATCCTTGAGTACCTTACAAGCGGTATAACTGCGATAGAGGATATGTATCTGACTCCGGAGACGATAGCGGATGCATGCATAGAGATGGGGATGAGATGCGAGCTTGTATCCGGACTTAATAAATTCGGCCCCACACTTGAAGTCCTTGAAGAGAGATATAATAAGCTTAATGACAAGCACCCGCTCATAGGCTTTAAGATGGGCTTACATGCGGAATATACGTGCGATAAGGAACTGCTTGAGAATACTGCTAAGCTCATAGCAAAATATAAGGCCCCCATGTATGTGCATATGTCGGAGACTAAGACAGAGGTGGAGGAGTGTAAGGGACGCTATGGACTTAGCCCTGTGGCTCTTTTTGATAAGCTTGGACTTTTTGACTACGGCGGAGTGATATACCACGGCGTATGGGTGGATGAGGCAGACCGAGCCCTACTAAAAAAGAGGGGCGTGATGGTGGTATCCAACCCTGCATCCAATGCCAAGCTTGCAAGCGGTATAGCTCCCATAACCGACTATCTGAAGGATGGTATCATAGTTGCGCTTGGAACAGACGGACCAAGTTCCAATAACTGTCTTGATATGTTCAGGGAGATGTATCTGGTCAGCGCTCTTGGCAAGCTAAGAGAGATGAATCCTCTTGCAGTACCGGCTACAGAAGTGCTTAAGATGGCTACGGTCAACGGTTCGGCCACGTTAGAGCATCCGGATACGGATATTCTGGCCAAGGGCAAGCTTGCGGATATCGTGATGATAGATCTGCATCAGCCCAATATGCAGCCCATACTCAATATTCCCAATAATATCGTATACAGCGGAAGTAAGACCAATGTGAAGATGACCATGATAGACGGTAAGATACTGTACATGAACGGAGAGTTCATCGATACTGATGTGGATGAGATATATAATAAGTCCGAGGAGATAATGCGCAAACTGCGTTAGTGTAACAATAACTGTATGCCGGTATCGTTAAGGTGAGGATCAAAACGATAGAAGGCAGGAGCGTAAGAGGGTAAGACAGAGCGTGGAAACACTTGTACTGGCGATAATGATAGGTGTCATAGCATTGATCATAATATGCTACGGCACCTATCATAATAAAAGGATAAGGGCATATGAGATCCGTAAGATTAAGGAATCTTACGGTAAAGCATGTACGCGTACTTACGGTGACGGAGAGTATGAGCACATACGCGGTTATTATAATACGCATTGTGCAGATGGCCTGTATCATGTGGATGATATCACATGGAACGACCTCAATATGGATGCGGTATACAGATCCATGAATTACACGCAGTCATCGGCCGGAGATGAGTATCTGTATCATATGCTGCGTACACCAAGGGTTACATCGGATCTTAGCGGTATAGGTAATGCAGAGCAGGATACAGCCGTTGATAAGGCGCTTATATATGATGATCATATGGAGAAGCTCATATCAGGCTATATGTCTGATAGCGAAGGAAGGGTTAAGCTTTCTATAGCGCTTCATGATATGGGGCGTACAGGTAAGTACAGTATCTACGATTATATCAATAATCTTGATTCGGTGGACGACAGTTCCCTTAAGGGGGATTATGCGCTGCTTATTACATATATTGTGGCAGTCATCCTTATGGTATTCAATACGACCGTCGGCGGTCTTGTACTCATTATCGCATTATTCTACGGCGGAATCTCTTATTTTGCAAGGAAGAGAAGGATAGAGCCGTATATCATAAGCTTCTCGTATGTAATGAGGCTTCTGAAGGGGATACAGGTAATATCAAGGCTTTCGGATGAAGCAATTGCGGTAGAGACCTATAAGCTTAAGACGCTGGCTAAAAAGATGTCGGGCTTCGGACGCTTCTCGGGACTTGTGATGTCGGCATCTTACGGAAGCGGCAATCCGGCGGAGCTCATACTTGACTATATCAAGATATTCACACATATCGATATCATCAAATTCTACAGCATGCGTAAGGAGTTAGAGAAGCATTCGGCGGATATAGACAGAATGCTTACGCTTATTGGATACATAGATGCATGTGTAGCGATAGGCTCATACAGGACTTATCTTGGAAAATGGTGTGTGCCGCAGATCGTATCTAAGGGAAGAGAGGCATCAGAGGCGACAGTATCAGGCAGGGATGACAATGAGACGGGAGCTTATATCGGTGTGAAGGCAGTAGCACTTTATCACCCGTTACTCACAGATCCCGTTCCTAATGATGTGGAGCTTAAAAGGGGCATGCTGCTTACGGGCTCCAATGCTTCCGGTAAGTCAACGATGCTAAGGACCATAACGCTTGCGGCGATACTTGCCGAGAGCATCGGGACTGTGCCGGCAGAGGAATACAGTGCACCCGCTTTCAGAGTATATACTTCCCTTGCCCTTACGGATGATATCCTTACAGGAGAGAGCTATTATATGTCGGAGATACGTTCCCTTAAGCGTATAATCGATGCCGGTAAGGATAGTGAGACTCCTATACTTGCGGCCATAGACGAGGTACTTAGAGGGACTAATACCGTAGAGAGGATATCGGCATCTACGGTCATCATGAAGCAGCTATCGGGTGTGTACGGAATTATATTGGCGGCGACCCATGACCTTGAACTGACGGAATTATTAAAGGATTATTATGATAATTACCACTTCGAGGAGACCATAGAGGATGACGACATAAGCTTCGCATACAAGCTTCTTACTGGTAAGGCAACGACAAGAAATGCCATAAAGCTGCTTAAGATAAGCGGATATGATGAGGACCTTGTGAATGCGGCAGAAGCCATGGCGGAGAGATACAGTATAAGCGGGGAGTACATATAAAATCATCTTTGCTACTTGGTGTCTTGTATACGGATTGAAAATCAGATATAATACATGGGTAAGTCGTATACACAATATAGACAAGGAGCAGGACTATCATGAGTGGTAATGCAATATCTTTTATCAATACATTCGCTTCGTATCTTGTATTGTATGTGATATTCGGAGCATGCATAGTGGCAGCGGTATTCGCAGGAATTGCAGTAAGAAAGAAGAAGAATGCCAAGGAAGAGGCACAGGTATTGACAAGCGCAGAGACGGCAGAGACTGTATCAGAGAACCCGTAGGTGTCGTGGCAGTTAAGCAGCAATGAATGTAACGATATATACAGACGGTTCGGCTAAAGGCAATCCGGACGGACCCGGAGGCTACGGAACCGTAATTGAATATATAGACGGTAAGGGTACACTTCATACAAGGGAATACAGCGGCGGATATAAGAAGACCACCAATAACCGTATGGAGCTTATGGGAGTCATAACGGGACTTGAAGCGCTTAACAGACCCTGTGGTGTGGAGATAGTATCGGATTCCAAGTATGTGACGGATGCATTCAATCAGCATTGGGTGGATGCATGGGTTAAGGAAGGCTGGCGTAAGGGCAAGAAGAACGAGGTCAAGAATATCGACCTGTGGCTTCGACTCCTTAAGGCCATGGAACCGCATCAGGTAAAGTATACATGGGTCAAGGGACATGCCGGACACCCTCAGAATGAGAGATGTGATAAGTTAGCTACCACGGCTGCGGATGGCGATGATCTTATGGATGATACGGAAAGCGGCTTGTCACAGGCCTAGAGAGTCAGGGTATATAATGCAATGTATAAAATAACCAAAAAACATGTATGTTTTTTGGTTATTATTTTGAGATTGACATACTATAAATAGGTGAGATATACTTAGATAACCACAAGATATTGTGGTTATCTTTTTGCTGATCTGAATTCATTGATAAATCTTATGGAGGTAGGGATTCATGGCTGAGTACGCTGAACCTGTGGCTAAGACAGATGATAATTATTACGGTGAGAAGTTCAAGCCGAATAAGGAGGTAGTGGTCATCAAGAAGGATGGCAGCACCGAGGCCTTTAATGTACAGAAGGTCATTGTAGCCGTAGGTAAGAGCGCATACAGGGCACTGACCAAGTTCTCTGAAGAGGAGAAGGAGGAGATATGCCGTTTTGTATGTGATAAGGTGGATGAACTCGATACCAATGAAGTGCCTATCGCCATCATGCATAATATAGTCGAGAGTGCTCTTGAGCAGGTTAAGCCCATAGTAGCGAAGTCCTACAGGGACTATCGTAACTATAAGCAGGACTTTGTAAGCATGCTTGACGATGTATACAAGAAGAGCCAGTCCATCATGTATATCGGTGATAAGGAGAACGCCAATACCGATTCGGCTCTGGTATCTACCAAGAGATCCCTTGTGTTCAACCAGCTTAATAAGGAATTATATCAGAAGTTCTTCTTGACCACGGAGGAGATACAGGCATGCCGTGACGGATATATCTATATCCATGACATGAGTGCCAGAAGAGATACCATGAACTGCTGTCTTTTTGATGTGGAGCATGTGCTTTCCGGCGGATTCGAGATGGGTAATATCTGGTATAACGAGCCCAAGACTCTGGATACGGCTTTTGATGTCATAGGAGATATCGTGCTTTCTGCGGCTTCACAGCAGTACGGCGGCTTCACTGTGCCAAGTGTGGATAATATCTTGGAGCCTTATGCCGAGAAGTCTTATAAGAAGTATATCGCAAAATATGAGCGTCTGGGTGTGGATAAGGAGACAGCGGAGGCGGAGGCATATGCCGATGTCGTAAGGGACTTTGAACAGGGCTTCCAGGGCTGGGAGTACAAGTTCAATACCGTTGCTTCCTCCAGAGGAGATTATCCTTTTATCACGGTGACAGCAGGTACGGGAACGGGCAGATTCGCCAAGCTTGCCACCATATCCATGCTCAATGTCAGAAGAAGAGGACAGGGTAAGGCAGAGTGTAAGAAGCCCGTGCTTTTCCCTAAGATAGTATTCTTATATGATGAGAATCTCCACGGACCTGGCAAGCCCCTTGAAGATGTGTTCGAGGCAGGGGTTGAGTGTTCTGCCAAGACCATGTATCCCGACTGGTTGTCGCTTACAGGCAAGGGATATATAGCCAGCATGTACAAGCAGTACGGCAAGATCATATCACCCATGGGCTGCAGAGCCTTCCTAAGCCCCTGGTATGAGAGAGGCGGTATGCATCCGGCGGATGATGAAGATACGCCTATCTTCGTGGGCAGATTCAATATAGGAGCGGTGAGTCTTCATCTTCCCATGATACTTGCCAAGGCACGACATGAGAGCAGGGATTTCTATGAAGTGCTTGATTATTATCTGAGTCCGATAACTGCTTGTTAGGCACCTGCTTGACGATAGCTTCCAGCGATGTGATGATCGCCTCGTATTCATCGAGAGTTAAAAATGAAGAGGAAAGGCGATAGGTGTCCATTAC
>CAJONG010000084.1 GCA_905235845.1 uncultured Lachnospiraceae bacterium
ACCTCCTTTGGATTTTGAGTTTCGCTACTTCTATCCTAACACAAGGACCTGGTGCTTTCTCTATATTTATTTTTTCCTACAAAGACTTTACCCTACGTCCATTTGTCAAATCATCTGTGTAGTGTTATAATGTCAATCGTTGCAGGGTGGTATGCGCTACCCATAATAACTCGAGGCAGGGTGAGATTCCCGACCGGTAGTGATGATGTCGAATTGACTTCTCTGGTCAATACAGGCATCTGAGTCTGCGAACCGCCACGGGCGGCTGATGCGGTGAGATTCCGCAACCGACGGTACAGTCCGGATGGAAGAGGAGGATACAAATGAACACAGATCTTTTTACCACTGTTGCTCAGAACGCACTGTTCGTTCTGGAATTCCTGATTCTGGTTATCGCCGTTTTTCTCGTTGCGTACCTTTTTGAAAAATACACAGGCAAAAAAGATAGCGCTTCGGGCAATGTGCCCGAGAGGATATTAACGACAAAAAAAATCGTCGTTATCGGTATGTTCTCGGCTATAGCCACAGTCCTGATGGTATTTGATTTTCCGGTACCCTTCGCTCCGCCATTCTATAAGCTTGACTTCTCCGAGCTTCCGGCTATGATAGCCGGCTTCGCTTACGGACCTGTGGCAGGCGTAATGGTGGAGTTTATCAAGATAGTACTCAAAGTATTATTCAAGGGCACTTCAACAGCATTTGTCGGGGAATTGGCCAATTTTGTCATCGGATGCGGACTCATCATACCGGCATCAATGATATATCGTATGAACAAGACTAAGAAGACGGCTGTTATATCATGTATAGCAGGCACGCTGACGATCACCCTTATAGGCTCCCTGTTCAATGCCATCTATCTGCTTCCGGCATTCTGTAAGCTCTATGGTATGCCGATGGAAGCGATTATAGGCATGGGAACCAAGGTCAATGCAAGCATCACTTCAGTGACGACCCTGGTGCTTTTGGCAGTTGCTCCGCTTAACCTTATCAAGGGGCTTATTAACAGCCTTATAACCATGCTTGTATATAAACATCTTCGTAAATTCATAAAGTAGCTGTGGATAAATGTAGAATACAACTGAATACAAAAAGCGCACAGATCCTGCGCCGGAATCAAAAGAGCCGACACTCAGTCGGCTCTTTTAATATACTGTTCCATAACGTATAAATTCACTTCGTCTTAAGACTTGGTCTTAAGCTCCGCTGCGTCACTGCTAAGGCTCTCTACCATGCTGTTGATATCCTGAACAATTGTCTGGTTCAACTCACTTACACTGTGAGTCTCAGTAGCATGTGCTGTAACCTCTTCCGTAATCGAAGATATGGTCTGAATGCTCTCAACAATCTCCTTATTGGCTGTAGCAAGCTCTGTTACAACGCCTGAGAGGTGTGAAGAATGCTCTGTTATATTGACCACATTCTCGGCAATGGAATTGAAGCTCTCCGCAGTTGCCTCAGCGCACTTGCTTTCCTCCGCTCCTGTCGCAATGAGTTCATTGATGGTACTTATCATGGTTCCGACCTGAGAGGTGATCTCATCGATGAGTGCGACTATATTGTCCGTAGCTTCGGTAGTCTGACTTGCAAGTCCCGAAATCTCACTTGCCACAACAGCAAATCCTCTACCGGCATCTCCCGCTCTTGCCGCTTCAATCGAAGCATTGAGCGAAAGCAGGCTCGTCTCTGATGCCACATCTGTGATAAGATCCGTGATGGTATTCATCTTGGAAGTTGTCTCCTTGAATACATCAAGCGCAGCCGCCACAGCCTTACCCGCTCTGTCTACCTGTTCGGTATACTTCGTCATCTGCGTTATATTCTTCTGACCTTCGGTAACTGCCTCATTAGCCGCAGTAACATTATCATATATGATCCTGCTTGCTTCCTCCACATTGCCTATATGTGTCTGGATCTCTTCTGTCTTAACAAGCTGTCTCTGAACCGCATCAGCCGATTCTCCTGTTCCCGTGGATACTTCATCCATAGAGGCAACCGTCTGATTTACGGAATCCTGAAGCCTGTCCATCTCACCGCTGACTACCGTAATGGTGTCTGACATCCTGCCCGATATACCAAGTACCTGTTCAAGCAAAGCATTGTTCTTATTCTCCTGTATGAGAAGCCTTGCTCTCCTTATCTTCTCGAACTTAATGGTTCCGTTGGATACGGCTATGAGATAGATCGTAATCAGTATCATTACAAGAACCTGTATCTCCAGAGTCGCCGAGATGGCCTTCGCATCTTCAACCTGTATCACTCTTATGATGGCACTTATAAGATTCTCAAGGCATACGACTATACCCAGTATATACGTGGTCTTCTTATTGTTAAAGAGCGTCACAATTACCATCATCGGGATAGCATATGTGAATACCAGATCATTCTGTGCGGTAAAAAGCAAAAAGCCATACAATATCCCAAAACCGAGCGTAGTTATATGAAGTATTTTAGGCGAATCTTTCTGCTTCTTATATACGATCCAGTTGATAAGAACGGGAACCATGGCAAAAACAATAGTCATCAATATATATTCTACCGTCCTTGCTCCCTTTAATACTTCGGCTACATAAGCCAGTGAAAGAATGGAACATATTGCCGTATGAGCTACTATGGCCGTTTTATTGGCTATGGCAAGCTCAGATTGTGCGGCATATGCTTCAAGCTCTTCTGTCTGTCCGCTATCATTGATAATATCTGACATAATCCCTCGCTTTCCTTGAACACGTCCCTACGCATCAATATGTTAGAATTTAACATATTTTATCAAAAACCAAGTTTTATTTCAAGCAGTAACGGCTTATCGGTTCAATCCTTTCATATTAAGTGATATCCTCTTTTTGACCGGGTCTACGGATTCAACCTCCACTTCCACGATATCCCCTATGCTTACTGCATCTAACGGATGCTTAATATATCTGTCGGAAAGCTTCGATATATGCACCAGCCCGTCCTGGTGTACCCCTATATCGACAAAGGCCCCGAAATCAATGACGTTCCTTACGGTCCCTTTAAGTCTCATTCCCGGTCTAAGATCCTCCATGCTCATCACATCCGCTTTAAGTATGGGACCCTGTGTCTCTTCTCTCGGATCTCTTCCGGGCTTTTTAAGCTCTTCTATTATATCCTTAAGGGTGGGCTCACCTACGTTAAGACTCTCCGCAAGCTTCTTCGTGTCACTGATGACATTAAGAAGCTTGGGGTCTTCCTTGATATCCTTAAGACTTAAGTTAAGCCCCTTAAGCATCCTCTCCGTTGCCGCATAGCTTTCCGGATGCACACCCGTCCTGTCAAGGAGATTGTCAGAATCGGGGATCCTTAAGAATCCGGCACACTGTTCAAAGGCCTTCGGACCGAGTTTATCCACCTTAAGAAGATCCTTCCTTGTTACGAATCTTCCGTTTTTCTCTCTATATGCCACGATATTGCCGGCAATGGTCTTATTGATGCCGGATACATACTGCAGAAGCGCCGCTGATGCCGTATTAAGATCCACTCCGACCCTGTTGACACAATCTTCAACTACCGCTTCGAGGGATTCCGACAGCTTCTTCTGATCCATATCATGCTGATACTGTCCCACGCCTATGGATCTGGGGTCAATCTTGACAAGCTCAGCCAACGGATCCTGAAGCCTCCTTGCTATGGAAGCAGCGGATCTCTGTCCTACATCGAATTGTGGGAACTCTTCGCTTGCAAGCTTGCTGGCCGAGTACACGCTTGCACCTGCCTCATTGACTATAACGTATTGCAACGGTGTATCAGATTCCTTTATCAGTTCCGCTATGACCTGTTCGGATTCTCTCGATGCCGTACCGTTACCCACGGAGATAAGGGTGATCCCATACTTTTTGATAAGGGCTTTTAGCTCCTTCTTAGACTCCTCCACTTTATTCTGCGGAGCCGTAGGATATATCACTCTGGTATCCAGAACCTTACCTGTCGCATCTACTACCGCAAGCTTACATCCTGTCCTGAATGCCGGATCCCACCCCAGCACTGTATGTCCCGACACCGGAGCCTGCATCAGAAGCTGTGTCAGATTCTTACCGAATACCATTATTGCTCCGTCCTCGGCCTTTTCGGTCAATTCATTGCGTATATCCCTTTCAACTGACGGTGCTGTCAGTCTGTCATACGAATCCCTTATAACCTCACTAAGTATGGGACTTGTGTACTTATTGTCCTTCTTTATTATATGCCCTGTAAGGTATTGGATTATCTTATCCTCAGGTGCGTTGACTTTTACGGTCAATACTTTTTCTTTCTCTCCGCGGTTGATCGCCAGAATTCTGTATCCCTGTATCCCTGATACCTTCTCTTCGAATTCATAGTACATCTCATATACATTTCTTTCATCAGTACCGTCATTCCTCTTACCTGACCGGGTTCCACCTTGCGTCTGTTCCTTTGACATCGCTTTTTCAGATGCTTCCCTCTTCCTGCTTACAAGGATTCCCTCCCTGTATGTGATATCCCTTATATATGTCCTGTATGTCGCATCATCCGATATCATCTCGGCAAGAATATCCGCTGCTCCGGCTATGGCTTCCTTAACACCGGGTACTCCCCTTTTATCATCCACATATTTAGAAGCTTCTTCCTCTATGGGTTTGTCGGCATTCTGAAGATATATATATGTGGCAAGTCCTTCAAGGCCTTTCTCCCTTGCAACGGATGCCCTTGTCTTTTTCTTGGGTCGGTAAGGTCTGTAGAGATCATCCACTGCTGTAATGGTGATGGCCTCCTCTATACTCTTTTTAAGTTCTTCGGTTAAAAGACCCTGCTCATTTATGGAAGATAACACGTGTTCTTTCTTTTCTTCAAGATTACGCAGGTATGTAAGCCTCTCATTAAGAGTCCTTAACTGCTCATCATTAAGTCCACCCGTGGCTTCCTTGCGGTATCTTGCTATAAAAGGGATCGTATTACCCTCATCTATAAGACGAATCGCCGCATCCACTTGGCTGCGGCGAACACCTGATTCCGTCTTAATCTGTTCTGCTATATCCATTCTGCTTACTCTCTTTCCGTAGTATATTCTTCCTTGACATCATCGCTTACGATGACATCTATATTACTGCCCCTTCCGGATGCCAGATTCATATAGAACTCTGTGAAGGTCATTCCCATATAAGGTCGTATATACATAAGACCTACGCCCATGCTTAAGACCCCCAGTATAAGGATCGGTACGAAGCTGATCGCAAGATACAGATACGACATCATCTTACCCTGCATCATATCTCTGCTTCTTCCAAGTATCGTCTTAGCATCCAACTGCGGATAATCAAGCAATATATAGAAAACCTGTGATGTGACCAGTCTGACATATATTGACCCTATCAGTCCACATATGATGCATATGACGCTTATAAAGATCAGAGCAATATTCATACGGTATCCGGGATCTCTCTCAAAGCTTATACCCGAAGATATCGATACCGAGATACCTCCGCTTATATAGTCGATGAACACTATGGTTATAATAGCCGGCAGCATGAAGACTACACATTTAAGTGCTATGACGAACTGCAATATTATCGCCTTGTCGGCATATCCCTTAAAGCCCTCGAAGATATCCGTGATCTTGATCTTGTCACCGCAGGCTGTCTTCAGATATATGGTCTTCTCTCCCAAGGAGAATACCGCACCTATAAGTCCCGTTATGACCATTATGGCTCCGAATATTATTATGCCGGCTGTCGAACCGGTATCAACTAATGATGCTGTTATTGAACCTAATATAAAATATATAAGCTGCACGATAAGTATGGCTCCGATTATGACCGTATACCTACCAAGCAGCTTCTCTCTTGCAATTCCTTTATAGTTATTCTTAACTCTGTAATTCATCGGAGTTATCCCTTTGCATCAAAATTCATTCCCGCTAAAAGTCCCCTGTCCTTTTCCTTAAGGTTCTTCATATAGGGATTGTCCTCATTGCCGTATTTGATCTTAGTCGTGGTAGTACCGCCGGATACGTATGTTCTTCCGCATTCCGGACATATCGAGGTGTGTATTGCGACACTGGCCTGCAGTACCTTACCGTTATTCTGAGCCGCCTTCTTATAGGCATTGGATACATGCTCACCCTCATGAGCCCTTACAGCCGCTCCCGCAGACCCGGGGGATATATGCTGTGGAGTCTTGAAGGATACATTACCCTCGTCCGAACCGTCCTGATATTTCCTCTCCTTACATGTCTCACACTCCGCAGGAGATGATTTCTTACCCGGAGCAACCTTGGTCGACTCCCCCGGATTAACTATAGGCTTTACCCTGCCTTCATTATCCGGACTGCCTAAGGGCTTCACAGTACCTTCCGTACCCAGACCATTAGTAAAAGCCGCACCGGTATCTAAGCCTGTACCGCTGCCGGTACCGACTCCGGTTCCCTGATAACCTATGAATGCCTTATATCCGGCAAAAGGATCCCAACCTACAGGTACCATCAGACCTCCTTGTCAAGATGTACGATCAGACAGCATTACCATCAGATCCAATACCTTCCGAACTGTTACCTTCATTATAATCCATTTCCCCATCAATTGGCAATTGCGAATTTAATTGATCTGCATAGGGTAAATTCCTGTATGGAAGATCGAATCTTCCGTCCTGAATATCCTCCCACATATCGTCGAAGGTCTGTCCGTATATATCCTTGAACGTACTGTTGAATTCCTGCTTGAGAGGACCATCCGAAAGAAGCACGGTCATCGTCATCACCACCATCAGTACATCAACGGCTATCGCCACTATTCCTGTTGTGATCGCGCTTTTAGCCTTAGAATGCATCTTCCCGTCCCTGTCTCTTGACAAAAGTGCAAGGATTATGGCTGTTGAACCCATGATAAGCGCCGGATATATAAGCATCGTAATAAGGGATATCACACCGATTATACCTATGGTATACGCCGCCCTGGCCAAGGAATTCATTTCAGTATACGGTTGTATATGCCGCCCTCCGATCTCAGCACCCGGTTTGGGCACATATGGGCTGTTGTATTCATTATTATTCATACTTATTCTCAGTTTGTCCCGGTTGTATTGTTGATATACTTAAGATAACCACCGATAAAGGGATCGAGCGCCCCATCCATCACCGCGTCTACATTACCGCTCTCCACGCCGGTACGCAGATCCTTGACAAGCTTATAGGGTTGGAACACATAAGACCTTATCTGGTTGCCCCAGCCGATCTCGGTCACTTCACCTCTTATATCATCCAGCTTCTCTTTATTCTCTTCAAGCTTAAGCATATACAACTTGCTCTTAAGCATCTGCATAGCCTTATCCTTGTTCATATGCTGGCTTCGTTCATTCTGACACTGTACCACTATCCCGGTGGGGAGATGTGTGATACGTATAGCCGATGATGTCTTATTGATATGCTGTCCGCCCGCACCGGAACTTCGATATGTATCCACTCGGATATCATCATCATTGATCTCCACATCAAGGTCGGCATCTATCTCAGGCATCACATCCAGCGAAACAAAAGATGTCTGCCTCTTACCCTGAGCATTGAACGGGGATATCCTTACAAGTCTGTGCACTCCCTTCTCTGACTTAAGATAGCCATAGGCGTTCTCACCATTGACCTGAAATGTGACAGACTTGATCCCTGCCTCATCTCCATCAAGATAATCCAATACCTCCAGAGAATAGCCCTTCTTCTCAGCCCATCTGGTATACATCCTATACAGCATGGATGCCCAATCACAGCTCTCTGTGCCACCTGCGCCTGCATTAAGCTTAAGGATGGCATTATTCTTATCGAACTCACCCGACAGAAGTGTGCTGATCCGGATATCCTCTAACTTCTCGATAAAATCATCAAGCTCTGAACGTATCTCCGGTATCAGGCTCTCATCCTCTTCCTCATAGCCCATCTCTATAAGAGTCTCGATATCATCATATCCTCTTTCAAGCCCCTCTATGGCTTCCACGGTATCCTTCATATTCTTAAGATCCTTCATCTTCGCATTGGATGAATCGGGATCATCCCAGAATCCGGGAGCCTCCATCTCTCTTTCAAGTTCTTCTATTCTGGCTTTTTTGCCATCCAGACCCAGGGATGCCTTGACTTCGTTCAAAGGCTCCTTATACTTAGACAGCTCGCCTTTCATCTGATCCAGTTCTACCATAATCAAACCTTAATTCAATATTCCCTTATACTATCTTCCGTCCGTGACACTGCTTATACTTCTTGCCGCTACCGCAAGGACAGGGATCATTGGGATATACCTTACCCTCCATCCTCTTTACCGGCTGCTTGGCAACTGAATCATCCTTATTGGTACCTGTAACCTTAGCTACCTGTTCACGTTCAACCTTCTCCTCCACTCTTACATGGCAGAGAAGCTTCACGGTCTCCTCTCTTATGGCATCGGTCATGGCATCGAACATCTCATAACCGCTCATCTTATATTCCACTACGGGATCTCTCTGCCCGTATGCCTGAAGCCCTATGCCTTGTCTTAGCTGATCCATATCATCTATATGATCCATCCACTTACGGTCTATGGTCTTAAGAAGGATGACTCTCTCAAGCTCCCTGATCATCTCAGCCTGAGGGAATTCGGCTTCCTTAGCCTCATAGAATTTCACCGCCTCTTCCTTAAGCTGTTGCTTCAACGCCGCTTTATTGCTCACCTTGAGTCTGCCGCGAGTGATAGGTTCAAGAGGAATTATGGGCAGAAGCTCGGCATTAAGATCTTTAAGATCCCATTCATCAGGCTTATTATCTTCTCCTATGGTATTGTCTACGACATTCTCCACTATATCCGTTAAGAACTTGTAGATAACATCCCTCATGCTCTCGCCGTCAAGCACTCTTCTTCTCTCGGCATATATGATCTCTCTCTGATCATTGTTGACCTGATCGTATTCAAGCAGATTCTTACGTATACCATAGTTGTTCATCTCTATCTTCTTCTGAGCGTTCTCTATGGCATTGCTCAACATCTTATGTTCTATCTCCTGACCTTCGGGGATACCGAGAGCATTGAACATATTGATAAGTCTCTCCGAACCGAACAGTCTCATCAGATCGTCCTCAAGAGAGAGATAGAACTTGGATTCACCGGGATCACCCTGTCTGCCCGAACGACCTCTTAACTGATTGTCGATACGTCGGCTCTCATGTCTCTCGGTTCCTATGATCCTTAATCCTCCTAAAGCCTTGGCTTCATCATCAAGCTTGATATC
>CAJONG010000085.1 GCA_905235845.1 uncultured Lachnospiraceae bacterium
GATACGCTTAATGCCCTGGTGGGTGATGTGCAGGATGGCATGGAATATGAGGGGGAATATGACGAAGAAGGCAATCCCGTATCCAATGTCATCAAGGCCGTACAACCGGAGGATAACTTCAACGAAGGCATAGCAGCCCCCGAACCTGTATATCAGGGACCGAGCGAGGAAGAGATCATGGCTATGGCCAATGAGCAGATAGAGGCCATGAAAGCCGAAGCGGCAGCCGAGATAGAGAAGGAAAGAGCCATGGCCAGAGAAGAAGGCCGGTCAGAGGGCTATAGCGAAGGCAAGGCTATGGCGCAGGCAGAGATGGTGGAGGCCGCGGCACAGATAGAGCAGGAGAAAGTGGCACTGCATGCGCAATTTGATGAACTGATGGATGATCTGGAGCCTCGATTCGTGCATACGCTCACATCCATCTATGAGAAGATATTTGAGGTTGACCTAAGCGGTCACAAAGAACTGATAATTAATCTGCTTCACAATGCCATGACCCATATAGAAGGCAGTAAAAATTACATGGTTCATGTGAGTCATGAGGATTATCCGTATACGGTCGAGCATAAGGACGAACTTAGGACAGAGTCAATGGCAGCGGATTCATCTATAGATATCATTGAGGATGTGACCTTAAAAAGCGGAGAATGTATGATAGAGACAGACGGAGGCATATTCGACTGCAGCCTCGGAACGGAGCTTATGAATCTGCGTAAGAAGCTGGAGCTTTTGTCATATGTTCCGGAATAAAACGGATAATGTATAGTCAGGAGGAAAGACTTGGAAGCGGCTAAAGTAAATTTTGCAAAATACAGCAGGCTGTGTGACGAGTCTTTTTTTGCTAAAAAGGGAAAGATCGTCAATGTTATAGGACTCTCCATCGAGTCGGCCGGTCCGGATGCCAAGCTTGGAGATGTATGCTATATATACCCCGAGGATACGGCTCTTGCGCCAATCATGGCAGAGGTCGTGGGCTTTAAGGAGGGCAGGACGCAGCTTACCCCTTATGATAATTCAGAGGGCATAAGTATAGGCTGTATAGTCGAGAATACGGGCAATCCGCTTACTGTCAATGTCTCTGACGCACTGCTTGGTCATACTCTTGACGGACTGGGAAGACCTACGGACGGGGCGGTAATAACGGGTGGGACACCTTATCCGGTTGAGAGCGCGCCGCCTGACCCCATGAGCCGTAAGATAATCTCGGATGTATTGACTCTTGGAGTCAAAGCTATAGACGGACTGATGACAGTAGGCAAGGGTCAGCGTATAGGCATATTCGCCGGCTCCGGAGTGGGCAAGTCCACGCTTATGGGAATGCTGGCACGCAATACGGTGGCGGATATCAATGTGATAGCTCTCATAGGAGAGCGAGGCAGAGAGGTAAGAGAATTCGTGGAGAGGGACTTGGGTCCCGAGGGCATGAAGAGGTCTGTGGTAGTGATAGCCACATCCGACAGACCGGCTCTTGAACGTAATAAAGCCGCCAAGACAGCGACGGCTATAGCCGAGTACTTCAGGGATCAGGGTAAGGATGTGCTCCTTATGATGGATTCCATGACGAGATTTTCAATGGCTCAGAGGGAGATAGGTCTGGCTAACGGCGAACCGCCTGTGTCAAGAGGTTATCCGCCCAGTGTGTATTCGGAGATGCCCAAGCTTCTTGAAAGGGCGGGATGCAGTGATAAAGGCTCCATTACAGGATTATATACGGTCCTTGTGGATGGCGATGACTTCAATGAGCCTATAACTGATACGGCTCGTTCCATCTTAGACGGGCACATAATGCTTAATCGTAAGCTTGCCCATAAGAATCATTACCCTGCCATTGATGTGCTGCAGAGCATAAGCAGGTGCATGAGTCAGATAGCGAGCAAGGAGCATAAGGCCATTGCGGGAAAGCTTAAGAACATACTCGCCACATATAATGACGCGGAGGATCTTATCAATATCGGTGCATATAAGAAGGGCAGTAACAGCAACATCGACTATGCGATAGAGAAGATCGATGCGGTCAACGGATTCCTGATGCAGAGTACGGACGAAGCATTCTCTTTCGACGATACGCTTAAGTTAATGATCGGGCTTCTGGAATAAGATACGTCCGGATGGTGATATATGGCTGTATTCAGATATAAGATGAAAAATGTCCTTGATGTCAAGGAGAAGATGGAGGATCAGGCCAAGGCTGCCTTTGCCGAGGCCATGGCGGCTCTTAATGCGGAGGAAGAGAAGCTTAATGTCCTCATAGGCAGGAGAGAGTGGTATGAGGAAGAAGGGCGACGTATGCGCCTTACTACCATCGACGTGAGTGATCTGCGTGACAATACAAGGGCAATAGATAATCTTAAGGAGCAGATAAGCCTCCAGAGGGAGAATGTGAAGCGTGCTGAAGGCGTGGTGGAAAAAGCGCGTAATGATCTGAATACCGCAATGCAGGAGCGTAAGATACAGGAGAAGCTTCGTGACAATGCCTTCGAGGAGTTCGTTCATGAGCTCAATGCCGCGGAGAGCAAGGAGATAGATGAGCTTGTAAGCTACAGACACGGACTTAAGGTAAGAAATTAAAGGATACAGGTAGTGAGTCAGTATGGCAGATTATGTTGATGAGAATGCGGCGGAGATAGCCCGCCTTAAAGAAGAAAAGAAAGCCTTCAAGGATGAACAGAAGCGTGCGAAGGCAGAACAGAAGGCCAAGAAGAAGGAAGCTAAGAAAAAGGCTAAGGAACTGGCTGATGAGGAAGCGAGGATATCTGATGACGAGGGGAGTAATCTGCCCGTTATCGTGACAACAATAATAATAGTTGCTGTCTGGATAGCCATAATCTGCGCACTTATCAAGTTAGATGTGGGAGGCTTCGGTTCGGGTGTATTGGCTCCCGTGCTTAAGAATTTGCCGGTAGTTAATAATATACTGCCGGATTCCGTGCTCATATCTGAGGAGTTTGACGATGAATACTCGGATGTGGATACAACCGGTTATTCTTCGTTAAAGGAGGCGGTAAGGGAGATACAGGAGCTTCAGAAGCAGTTGGCGGAAACTCAGGCAGGAAGTGCGGCCAAGGATGAGGAGATATCCTCACTGTCCGAAGAAGTCGGAAGACTGCGTACCTTCGAAGAGAAGCAGGTTGAATTCGAGCGCATTAAGAATGAATTCTATAATGAGGTAGTATATGCCCAGAACGGTCCGGGATCTGATGAATATGTCAAATACTACGAGTCCATGGACCCGGCCACGGCTGAGAGCTTATATAAGCAGGTGATAGTTGAAGAGCAGGTATCCGAGGAGATCAAGAATTACGCCCAGGCCTACTCGGAGATGAAGCCCAAGCAGGCAGCAGCCATATTCGAGGATATGACCGATGATCTTAATCTTGCCGCCAAGATACTCTGGCAGATGGAGGCGGATGACAGGGGTAAGATACTCGGAGCCATGGATCCGGAGATAGCTGCCAAGATAACCAAGATCATGGAGCCGGATAATTAAAGCGTGATTTAATCCAAAAACGCTCTTTTTTCGGTTAAGTTTTGAAAAAAAAGACCGATATAACTATTGTAGGTAATGAACCTTGATAATTTGATAAGGAGGATGACGGATGACAGCTAATTTAGTAACGGGATTAAGCCCCATGCAGGAGCTTAAGACCGGTGTGGCTGCCAATGTTAATCCGGCTTCCGGTTCGGATTTCTCCGATGTGTTGCGTAACAGCACAGGTAAGGAGAATGAAGCGCTGCAACCCAAGGAAGCCGTTAAGAAGAACGGTAAAGAGGTTAAGGAAGCAGCCAAGACAGATAAGGGTACCGAGGCGAAGACCGTAGCTAAGGATGATTCCGATAAGCCTGCGAAGGCAGAAGTTAAGGAAGATAAGCCTGTAGAGAATAAGGAACCCTTAAGTGAAGAGGCTAAGGATGAGATAACTGAGGCAGTAGCGACGATGGTGCAGACCATCGCAGAAGTACTGGAGATACCTGCAGAACAGGTAGAAGAAGCCATAGACGACCTTGGAATGGTGGATATGGAAGTTCTTAACCCCGGTACGATTCCTAATCTGGTAGTGGAGCTTACCGAAGCTACGGATGTAACCGATATCATGACGGACGAAGAGCTTTTTGCAGATGTTAAGAACCTTATGGATGAAGCTGATAAGCTTACAAAAGAGGTTGCGGATACACTGCAGATACCTGTAGAGGATGTTAAGAGTCAGATAGGTGATGAGGTAGCTAAGGTCAAGGTGGCAGAGATCGGTGAAGCTGCAGGGGACGCAATGGTTAAGGCGGATGACCTTAACAGGGAACCTCGCGAGAGGATAAGCGTAGAAGAGCAGACCGACACACAGATAACGGCAACTGATTCCGAAGAGATAGCACCTGTCAGTGCAAGGCACGAAGAAAGTAAGGGGCAGGATACGAAGAATGATGACCGCGGTAATGAAGGATTTAACTTCACACAGACGGTTACGGATACTATTAAGGGAATGGTTACCGAGAGACTGGATGCAGAGGTTACGCCATATGCGACCACAACAGATCAGATCATGGAACAGGTCAGCGAATCACTTCGCATGACGATGACTGAAGACGTTACGGAGATGGAGATGAACTTACATCCCGCATCACTGGGTAATGTCAGAGTACAGGTAGCGGCCAAGGATGGTGTTATCACAGCTTCTTTTACAACACAGAACGAACAGGTAAAGGAAGCGTTAGAAGCTCAGATAATTCAACTGAAGGACCAGATGAATGAGCAGGGTATTAAGATAGAGGCGGTCGAAGTCACAGTCAGTTCACACGCTTTCGAACGTAATCTTAACGAGAACGGAGAGAATCGTGGCGGACAGCCCGAGGCAGAGGCCAAGAAGAAGAGAGCCAGAGGCATCAACTTAGGCGGTGGCGATCTTACCGATATCGACTTGGAAGAGCTCGATGAGGAAGACAAGGTCACGGCGGATATGATGGCAAGACAGGGTAACACAGTGGATTACATGGCATAGGCTATAAGGAGAAAAATATGAGTTCAATAGCAAATGTAGTTGACGGCAGTATCGTCAACAACGGTAAGACACCCGATACATCCTCCATATCAAAGGCAGTTGAAGCCGCCAGTAAAGAATCAGGCGGAGCACTTGATAAGGATGCTTTCTTACAGCTACTCGTGACACAGATGCAATATCAGGATCCGTTGGAGCCCACGGACAATACGGAATACGTATCACAGCTTGCAACCTTCTCTACACTTGAGGAGATGCAGAATATGGGCGCAACGATGAGCAGACAGAGTGCATCATCACTTGTAGGACAATATGTAATCATGGAAGAGACTTCTGCTACCGGTGACACTAAGACCGTAGAAGGAACTGTGGATTATGTCACATTCTCGGGTAGCAAGACATATCTGTCGATCGACGGGACTCTGTATAATTACGATGATCTTAAGACGGTTGCCGACGGTGATTACACCCTGGCAGTGAAGCTTGCGGACACGTTCGTGGCCCAGATCAATAAGCTTCCCAATTACGACAGCTTAAGTGAATCGGATATCGAAGCGGTAGGTAAGATCGTAGAGGCATACAGCAGTATGAATTCGTACCAGAAATCTTTCCTTACCGATGAAGAGCAGAATGTATACAATGCGTATGCAGGATGGTACGCTAATATGATAGGTACACAGGACACTGCAGAGCAGACCGATTCCGCCGACACCGGAAGCACTGAAGAAACAGTCAGTGAGGATACCACGGAGATAGTATAACTTAATCATCACAACGGAGGGAAGCGTATGAACATAGCTAACGAAAGATTCCTTTCCGCTAAACAGATTCAGGGAGAATTCTTAAAAGCCCCCGGAAGAGATGCTTATAAGGATACGACGGAGGGACAAGGCTCCTTCGGTGACATCCTGGGCAGGATGCAGAATGAAGTGTCTCAGGGCAATGAGATAAGATTCTCCAAGCACGCAGAGGCAAGGCTGGCAACCAGAGACATCACGCTTGATGATACACAGATGGACAGGCTGCAGGACGGAGTAGCCAAGGCTTCAATGAAAGGAATCAAAGAATCGTTACTTATCATGGATAAGCTGGCATTCATAGTGAATGTACCGAGTGCAACGGTTGTTACGGCACTTGATTCCACCACAGGTAACGAGCAGGTATTTACCAATATAGACGGAGCGGTCATAGTATAAGCCGGACCTCATAAGGAGGCTTAAGACTTCCGACTGACAGACGAAGTCACGACCGCCCGGACCGATAGGAGGGCAAACATTATGATGAGATCAATGTACTCCGGCGTAGCCGGATTAAAGACACACCAGACCAAGATGGACGTTATCGGTAATAATATCGCCAATGTCAATACCGTAGCGTACAAGTCACAGTCAGTGACATTCTCGGAGCTGATGTACCAGACCACACAGAACGCATCAGGTGCCAATGCACAGACAGGTACCGCGGGTATCAACGCACGTCAGATAGGTCTTGGTGTTAAGACGGGCGCGATCAATACGGCTATAAGCTCACAGGGTGCTTCACAGACCACGAATAACCCTTTTGATATCCGTATAACGGGCAATTCATTCTTCATAGTATCTAACGGTAATGATAACTTCTTCACAAGAGACGGTTCGTTCTATGTAGACGGTATCGGTAATCTGGCCATGACATCCAACGGTTACAACGTAATGGGATGGCAGGTAGATCCCGAGACCATGAATATCAAGCAGGATACGGTATCTCCTCTTCGCATAATGAGCGCAGAGAATATGACATACGATCCCGAAGCTACTACATTGGCAAGAGTAACGGGTATCATCGATAAGCTTGATACCAACCTTACAAGCTCCGCAGGTAAGAACATGAACCTTATGTTCTATGATAAACTCGGATACTCATATACGGCTAAGATCAACTTAAAGACCACGGACACAGACGGAATGTATGCCGTAACCATAGACGGTATCGTGGATGCGGACAATAATCCCATAGATCTTACGCCGGCAGGCTCCAACATATTGAGTACACAGGGTGCGGCGGACACAGCGGCTCTTGAAACAGCTCTGGGTAATGGAGTGTTCCAGACTGACGGAACAGGGAAAGCCATTCTTGTTGCAAGCGCAGACAATGCCGAGCTCGGAATTACCGCCGGTGATGTGGTATACACAGCCAATCAGGTTGAGACACCGGACTGGGATAAGATCGCGGCAGTATTGGAAACAGCAGGACTCACCTCGACAGCAGCCAGCCTTCAGACGGTAAGATATACATATACCAATAACAGCGTTAACCCTGCACAGGAGATCAACCTTTCAATGAAGGATATCCTTGATAATAAGGATGTTCTGCTAAGTATAGATGATGGGACGAATGTGGGCACGGCAACGGTTAAGGCAAGAGACCTTGTTACGGATCCTACGCTTGCAGCCTCAACAGCTCTTACAGATGCGCAGAAAGCCGCAGTTCTGGCAGCGGATAATACATTCACCGGTGAGACGACAACCAATCTGTACTACAATATCGCAACAGGTAAGTTCGAAGGCATCGGAACAAGAGGTGCGGACAATACATCGATAACTCTTAATATAGCAAACCTTACTTCTATCAATCCTTTGACAGGTGAGCCTGAGAGTAACTTCGAGAATATCACGATCGACTTCTCGGCTACAACAATGTTCAACAACTCAGGAACATCTACCATAGCTGCTTCAAGCGGTGATGCCAATAAGCTCGGCGCAGGACGTAAGCTTGGTCAGATGAGCGGTGTATCTATACAGGATGACGGACGTATCTATGCTTCATACGACAACGGTATGTCAAGGCTCTTAGGACAGATAGCGGTAGCGGAATTCGCCAATGCATCAGGTCTTGAGAAAGAGGGAGATAACCTCTATAAGAACACACAGAACTCCGGTGACTTCGATGGTATCGGTATCGATATCAAGACAGGCGGCGGATATATGACGACAGGCGTACTTGAGATGTCTAACGTTGACCTTTCCGCAGAGTTCACCGATATGATCACGACGCAGCGTGGATTCCAGGCCAACTCACGTATCATAACGGTATCGGATACACTCCTTGAGGAGCTTGTCAACCTTAAGAGATAAATAGGGCTTTGAGATAGTCATAGAAGACATTTACATCCGTTTCAATAATTAATACCTTACACGATCTGCCGACACCCGACATGCGGGGTGTCGGTATTTCGCATTTAATATATAATTGTGGTACGGGTAGCATTTCACCACAATATGTGGTATACTCTACACTGTAATGTTTCGGTGTATGGAACATACACTGAATATACAGGAGAGAGAACATGATAGAGGTTACGAAGCTTAACGGGACTAAGACACTGGTCAATCAGGATCTTATAGAGACCGTTGAATCCAATCCCGACACTGTCATTTCTTTTACAACGGGCAGGAAAATAATTGTAAAAGAAAGTAGACAAGAAGTGAATAATCTAGTAAAATCGTATAGAAAGGATATTTCTGTCAATTAATACAATTTGATGGAAGCACAGGTGGATTATTGTGGATCTGGCGACCATTATAGGCTTGGTAGTCTGTCTGGCGTTATGCATATTCGGAATAGTATTCGGTAACAGCTTTTCAGTCATCCTGAATTTCATGGATGCGCCTTCTGCACTTATCACTTTCGGTGGTGCGTTCATGTGCATTCTGGCATCGTACAGCATTCCGGATTATATAGCGGGCTTTAAGTCTATATTATTGACATTCAAAACCAGTGCACTTGATGTGCCCGGTGTAATAAAGAAGATTATCGATCTCTCCAATGTAGCACGTAAGGAGGGCTTGTTGTCGTTAGAGGAAGCAGCGGGAGAGCTAGATGATGCTTTCCTGAAAAAAGGCATCCTTCTTATAGTCGACGGTACAGACCCTGAGCTCGTGCGAGGCATCATGGAGACAGAGATGGTAAGTATAGATTCAAGACACCGTTCCAAGATAGGATTCTGGGAAAACCTTGGAGCCATGGGACCTGCCTGGGGTATGATCGGTACCCTTATAGGTCTGGTTAATATGCTTCAGAATATGGACGATCCTTCATCAATCGGACCCGCCATGGCGGTTGCTTTGCTTACCACGCTGTACGGCTCGCTTCTGGCCAACTGGATAT
>CAJONG010000086.1 GCA_905235845.1 uncultured Lachnospiraceae bacterium
TATATAATCATTATGGCTCATCCAGCATATGGTGGTGGCTTCATGGCTTAACTCCGCCGTGGGATCATGGTCATCATCACCCGTTATCCCGGTAAAAAGCGGACTGTCCGTTCGTACACTTACCTCGGTCTTACCATACTCCCTGGCGGACGCCCTCTCGACCTTACCTCCGAGCAGATGCATCATAAGCTGTGCACCGTAACACAGTCCAAGCACCGGTATCCCCAGCTCAAAAAGCTCAGTAGAACATGTGGCTGCTCCTTCTTCGTAGCAACTGTTTGGTCCTCCCGTCAATATGATACCCTTTGGAGACATTGCCTTTATCTTCTCAATGGGTGTCCTGTATGATATTATCTCGCAGTACACATTACACTCCCTGACACGCCTTGCCACGAGCTGATTGTACTGTCCTCCGAAGTCAATGACCAAAACCATCTCTTTTGTTTCCATAATCTCTCGTATAGTCCAATCATCTTATATAGTGATTGGATTTATTCCTTTCTCCCAGTTTGTCACCTCTGTATCATATAAGCCATCGCCGGCTCTTATATCCCTCTGATATATCCTGATGATACGCATAATGACCTCAATCGACGATCCTGCGTATCGTGATCATCTCTTTATATGTAGCCGAGCCGTACTTGATTCCGGTGCTCGGCGTACTTGCATGCACTATCTGTCCGTTACCTATATATATGGCCACATGTCCCGGATAGCATATGATGTCCCCTGGCTGTGCCTCCGCATATGACACACCTCTTCCGGCGCTTCTCTGTGCCGTTCCGGCTCTGGGTATACTATAGCCACAGTCCTTATATACGGAATACGTAAAGCCCGAGCAGTCACAGCCGTTGGTTAGAGATGTTCCGCCGTATACATAGGGATTACCCACGAACCTGCATGCGTAGGATGCGATTTCTTTTCCCGATGCGCTTCCGCTTGAACTGCTTATCACAGAAGCGGAGTCAACATTATAGGCACTGCCGCTTTTCTTACTGCTTGAACTTCCCGATGCCGCTGCCTGTTGTGCAGCCTTTTTCGCTGCCTCTTCGGCTTCAAGCTTCTTGATCTCATTATTCTGCTGCTTGATCTTGGCCTTATATGCCGCTGCCTCCTGCTTAGCCTTACTTATGGCCGTATCGTAATTGGCAGCTTCCGCCTTCTTCTCCTCCATCAGGCTGTCAAGCTCCGCTTTCTCGGCTTCAAGTTCTAAGAGATTGACCTCTAACTCCTCCTGCTGCTCCTTAAGTTCTGCCTGCTCCTCCTCAAGTGCTGCTTTGGCATCGGCCACGGCCTGCTTAGCTTCCTGATATGCTATTAGCATCTTGCGGTCGTATTCATAGAGCTTTTCGATATATTCCGTCTTATTCACCAGATCCGCAGGGCTTTTGGCTTCAATAAGAAGCTGTACATAGGTATAGTCACCCTTCTCATACATGAACCTGATACGGGTCTTCATGGCCTCATACTGTGCCGTTTCCGTAGCCTCGGCCTCTTCAAGCTCAGCGGTCTTAATCCTAATCTCGTCTTCCTTTGCACTTATCTTATCCTTGATATCCTCGACCTCATCCTCAAGAAGGCTTACAGATGCCAGTACCTCGACTATCTCATCATCAATCTCCTCTATCTCTTCCGTTATCCCCTTTCTCTGCTCGGTTAAGGAACTGATATTGCTGTTGGTCTCATCAAGCTGCTGCTGTGTCTCCTGCTGCTGCTGCTTAAGCTCTGCGATAGTAGCCCCATACGCCGGCATGGGGATGGAAAGCATCATTATTAAGCTTAATGTCACCCATGGAACTCTCCTTAGGGCAAAATGACCGTCTCTCATATTCCGTCAATCCATATGAACATATATCTCCGGTCGAACACGGGGATATTACAGCTCGCAGTTACCTACAGTTCTGGGGAAGGGTACTACATCGCGGATATTACCCATTCCTGTTAAGTACATGATGCATCTCTCGAATCCGAGTCCGAAGCCTGCGTGTCTTACAGAACCGTACTTACGAAGATCTAAGTAGAAGTCGTAATCCTCCTTCTTAAGTCCGCACTCCTCCATACGCTTAAGCAGAAGATCATAATCATCCTCTCTCTGTGAGCCGCCTATGATCTCGCCGATACCGGGTACTAAGCAGTCGCAGGCAGCAACCGTCTTGCCGTCATCATTAAGCTTCATATAGAATGCCTTGATCTCCTTGGGATAATCGGTCACGAATACGGGACGACCGAACTCCTTCTCCGTTAAATATCTCTCATGCTCGGTCTGCAGGTCGCAGCCCCAGTATACCTTGTAATCAAATTCATCATTGTGCTTCTCAAGTATCTTGATCGCATCCGTATATGTCACATGACCGAACTCGGAGGTCGCCACATGCCTAAGTCTCTCGATAAGTCCCTTATCCACAAAGCTGTTAAAGAAGTTCATCTCCTCGGGGCAATGCTCAAGCACATAGTTAATAACATACTTAAGCATGCTCTCAGCCAGGATCATGTCATCCTTAAGATCTGCGAAGCATATCTCCGGCTCTATCATCCAGAATTCCGCAGCATGTCTTGTGGTATTGGAATTCTCGGCACGGAATGTGGGCCCGAAGGTATATACATTCTTAAAAGCGAATGCGTATGTCTCCACATTAAGCTGTCCGCTTACGGTAAGGTTGGTCTGCTTGCCGTAGAAGTCCTTGGAATAGTCTACGGAACCGTCATCGGTCTTCGGTATATCGTTAAGATCCATGGTCGTTACCTGGAACATCTCCCCCGCGCCCTCGCAGTCGCTTCCCGTGATAATGGGTGTATGTACATATACGAAGTCTCTCTCCTGGAAAAACTTATGAATTGCATACGCCGCTACGGAGCGGACTCTGAATACCGCCTCGAAGGTGTTCGTCCTGGCTCTTAAGTGTGTTATGGTCCTTAAGTATTCGAAGGTGTGACGTTTTTTCTGTAAAGGATAGTCCGCTGTGGACTCACCCTCTATCTCCACCTCTGCTGCCTGCATCTCAAAGGGCTGCTTGGCATCGGGTGTAGCCACTATAGTGCCTCTTGCTATAACTGCGGCACCGACATTAAGCTTGGTTATTGCATCGAAATTAGGCAATGCATCCGAATACACCACCTGCAGCGTCTCGAAGAAGGTTCCGTCGTTGACGACTAAGAATCCGAATGTCTTGGAATCCCTGTTGCCGCGAAGCCATCCGCCTATGCTTATCTCCTTATCTATATAGCTTTCCTTATCTCTGTATAAATCCCTGATATTTACCAAGTCCATAATGTCCTCCTAATCCTCTTCGGTCTCATTAATCGTCGCAGTCTCCAAAAGCTTATCCACAACCTTCTTCTGAAGGATGTAATTCCTGTAATCATCCGCATCTATCACAGCCTTGAAAGCATCCGCAGATTCATATCCGTAAGCCTCTGCCTCGGTCGCAAGCTCGGCATCGAACTCCTCGTCCGTAAGTTCTATCTTCTCATCCTTGGCTACCTTGGCACAGGCCAAGGCACCCTTTATAAGCATCTCGGCCTGCTCTCCTACGGACTGCTCATACTGCTCATTATCCATACCGTACAGACCGCTTATGATATCGTCCACACTGACTCCGTAATTGTCAGCCATGGTCTGTGTCTGATTCTTGATCTGTTCCACATAGTATGTATATAGCCCAAGTCCCGTTATATCAGAGAAGGTACAGGTATCCATGAGCGCCTGTTGAAGAGCGTCTCTCTTCCTGGATAAATAGTCATTGTCAGCCGATTCCTGTAAGTTGCTTTTTACAAAATCCCTGTATTCTGCCACATTGGTGACGTTCTCCAGACCGTATCCCACTACGATCTCGTCATTTATTTCAGGCGTTATATATTCACTGATATAATTGATCTTAACATTGAATTCCACTGACTGTCCGGCAAGATCGGCAGCTCCGTAATTCTCGGGGAACGTAAGGTCAAGTGCCACTTCTTCTCCGACCTTATGACCGATAAGTCCATCCTCGAAGCCATCAATAAAGGTACCCGAACCTATAGTCAGATCATAGCCCTCATCCGTACCACCGTCAAAAGCGACTCCATCCTTTATGCCCTGATAATCAATATTGACCACATCTCCGTTCTCAACAGTGGTCTTATCCGACTCAGTAAGCTCTGACTGAGCTTCAAGCACATAGTCAATATATCCCTCTACATCATCCTCTGTAATAACAGTTCGGCTTGATGTGGTGATCGCAAGATTATTATAGTCTCCGATGGATGTCACATACTTATCGACATCTATCTTAGTCAGATCCTTACTGCTGTCATCATATCCGCACCCTGCAAGTGTAAGCATTGAAAGCGTCGTCAATATCGTGATAAATCTTATTCTGCATGGATCATCATTCTTTTTTTTCACAAATTCTCTCCTCTTATGGCATAATCTAATACTTGTGCAGCCTCAATTCATGATAACTACATCTTGTGTGATTTTACCATATATATACCTATTCTTAAAGACTTAATTGCATTATTTCCGTAAAGATTGTATATTGTATACAGTATGCACTGTATACAAGACTTCAAAACATTGAGTTTACCGGAAAAGAGTGTTTATATGCAAATAACAGCCAATGCGAAGATCAATCTGTCTCTGGATGTCCTTGGGACTCTTCCGAACGGATACCATGAGGTCGCCATGATCATGCAGTCCATAGATCTGCATGATGTGCTTGATATTAAGAAAAACGACAGCGGGCGCATAGCTTTAAGATGTGATAGGGCGGATCTTCCCTGCGATGGTTCCAATCTTATCATACGGGCAGCGCTTAAGCTTATGGAGTATGTGAACAGGCATGACGGAGCGGATATCACGCTTCATAAGAACATCCCCATGGCTGCGGGGCTTGCAGGGGGCAGTGCCGATGCCGCTGCGGCATTAATAGGGCTCAACCGCCTGTACGGATACGGGCTTGATACGGACACTCTTAAGGAGATCGGAGCCGCTCTCGGGGCTGACATTCCCTTTTGTATGCAAGGCGGCACATGTCTGGCTGAAGGAATAGGTGAAAGATTAACATCCATCAATCCCATACCCGATTGTCATATAGTACTCATAAAGCCCGTCTTCGATGTATCTACCAAATACGTATATGACAATCTCATACTTAACGGGGATACAATACATCCAGATGTCGCGGGAATGACAGAGCTTATCAAAAAGGGAGACCTTCACGGGATATGCGCTTCTGTGGGCAACATACTGGAGACAGTCACAATTAAGGGCTATCCTGCGATAGAATCATACAAAAAAGCACTTATGTATAACGGTGCTCTGGGAAGCCTTATGAGCGGAAGCGGACCTGCAATATATGGTCTTTTTGATGACGAAACTGCGGCGAAGAATGCCGCAAATGCAGTGAAAGCATGTTTTAAGGATGCCGGAGCTGACGGATATGACAGGATATGTATATGCCACCCGGCAAGGGAAGGAGTTATTGTCAATGGAAGCTAATATCGATGCTTTACTGCCATTAAGAGATGTGGTGTTCAAGACACTTAGGCAGGCCATACTGACAGGTGAGCTTAAGCCCGGTGAGCGGCTTATGGAGATACATCTGGCCGAGAAGCTCGGCGTATCAAGGACTCCCATAAGAGAGGCCATAAGGCAGCTTGAACTTGAAGGGCTTGTCATAATGGTGCCCAGACGCGGCGCTCAGGTGGCTCATATCACCGAGAAGAGCATGTCGGATGTACTTGAAGTACGTCTGGCTCTGGATGAGCTTGCCGTTAAGCTTGCCTGCGAAAGGATAACCGACGAGGAGATAGAGCTGCTTCGAAGCGCCTGTGCGGATTTTGAAGAGGCTGTGGAAAGTGCCGATATACGAAGTATTACTTCTGCGGATGTTGCATTCCATGATATAATATTTGAAGCAAGCCGTAATAACCGTCTCATACAGATGGTCAATAATCTCGCCGAGCAGATGTACAGATACAGATTCGAGTATATTAAGGATGACTCTGGCTGGCAATCTCTTATCACCGAGCACAGGATGATAACGGATGCCATTGCCATGAGGGACTCACAGCTTGCCGAACGCGCTATACATGTGCACATCAAGAATCAGGAGAATTCCATCTTAAGGATCATCAGGCGAGAAGAGAAGGATATGAAGAGAAAACCATGAATAAAGATGTACTTATTTCCATCAAGGGGCTTCACTTTGATGTAAGCAATAATTCGGATAATGTAGAGGTGATCCAGACCGGCCAGTACTACAAGAGGGGCGGTATGCATTACCTTGTCTATGATGAACCTATGGAGGGTTCCGATCAGGTCATCCGCAATCTCCTTAAGTTCAATGAGAATTCCCTAAGTGTCATCAAAAAAGGCCCCTTCGCAGCAACCATGCTGTTCGAAGAAGCCTCTAAGAACATGACGAACTATTCCACTCCCTTCGGAAGTGTGATAGTGGGGCTGGACACACACAATGTCAGCCTTTCTGATGATAATGACGAGCTTAAGCTTAATGTCAACTATTCCCTTGATATCAACTACGAATTCATGGCTGACTGTAATATCTCCATCGAAGCCAGACCCGTGGATGAGATGGAGCTGTGATCAGAGCGGCTTCGCTCCCGCCTTTTCCTGCGCCTGCTCTATAAGCTTTTTGAACTTACTCTTCTTAACGGGCGTGGTATTCTGCTTCCCGTGCAGTCCCTTCACCCCTGTTATATATATGCCGCTTACCGTCGCCTTGACCTCTTTCTTGACGGGTATGCTGTCATAGATAGAAGCATCGCATACAAGCGACATTACCTGAGGACCGACCTTCGCCTTGACTATGGGAAGCTTGGAACGCCTCATGACCTTAGGGGTCTGTTCCAATACTGTCTGCGGAAGTCCGGAATCCTTAAGTCTCATCTTCTTTTTGTCAATGATCAGCATGGATACCGTCTGCTTGACCGCATCCATCTGCTCGCGCTGTTCGGCCTGACGCTTCTGCGCCTTCTTTCCCAGAAAATATAACACGACCACTAATACAATAAGTACGGCCAGTATTACGATCGTAACTATCCATCCTGTACTCAAGTCATAACCTCCTGATCTATCCCAATGATATATTCTTATGATAGCTCCTATCACAAAAATTCCTTTCTAGTATATCAACTTTTGTCGTTATAGGCAAATCTTATTGTTTTTATGTCCTTAATGTAGTACTATTGTTATACATCAGTCTGTTTTATTTATTTTTGCATATTTACATTCGAAAATTTTTAAATTTCTTACATTTTTTGTAAAAAAGAACTAAACTGTTGTCATTTTATGCCGATAAGGATAGTGAAGACTATTATTTTCGGCACTGAACAAGGAGGTTAAATTATGGATGTAAATGGAGTTACAAGTTCTGTCAGCACCTATACCGGATATGACAGCACTGCAAAGAAAGCCGAGACAACCGGAGCAGCCGATGCAGCTAAGGCTGCCGAAGCTACCACGGATAATGGCGTTGTGTATGAGCCTTCGAAGGAGACTGCCACAGATTCAGCCAAGAAGACCTACACTCCCAACACACAGCTTATAAGTCAGCTTAAGGCAGACGCAGAGGCTCGTACAGCACAGCTTAAGAGCCTTGTGGAAAAGCTTATCTCAGGACAGGGCAACGCCATAGGCAAGGCAGATGATATCTGGAGCTTCTTAAGAAGCGGTGATTTTACCGTTGATGCAGCTACCAAGGCACAGGCCGAGGCAGATATCGCCGATGACGGATACTGGGGCGTAGAGCAGACATCAGACAGGATCCTTGATTTTGCCAAGGCATTGACAGGCGGAGATCCTTCTAAGGCTGAAGAGATGCGCAAGGCTTTCAAGACCGGATTCGAGCAGGCTACCAAGACCTGGGGTGACAAGCTCCCCGATATCTCACAGAAGACCTATGATGCAGCCATGAAGAAGTTCGATGACTGGGCTGCGGAAGCAGGTGTAACTGAATAAGACCCTATGATATTACAGAATATAAGACCGGCTTCATATGAAGCCGGTCTTATTGCATGTTCATCATCTGACTGAACCTATGATATCGGATATATCTTCTATCCCGTGCGAATCAAGATACCCCTCTATACCCCTTGCGAGTTCACTTGTAAGATATGGGTTGTTAAAGTTCATGGCACCTGCCGCCACAGCGCTCGCCCCCGCCATCATGAACTCAATGGCATCATTCGCTGATGCGATGCCTCCCATTCCGATTATGGGGATACGAACCGCATTGGCACATTGCCATACCATCCTTACAGCAATGGGCTTAATGGCCGGACCCGACAGTCCTCCCGTCTTATTGGCAAGCACGAAGCACCTTCTCTCTATATCTATCTTCATCCCTGTGATGGTGTTAATAAGAGATATCGCATCAGCGCCCGCAGCCTCCGCCGCTTTTGCGATCTCGGTAATATCCGTCACATTGGGGCTAAGCTTCATTATGACCGGCTTGGTGGAATGCTTTTTTATAGCATCTGTTATGTTATATACGGAATCGGCCTTCTGCCCAAAGGCTATAGCCCCTTCCCTGACATTCGGACAGGATATGTTGATCTCAAGCATATCAACCTCCGTATCCGACAGCTTCTCCACTACTTCTATATAATCCTCTACGGATCTTCCGCATACATTGGCTATTACCCTGCAATCGTATTTTTTAAGGAACGCCAGATCCCTCTCTATGAACACATCGACTCCGGGATTCTGAAGGCCGATGGCATTAAGCATTCCGCCGTATACTTCGGCCACCCTGGGCGTAGGATTGCCTTCCCATGCCACATTGGATACGCCCTTGGTAACGACCGCACCTAACATATTGAGATCGTTGAATTCCCCATACTCCATTCCCGAGCCGAATGTTCCGGAAGCAGTCATGACGGGATTTTTAAAAGTAACACCGGCTATTGTTATCTCAGTCCTTGCCATTATATGTTCACCTCCGTTACGGAAAAGACGGGTCCGTCCGTACATATCCTTGCATTCTTCACATGGCTGTGTCCGTCCGTCCGGACAGTTTTACATACACAGCCAAGACATGCTCCCACTCCACAGGCCATGCGCTCCTCTAAGGATATATATCCGGGAATATC
>CAJONG010000087.1 GCA_905235845.1 uncultured Lachnospiraceae bacterium
TGACGGTAATTCTGTTGGTGGCCATGGGATATACAATTTCCAGAGAATGGTCATTCTCTATAGATACGTATGTTAATGGCCTGAATCATTATAAAGAGAACTGGGGGCAGCCCGGTTATGAGACAATTTACCCCGGTTATGAGACAATTTACAATTATCACAATGGGGATATCTCGAAGGTGTATGATCCTCTGTCACTGGTGTTAGATATGTCGATCACTTTCTTTTATGTAGTCTTTTTCGGAATGACGATCAAATGCGTGCTGCAGGAGACCAAGAAACGCAGAGAAGTGCAGAAGGTGCTTCCGATGCAATATAAGTGGCGGATGGGGTACGATTATGTGAGTGGATTGGTATTCCTGGCGGCGGCTTTTGTACTGCAGGCAGTGCTCGTGAAGGTGGCATTTGCGTATGTTGAAAAAGAGACCGGGATCAACTGTATGACCTGGAATTATTTTCTCCCCTTTTATGGCAAAACAGCCATTGCCCTTCTGACAGAATATTCGTTGGTATGTGTTTGTGTGAAGATTACCAATCATATTCCGGCGGCGGCAGCCACCTATGGGCTGCTGAAAGTGGCTTGTACCACACTGCTGCAGCTCGGACGCTGGCCATTGGGGACGATCTGGTGTATAGAGATGATGATCAGACAATACATGTATCCTGATTCGGACATGCATGATTATGGTAATCCCATGATCTGGGTGTGGATGGCTGCTGTGGCCGTTGTACTGATTCTCCTTATTATTCTGGCAGAGCGCAAAAAAGATTTGGCAGTGGGCGGTTTCTATGCTTTCAGGACAGTGCAATGGATCATGCTGGGTATCTTGTTTTTCTGTCTGGCATGTTGGTTTAGGGAGACCGGTTATCTGTTTACATCCAAGGTGATCGTGTGGCTCTACACGATCGTACCGTCTGCAGGATTTACGGTGGGAGCGTATTTCCTGACCCGGGCAAAGAAGGGATGATTCGGGGGGAATGTTTTATCGTGAAAAATTTTGAGAACCACTATGAGATCGCATTTGCAAGAAAGCTCTGGAAGACGAATGTATAAGAAAAAGGCTGTCAGAAATGACGGCTTTTTCTTTTTGGGGTTGGGAATATGATTAACTATGCAAAGAAACAGGCTTTTTTATTGAAGAATGGATGTATTTGTGTTATGATTAGTGACGAAACTTGAAATGAGCCATAAGAGGCAGCAGGTGATTTGTGTTGCTACAAAAAAGAGCTGCGAAGCAGCGTTTGGCGAATGGTTCTGAATAGTGACAAATGGAGTGCAGTCTATGGGCGAGGGCAACTCGGAGATCAGGAAAACAATAAAAGCTTTGCAAGAGGAGTCGGTGGGACTGCAGGAACAGTTGGGACTGTTGGTCAATCAGACATCCGGACTGATTGCAGATATACAGGCTACTACTACACCTGTTCCATGGCAGCCCAGATAGTGACACCCATCCTGTCGGGAGCCCTGCTTGAGCATGTAGGATACTGGACGCTGTTCCCATACGGGGCACTCTTCGTATTCTTCGCCCTTATCACCATGCTTAATGTTAAGCACGGTGATAATAAGCCGGTTCTGCCTAAGGACAGACTGGAGCTTTTAGATGTGGATGACTGACACAAAACTAAGACATAAAGCTAAGACATAAAGGAGGCATAAGGGATTATGCTTAAGTATATAATCCTTGCGCTCATCATTGTATTCATAGCGGGGGTACTTTTTGCAATAGCCCCCAATTCACACAGAGACTATTCGGACTTTAAGGGTCTGATGTATGCGCACAGAGGCTTACACGGACCGGGAGTTCCGGAGAATTCCATGAAGGCATTCAGACTGGCTGTGGAGGCCGGCTACGGAGTGGAGCTGGATGTACAGTTTACCAAGGATCATCATATAGTTGTATTCCATGATCCCAACCTTAAGAGGATGTGCGGTATTGACAGAAGAGTCAGAGATTGCACCTATGAGGAACTGCTTAAGTATGATCTGCATGGCAGTGATGAGAAGATACCGCTTTTTGAAGATGTGCTTAAGACCTTGGGGAATACGCCCCTTGTATGTGAGCTTAAGAATCATAACGGCAACCGTAATAACAGGTTGTGTCGTGAGACATACGAGTACCTTAAGGAGTATAAGGGAAAGTTCTGCATAGAGTCATTCTCACCCTTCCTCGTACAGTGGTTCAGACTTAATGCTCCCGAGGTGATAAGAGGACAGCTCTCATGTTCCATGAAGGATGAGGGCGGTCTGGGATATATAGCCAGACTGTCTCTTTCTCAACTGATCATCAATTTCATATCGAGGCCCGACTTCATAGCGTACAGGCATCAGGATTACAGGCAGCCGGGCTTTGTGCTCTGTGCCAAGTTATATAAGCCTCTGTTAGTGGCATGGACGGCAAGAGGGGCAGCGGAACAGGCTGAGGCGTGGAAGAGATTCGACTCGGTGATATTCGAGCAGTATGAGAACCCCAATCCTGTGGAATAGTGTTAAGAGCGGTTCATGCTTTGGGATAGTCCCGGTAGGAATATAGTAGTGTAAAAAAATGCTTTGTGTGGTATACTGTATAAATGAGTGAAAAATCGCATATGGAATATCGGAAGCGGAGGGTGAAGCGCCTTAAGCGGATGATACTTATGGCAGTTTTCCTGCTTATAACAATCCCAATAGCGCTTAGCATATGGCTTATGTGTGAGTTGCATGCAAGGGAGAATGAGCTTGCCGAGATCACGGCTCAGTACGAAGCGCAGCTACAGATCACGGAGGGCTTGCAGGAGAGACTGGATGAGGAGATAGCTTCGGCTAAAGAGGCCTACGACGGGTTGCTATCACAGATGTCTCAGGATACGGATGCTGAGGAGGAAGGACAGGAGCTTCCCCAACCTGTCGTGGAAGAAGAAGACAACATCAGAAGGGTATATCTTACCTTCGATGACGGACCCAGCGCATATACGGGTCAGATCCTTGACATACTTGATGAATACGGAGTGAAGGTCACTTTCTTCGTGACCGGTACACAGGTTGAGAACAATCCGGATATGTGCCGGGAGATAGTTAACAGAGGTCATTCGATAGGGATGCATTCCTATTCACATGTGTATAGTGATATATACAAGAGTAAGGATAATTTCATTAAGGATTATACGAAGGTCAGAGACGTGATAGCTGAGATTACAGGTGTCACGCCCAGTATATACAGATTCCCGGGCGGAAGCAGTAATACCGTATCGAAGACCGATATGGACGAGTTGTGTGAGTACATTGAGGGAGAAGGAGTCAGATACTTTGACTGGAACATAAGCAGCGGTGATGCTACGAGATCCGCGCTCACACCCGACAAGATAACCTCTAATTGCTTAAGCAGTGTGGGTAATTTTAAGAATGCGGTCATACTTCTGCACGATACGGGGACCAAGTATACTACGGTACAGGCTTTGCCGGGTATCATAGAAGGACTTATGAACATGGAGGATACGGAGATCCTTCCCATCAGTGAAGATACAGAGGTAGTTCAGCATAGAAAAAGTAAGGAGATAGAATAATGGGTTTTTTTCAAGAGTTGAAGGAAGATTTGTCACAGGCTGTGAATGAGCTTGTACCTGATGAAACAGAGGCTTTTGAGTCTGCGTCACGGGAGACGGAAATACCGGTATCCGAAGAGGATATCTTCGCTGCTGCGGAGGCATCCATGGGTATCGAGCATTCTCCTGATCTGGAGGATATGATAGCGGCGTCAGAGGAGATGGATAAGACCTTGGAAACGCTTAATGCCGAGATCAATTCCGCACCTGAGAGAGTGATCGCTCCGCCCGAGCCTGATGAGGAGCCGGCAGTTGAGCCCGAATATGTAAGTGATGAGGTTGCTACCATCACTAAGATGATGACAGTCAACGGAGATCTTAATTCAAGAGGTTCCCTTGACATCATAGGCGCTGTCAACGGCAATATCAGAGTAAAGGGTAAGCTCAATGTCACCGGAAGTATAGTAGGTAATTCCGAGGCGGCTGAGATATATGCACAGGATGCTACCATCGCAGGTGATGTGACCAGTACCGGAAGCGTCAAGGTGGGCAGCAATACCGTTATAAGAGGTAATATCTATGCCACAAGCGCAGTGATCGCGGGAGCCGTTAAGGGAGATATAGATGTACATGGTCCGGTTGTGCTTGATTCTACGGCCATTGTCATGGGAGATATCAAGTCCAAGGCTGTGCAGATCAACAACGGTGCGGCTATAGAGGGAAGATGCTCACAGTGCTATGCGGATGTAAGCCCTTCCAACTTCTTCAAGGATTGATTGGTAAGCTATCGGACAACCGTCTGGCAGAGATTTCAGGAGACTGTACGTGAAGAGAATATTACTTAAATTAAGCGGAGAGGCACTTGCGGGAGATAAGCGTACCGGCTTTGACGACGACATCATAAGGGAGGTTGCCCTTCAGGTTAAGACCCTCATAGACGGGGGAACTCAGGTAGGCATCGTCATAGGCGGAGGCAACTTCTGGAGAGGCCGCAGCTCCGACAGCATAGACAGGACTAAAGCGGATCAGATAGGAATGTTAGCCACCGTAATGAACTGTATCTATGTATCGGAGATATTCAGATCGGTCGGGATGATGACCAATATACTTACACCCTTTGAGTGCGGCTCTTTTACCAAGCTTTTCTCGAAGGACAGAGCGAATAAGTACTTCGCTCACGGACAGGTGGTATTCTTCGCAGGAGGTACGGGACATCCGTATTTCTCAACAGATACAGGGGTTGTCCTTCGTGCGATAGAGGTGGATGCGGACGGAATACTCCTTGCCAAGGCTATCGACGGGGTGTATGATTCCGATCCCAAGACTAATCCGGATGCGAAGCGATATGATGAGATAAGCCTGGATGAGGTTATAGAGAAGAGACTTCAGGTTGTGGATCTGACAGCTTCCATACTTGCCAGAGACAATTCGATGCCCATGTGGGTGTTCGCACTGAATGATAAGGACAGTATCGTGAATGTCCTTAAGGGTGAAGGAAGATTTACCAAGGTTACTGTATAGTGGGAGGTTATTATCATTATGGATGAGAGAGTTAAGATATATAACGATAAGATGCAGAAGGCATATGATTTTCTCCTAAGCGATTATCAGACGATAAGAGCAGGAAGAGCCAATCCTCATGTGCTTGACAAGATCAAGGTGGACTATTACGGGACGCCCACACCCCTTCAGCAGGTGGGCAATATATCTGTACCCGAGCCCCGTATGATCCAGATCGCACCATGGGAAAAGAGTCTGGTCAAGGATATCGAGAAGGCGATACTTGCATCTGATGTGGGCATCACACCGACCAATGACGGAGCCGTGATAAGACTTGTATTCCCGGAGCTTACCGAGGAGAGACGTAAGGATCTGTCCAAGGAGGTCAAGAAGAAGGGCGAGGATGCCAAGGTGGCCATCCGCAATATAAGAAGGGACGGTAACGATGCTTTTAAGAAGCTTGCAGGCGGAGAGATAAGCGAGGACGAGATCAAGGATCTTGAGGATGAGCTTCAGAAGATGACAGATAAGTTCATCAAGGATATCGATGCTGCAATAGATGAGAAGACCAAGGATATTATGACAGTATAATACATGTAATTTAATCATAGAGGGGCAGACAGGGCATACCTGTCGTGCGCCTCTATGATTATATTACGGAGTATCGGCAGCTAAGATACAATGACGGGACGGGACGAATATGGATAATACACTTAATATGCCGAAGCATGTAGCCATAATCTTAGACGGTAACGGACGATGGGCCAAGGCCAAAGGACTTCCGAGGAATGCAGGACATACCAAGGGAGCGAAGGTCGTCGAGGATATGTGTGAGATAGTATGGAATAAGGGTATAGAATACTTCACGGTATATGCCTTCTCCACGGAGAACTGGACAAGACCGAAGGACGAAGTGGCTGCTCTTATGAAGCTTCTTCGCAGCTACATGGTCAATGCTAAGAAGCGCGCGAATAAGAACAATATGTGTGTAAGGGTGATAGGGGATAAGACGGGACTTGACCCCGACCTTCAGGAATCCATAGCGGATCTTGAGAGGGCTACGTCAGGTAATACGGGACTTCACTTTCAGATCGCCATCAATTACGGCGGGAGGGATGAGATAGCCAGAGCTGTCAGAAAGCTTGTACAGGATGTGGAGACCGGAAGGCTTAAGACAGATGATATTGATGCCTCGTCTGTCGATTCAAGACTCGATACGGCAGGACTTCCGGATCCCGATCTGCTCATACGTACCTGTGGTGAGCAGAGGATATCGAATTTTCTCCTGTGGCAGCTTGCATATACGGAGTTCTACTTCTGCGACGCTCCATGGCCTGATTTTAATGAAGAAGAGCTTGATAAGGCCATAGCCGCATATAATAAGAGAGACAGGAAATACGGGGGATTAAAGGATGCGTAAGCGTGTAATAAGCGGAGCAATACTTGTGGTGTTGATATCGGTATTTATCGTCGTGGGAGGAATCCCTTTTGGCGCCCTCATGATGATAGCCTCACTTATATCCGTATATGAATTGTGCAAAGCCTGTAAGGTACATGAAAGTGAACAGAGTCCTTCAGCCTATAAGAATATAGCAGATCTCGGGGATGTGAATGCCAAAGCAAAGAATAAGGCTAAAAAGCTTGATTTCTGTAATCTGCCCGAGGTGGTCGCCTATGTGACGACGGTCCTGTTGTATGTACTTATAACCTATTATGCAGGACTTTTTGCAGGGAAGGTATCATACGGTGACGGACCTTCGGGAGTGGCGCTTAAGGGGCTTGCCACGAAGCTATCCGAAGGCGATGCGATACTTGCGCTTATAGTGACATTCATACTGGTCATACTGGCTATATATGTGGTCACCTATCCCAAGTACAGTATCAGACAGGTGATGGCGCTTATATTCATAATGGTATATGCCCCTCTCATGATATCCTTTATCTACAGGATAAGAGTAGAGGATGGCAATAACATATATGGAATGATCAAGGCATTCCTCGTGATAATCACTGCATCGGGAAGCGACATGAGCGCGTATTTTACAGGAGTGAATCTGGGTAAGCATAAGCTCGCCCCCCTGCTTAGTCCCAAGAAGTCGATAGAGGGAGCCGTAGGCGGAGTGGTGGGAGCAGCTCTGCTTAATACGATATTCGCCTTGGCACTTTGTGCTTTCGACGTGCTTGAGCTTAGGTTCATATGGATATTCGCCCTGATAGGTGCGGTGGGAAGCGTGATATCACAGATAGGAGATCTGGCGGCGTCGGCTATCAAGAGAAGCTTCGATATCAAGGACTACGGCAACATAATCCCGGGGCACGGCGGAGCGATGGACAGACTTGACAGCATACTCGTTGTGGCACCCATCATCTATATGATGATCACTCTGCTTACGTGATACATGGGCATGCATACTGACAGGAACAGAGATCTGACCTATAACGGATGATACAGACTAATGAAAAAGATAGGCATACTGGGGTCTACAGGCTCCATAGGTACACAGACTTTAGAGATTGCAAGAGAATATAATGAAGAACTTAAGATAACCGCACTTGCTGCAGGGCATAATGTTAAGCTGATGGAGGAGCAGGTAAGGGAATTTACACCCGAAGTCGTATGTATGTATGACGAGGAGGCTGCTAAGGAGCTTAAGGTCAGATTATCTGACACAAGTGTCAGGATATTATCCGGCATGGATGGACTTATAGAGCTTGCCACACTTCAGGATATGGATGTACTTGTGACTGCAGTGGTGGGTATGATAGGCATACGTCCTACTATTGCGGCGATCGAAGCAGGTAAGGATATAGCCCTTGCCAATAAGGAGACGCTTGTGACGGCAGGACATATCATCATGCCTCTTGCTAAGGAGAAGGGCATATCCATACTTCCCGTGGACAGTGAACACAGTGCCATTTTCCAGTCTCTGCAGGGCAGACATACCGGAGCTGTCGGAGGTGATTCCTCTGATATAGATAAGATACTCCTAACCGCATCGGGCGGGCCATTCAGAGGCAAGAGCATATCAGAGTTAAGGGCAATGACGGTAAGTGACGCCCTAAGGCACCCCAACTGGTCCATGGGACCCAAGATAACAATAGATTCTGCTACGCTCTGCAATAAGGGGCTTGAGATAATAGAGGCCAAGTGGCTTTTTAACGTTGACCTTGACAGGATAGAAGTTATAGTTCATCCGCAGTCAGTCATTCATTCGGCGGTGCAGTATAAGGACGGAGCAGTGATAGCACAGATGGGTATACCGGATATGAAGCTTCCGATACAGTATGCCCTGTTCTATCCCGACAGACATCCCATGAAGGATAACAGGGTTGACCTTACAACTCTTGGAAGCCTGACCTTCGAAAAGCCGGATGAGGAGACCTTCAGAGGACTTAAGATGGCCAAGGAGGCCTGCAGACGAGGCGGCAATATGCCCACCGTGTTCAATGCTGCCAATGAGAGGGCGGTAGCGCTCTTCCTTAAGGAGAAGATAAGATTCTTACGCATATATGAAGTGATAGAGGAATGCATGAAGGCTGTGGAATATATAGAGAACCCTTCGCTTGACGAGATACTGGACACAGAGCGAGAATGCTATGAGAGGATAGATACTTGGATACATTAGTGAGCATACTGCTTTTTCTGCTTGTCTTTTTCATAATAGTGGTAAGC
>CAJONG010000088.1 GCA_905235845.1 uncultured Lachnospiraceae bacterium
GTGTAGTCTTGCCCGTACCGTTATCGCCAATCACTGCCACATGTTCACCCCGGCGAAGCAGGATATTGACATCCTTAAAAAGAAGTTCATCATAGGCTTTTGATAAGCCTTCTATACTTAGGACATCCTTGCCGCTTTCCGTTCGGGGAGTTAAGACTATCTGCATCCTATCGTTTAATTCCGTGGGCTTATCAAGTATATCAACCTTATCAAGCAGCTTCTGTCTCGAATCGGCTCTTTTGATCGACTTCTCCCTGTTAAAGGAACGAAGCTTGTCTATAACATCTTTCTGATGCTTAATATCCCTCTGTTGATTAAGATATGCATTAAGGGCGGATACTCGCAGACTTTCCTTTTTGGTTGCATAATCCGTATAATTGCCGGTAAAAACGGTCGCTTTGCCACATTCAAGCTCAATAACCTTATCCACTATCCTGTCAAGGAAGTACCTGTCATGAGATACGATAAGAACAGTCCCTTTATAGGACTTAAGATATCCCTCAAGCCATGTGATGGAACTGATATCGAGATGGTTGGTCGGCTCATCCAGGATGATAAGATCAGGAGAACCCACAAGCAGCTTGGCAAGAGCCACTCTTGTCTTCTGACCGCCGGAAAGATTGGATACACAGGCATTAAAATCATCCTCGCTAAAGCCCAAGCCCTTAAGTGTTCCGCCCACTTCACTGGCTATCATGTATCCGCCACTTAGCTTAAACTCCTCTGATAGGATGTGGTATTCCTCCATCCTCTTATTAAGCTCATCACCGTCAAGTCCTTCAAGGGATTTTTCCATATCCCTTAACCTTGACTGCATATTAAGAAGAGGTCTTTTGACCTCAAGAACCTCTTCATATATGGAATTATCACTGTCAAGGATAGCATTCTGCGGAAGATATCCGACCGCGGTATCCTTGGCAAGCGATACCGCACCGGAATCGGGAGCTGTCTGTCCGATTATGATATTAAGCAGAGTCGTCTTGCCGCAGCCGTTGATGCCGACAAGAGCGCACTTATCGTTCTCGTTCAGATGAAAGGATACGTCCTTAAGCACCTGCTTATCTATGAATGTCTTATTGATATTATTAACTGATAGTAACATAGCGATATGTAGTCCTGCAATTTACATTCCGCTTTCAACTGTTGTACGGATCGCACGGATGAAGTCGGCACTGTTAAGAACCGTAACATCCTTAAGGGAAGTGATGAGCGCAAGGTCCTTGGTCATCCTGCCGCTTTCTATAGTGCTTATAGTCGCTTTCTCAAGCTTATCGGCAAAGTCCGCAAGTTCCTTAAGTCCGTCAAGCTCTCCCCTCTTACGAAGGGCACCTGTCCATGCGAAGATCGTTGCAACCGAATTGGTGGATGTCTCCTCTCCCTTAAGATGCTTGTAGTAATGACGCTGTACTGTACCGTGAGCAGCCTCATATTCATACACACCTGTGGGTGAAACGAGCACTGATGTCATCATGGCAAGCGAACCGAATGCACTTGACACCATATCTGACATGACATCACCGTCATAATTCTTACATGCCCATATGAAGCCGCCCTTACTCTTCATGACTCTTGCAACGGCATCATCTATAAGCGTATAGAAGTATTCTATACCAAGCTCATTAAATCTGTCCTTGAATTCACTCTCATATATATCCGTGAATATATCCTTGAATCTGTGGTCATACTTCTTGGATATGGTATCCTTGGTTGCAAACCATATATCCTGCCTGGTATCGCAGGCATACTTAAGACATGCTCTGGCAAAAGAAGTGATGGACTTCTCGGTATTATGCATGCCCTGTATTATTCCGGGGCCGTCGAATTCATGTATGGTCTCTCTTACTTCCCTGCCTTGAAGATCGGTATATACTATCTCAGCCTTGCCGGGACCCGGAATCTCAATCTCGACATTTTTATATACATCACCGTATGCATGACGGGCAAGGGTTATGGGCTTCTCCCAGTTACGGACGCAGGGTTCTATTCCTTTAACAATAACAGGTGCCCTGAACACCGTACCGTCAAGCATGGCTCTGATTGTACCGTTAGGGCTCTTCCACATCTGCTTAAGACAATATTCTTCAACTCTTGCGGCATTGGGTGTTATCGTGGCACACTTAACAGCCACGCCATACTTAAGGGTCGCGTTGGCACTGTCTATCGTCACCTGATCGTCCGTATCATTACGGTTCTTAAGACCTAAGTCATAGTACTCCGTCTTAAGATCTATATACGGCAGGATGAGTTCATCTTTGATCATCTGCCAGAGTATCCTTGTCATCTCATCGCCATCCATCTCTACAAGAGGGGTAGTCATCTTAATCTTATCCATAGTATTCTGTAATCTCCAATCCTTAATAATATCAATCTGTTATATGCACATTCTGTTCATTTGGCTTATCGATCCGCAAGCGACCCTGACGTTTAAGCTTCGGGATAGCTCTCCTTAAGACCGTTTTTGACTATATTCTTATACGCATTCTCGATATGCTTATTAGCCATCTTCTCGGCCTGATTCTCATCGCCGGACTTGATTGCCTCCATTATGAGCTTATGCTCGCCCGTAGAGGCAATGGAGCGCTTATTCTCGGAAAGGGTCTTGCGTCTGACACGCTGGACATATTCATGATACTCTCTTAGCTGATGCTCTAACAGCTTACTGCCACACGCCTCATACAGTATCTCATGGAAGCGGTTATCAAGGGTAGCTATCTGATCCAGATGCCCCTTGGAGGCATGGAACTCGGTAAGATATATATTCTCTTCCATCTCGGACATCTGCTCTTCCGTTATATTGGTGGTTGCCCATCTCGCAGCCAGACCCTCAAGCTTGGAACGGATCATATATATATCCTTCACATCCTTGGCAGTAATGCCGGTCACATATGCACCCTTGTTAGGCACTATACGTATGAGTCCCTCAAGCTCAAGCTGTCTGAAGGCCTCTCTTACGGGTGTCCTCGATACGCCAAGCTCCTCACCTATGGCAAGCTCTCTTAATTCATCATTATTCTTATACCGGCCTTCAAGTATATCTCCGCGTATTTTATTATATACACGGCCTCTAAGGCTATACTTGTCCGTCACTTCATCCTTGATATTCATATCCTTCACGCTATCCCTCTTATTTTGTATACATCTCTCTGTTAAGCTCCCTGCACTTTTCAGAGATCACTCCTATAAGCTCGCTGTCCGTAAGCACTGTTACACGACCGCCTTCATATTCTGCATCCACCCACTCCTTGACGGCTACGACAAGAGGATCGTTCTTATCAAGCTTGCTCTCATCCGGCAGCTTATAGTAAGAATTGATCCAGTGAGCTATGCCCGCAAGCCCCGATGTATTGGATACGGCGCAGAGTACAGGGCGATTAAGGAACTTATCCGTATCGAAGATATTATATATCTCCTCATTCTTAAGAAGTCCATCTGCATGAACGCCCGCTCTTGTTACATTGAAATTCTTACCCACAAAAGGCGTTCTGGGCGGTATCTGATATCCTATCTCCTTCTCATAATACTCGGCAAGCTCGGTTATGACCGTTGTATCCATACCGTTAAGATCACCCTTAAGCTGTGCATATTCAAAAACCATGGCTTCAAGCGGAGTATTGCCCGTTCTCTCACCGATGCCGAATAAAGATGTATTGACAGCCGCACAGCCGTACAGCCATGCAGTCGTGGAATTGACAACAGCCTTATAGAAATCATTGTGTCCGTGCCACTCAATAAGCTCACTCGGTACACCCGCATGTGTTCTTATCGCATATATGATACCCTGAACGGATCTCGGTATGACCGCACCGGGATAATTGACACCGTAACCCATTGTGTCGCAGGCTCTAATCTTGATGGGTATCTTGTATTCATCCATAAGCTTCATAAGCTCAAGACAGAAGGGAACGACATAACCGTATATATCAGCTCTTGTAATGTCTTCCAGATGACATCTTACGCTTATCCCCTCTTCAAGACAGTCTCTTACGACGCTTAAATAGTGGTCCATCGCCTGTCGTCTGTTCATCTTAAGCTTAAGGAAGATATGATAGTCCGAACAGCTTACAAGTATACCGGTCTCAGGCATGCCAAGCTCTTTAACAAGCTTAAAATCCTCCTTATTGGCCCTAATCCAGCTTGTAACCTCGGGGAACTCATAGCCTCTCTCCATACACTTTACAACAGCATCTCTGTCCTTCTTGCTGTAAAGGAAGAATTCCGATGCTCTGATCATACCATTGGGGCCGCCGAGCTTATGGAGATAATCATATATAGTGACTATCTGTTCTGTAGAATAAGGGGCTCTTGACTGCTGACCGTCCCTGAATGTAGTGTCCGTGATCCATATGTCCTTGGGCATATGATGAGGAACTATCCTGTCATTGAAGGGAATCTTGGGTATCTCCGAATAAGGGAACATATTACGGAACACATTGGGCTTCTCCACATCGTCCAATATATACATATGCTCCTCAATCTGAAGCAGGTTATTATTCTCATTCATTGTGACGGGTCTGCTCTCAAAACCCTTAAATTCGCTGTTCATCTGAAATTGTCATCCTTTCATGATTGCATTACAGATATCATTGTATACAATTATACCATGATTGTCAAATATAAAAGCGAGTCCCGAAGGACTCGCCTTATAATGCATATTATAGTCTGTTAAGACCTACTATCAAAGCTTGGGGCCAGCAGCAACAAGTGCCTTACCTGCGTCATTGCCCTCATACTTCTTGAAGTTCTTGATGAATCTGTCAGCAAGATCCTTAGCCTTTGTCTCCCACTCTGATGCATCAGCATATGTATCACGAGGATCAAGGATAGCAGGATCTACGCCGGGAAGGCTTGTAGGAACCTCGAAGTCGAAGATCGGGATCTTCTTGGTCTCTGCCTTATTAACGTCACCGTTAAGGATGGCATCAATGATACCTCTTGTATCCTTGATTGAGATTCTCTTGCCTGTGCCGTTCCAGCCTGTATTAACAAGATAAGCCTTGGCACCGCTCTTCTGCATCTTCTTAACGAGTTCCTCGCCGTACTTGGTAGGATGAAGCTCAAGGAATGCCTGACCGAAGCATGCTGAGAATGTAGGAGTGGGCTCTGTGATGCCTCTCTCCGTACCTGCAAGCTTAGCTGTGAAGCCTGACAGGAAGTAGTACTGTGTCTGCTCAGGTGTAAGTATAGATACGGGAGGAAGTACTCCGAACGCATCGGCTGAGAGGAAGATAACATTCTGCGCAGCAGGACCTGAAGATGTAGGATTAACGTTAAGTACGATATTCTTAATATGGTTGATGGGATAAGATACACGGGTATTCTCTGTCACTGACTTATCAGCAAAATCGATCTTACCGTTAGCATCAACTGTTACGTTCTCAAGGAGTGCATCTCTCTTGATAGCGTTGTAGATATCGGGCTCTGAATCCTTATCGAGGTTGATAACCTTGGCATAGCAGCCGCCCTCGAAGTTGAACACGCCGTTGTCATCCCAACCATGCTCATCATCACCGATAAGAAGTCTCTTGGGATCTGTAGAAAGTGTGGTCTTACCTGTTCCTGAAAGACCGAAGAAGATAGCAGTGTTCTTACCCTGCATATCTGTGTTGGCTGAGCAGTGCATAGCAGCAATACCCTTAAGAGGAAGGTAATAGTTCATCATAGAGAACATACCCTTCTTCATCTCGCCGCCATACCATGTATTGATGATAACCTGCTCACGGCTTGTGATATTGAAAGCTACGCATGTCTCAGAGTTAAGACCAAACTCCTTGTAGTTCTCAACCTTAGCCTTAGAAGCATTGTATACAACGAAATCAGGCTCAAAGCTTGCTACCTCATCTGCTGTAGGCTGGATGAACATATTCTTGATGAAATGTGCCTGCCATGCAACCTCAACGATGAAGCGGACAGCCATTCTTGTGTCCTTGTTGGCTCCGCAGAAAGCATCAACCACGAAGAGTCTCTTATTAGAAAGCTCCTTCTTGGCAAGATCCTTAACCGTATTCCATACTTCCTCGCTCATGGGATGGTTATCGTTCTTGTACTCATCGGATGTCCACCATACAGTGTCCTTAGAGTTAGCATCCATAACGATGTACTTATCTTTGGGTGAACGGCCTGTGTAGATACCTGTCATAACGTTGACAGCGTCAAGCTCCGTGTTAACACCCTTGTCGAAGCCAGTAAGCTCGGGCTTCATCTCCTCTTCGTACAGAAACTCGTAAGAGGGATTGTAGACGATCTCTGTGGCACCTGTGATGCCATACTTGCTAAGATCAATGTTTGCCATTTTCATTACCTCGCTTTGTATAATAAATCAACTTATAAAGTTCCATTGACTATTATACATTATCCTGTCGATTTGTCACTAGCTTTATTAAAAATTTATCAATATCAATTCACCTCATAAACGTCAATTCCTGCATATACTGCTTGCATAACGCTAAATAATCGTGAAAGCCGCAGCAATCATATTTCAAACGCTCGGACTGCACTAAGTTCATGCATTGACCTCATATACACGTCGATTTCTGCGGAACGCGTCGCTTCGCTCCTTGAACGGGTCCTCGAAATCGACTATTCGGTCAATGTATTCACTAAGTGCTGCCGGCTGATTGTTTGAAACATGATTGCTGCGGCTTTCACTTATATGTTACGTTATAGATATTTTAATAATTGTTCTGCAAACAGTATATGCAGGAATTGACTTATCAGATGATGCTCTTTTTCTTATATATTACTAAGAATAAACCGATACATGCAACTAAGAAGGCAATCACATATCTTACATTAACACTGTGATCACCGGTATTCGGCGAATCATCAAGCTTATAATTACGAACGGTCTGACCGTTACGAAGGATAGAACGTCCTGTATCCCCGTCCGTAGCATATATACCGAAGTGACTTAAATGATTGGTGGTAAAGCTTATCGACTTATCTTCATCATCTACCGTAGTAGAGACTTCTTCAAGCTGTCCGTCCTCATCCACACATATTACATGATAAGTACTGCCCTCTACGCCTATAGGTATCGGCATGGTCACTGTAAGCTCGGACTTGCCGAACCTCGTGATCGGAACCGTCTCACTCTTATCCTTAAGGGTGATATCGTATCCTGCTATCTCCGGCGTGTTGTCAGCACCGAAAAGCTCCGAATATAATCCCTTAATCTCAGATGCCACGCCACTGTCCGGCACGATATTAAGAGTTCCGACGTTCTCTGTCTCGGTGAATCTGGCCATATAGCCGTCTATCGGGATACCATTATATACGGTACGTACCTGTGCATTACTCTCTGTGGAATATGCCGGATTGGGAGCAGGCTCTATGGCATCAAGTCCCTTGATATTATAAGTAGAACCCTGTATCGATATGGTCTGTGGCAGGGAATCAAGTATCTCATCACTGAATATCCTGTTAGCCCGGACTGTCATATTGCCTGTCTCGGCTCCGCTTGGGTCAAGCTCTTTGCTAAGTATCACACCGGAGAATCCAAGACCATGTTCATCAAGTACAGTACCGGAGAAGTCCTCCACACTGCTTGGAACAACAGCAAAAAGTACATTATATAAGGCATCCTGTCTGTAAGCATCGTTCTCAAGTCTTGCACTTGTAGTATCGCTTGTAAGAGAAGGAAGTGTCGCACCGTTAAATACAACGACCTTGGTATTGTCTGCTTTGCCTGTATCTGTATAGTCTATCGCACGAAGTCCGATGCTCTCAACACTGCCCGGAATAGTCAGTGCGGACAAAGGACAGTTCATATATGCCCTGTCACCGATATGAACAACATTATCGCCACCTGTTACACTTGAGAGATTCTTACATCCCCTGAATGCATCCTCTCCCACATCCGTAAGGGACGACGGCAGGCTTACGGATGTAAGCACAGTATTATCCATGAACACACCGGGAGCAATCTTCTTAACACCCTCAGGTATACTTATAACGGAATCACTTCCGCCGTAGGCAAGCAATATGCCATCACCCACTATCAGATAGTCTCCGCCGGATACGTTGCTCTTAAAGTTATTGATATATGGTGTATTGTCAAAAGCGTATCCATCTATATCCGTCACAGTCGAAGGTATACTTACGTCCCCAAGATCATCACAATGGTAAAATGCACCGTATCCGATATGAGTGACACCTTCAGGTATCGCAATGGAGGTAAGATTGCTTCTGGCAAAAGCAAAATCTCCAATATCCGTTATATAATCCGGGATGGTATAATCTGACATCTTACGGTTAGCATAGTACGCCTGCATGGCGATCTTGCCGTTAACTTCTGTATACTTAGGCAGATATCCGCCTTTTCCCGAATCATAGATAACCGGATTATCATCCTCCACGGTAACATTATCATTCTCACTGTCAGTCACATCGGGTACACCATTCACGTAATTGGTATTGGTGACTACGCCCTGATGCACTGTTACATCGGGATTAAGGAAAAGCACCGCTCTTCCACCCACTACGATAGTCTTGGCCACCACATCCGAACCATCTATTAAAGACAACGGATCTACTGTGGGCATATAATCCACATTACTCGGATCGGTACTTGCATCTCTTAAGCCCGTACCGGCCTGTGCTATGGTAATAGGCGATTCCTGATAGTCGAGGCCGTCTCCTGCGGGGGTACTCTGTCCGTCACC
>CAJONG010000089.1 GCA_905235845.1 uncultured Lachnospiraceae bacterium
AACATCCTGACTTAAACCTGATTAACAAAAGCACCATTGGTGCTTTTGTAGGGTTGGCGGAACGCCAACCTGGTTCAACGTCCTGTTATCCCGACTTAAACCTGATTAACAAAAGCACCATTGGTGCTTTTGTAGGGTTGGCGGAACGCCAACCTGGTTCAATGTCCTGTAATCACCCTGTTATCTATCCGCATTTTGGGTGTTGACAAAGTGAATCTTTTGGAATAATGTAGTAGATACTTACATTGATGTACGATATGGAAAGGAGGTAAGCATGATGATAAAAATGAGAAATAATGCAGTAGTTAAAGATTTGGTTGTGGTTACCTCGTCAGGTAGTGCGAAGTAGTATTGACTTACGTGTGTTTTTGGCGTGGTGACGGTAATGGAGACCACGCCTTTTTTATACCTTGGACTGCGCAGACAGGGCATTACTTAACTTACAGGCGGTAGGATCTCCTGATCCTGTCGTTTTTTTGTTTGAGAGATTCATTGTTGTGCTTAAAATGGTGATTAGTGTGAAAAATATGATTGATATCATATTTTTCACACAGCGATTTGTGCCGAACCCAAATCGCCTTATCGCATCGGCGAATCTGAATTTCGCATCGCGAGCCTCGCACAATGGGCTCGGCATGGTGGACTAATATGAAGAAGTATATTTGGAAGAATAAATGGAGATATTTAATAGGTGGGACGTGCCTCATAGGAAGTACGGTCGTGGATATCCTTATACCTTTTATCACGCTGTCCATGGTGGATGATGTGATAGTCGGCAGGGATATGGCGATATTTAAGAGAGACATAATGCTCTATATCGCGGCCGGTTTTACAAGGGCAGCCTTTCAGTATGTCAAAGAGATCCTGTGTGACATGTCGGGCTGTTATGTGGCCATGGGGCTGAGGAAGGATCTGATGAGGCACATATTTAAGCTGCACAAGGGATTCTTTGATAAGAACAACACGGGTGAGCTGATGGCAAGAGTCAGGGAGGATGCCGGTATGGTCTGGGATCTGACGGGCTTCGTGGGAATGCTCTTTACCGAGGCTACGGTGTATTTCATCGGAGTGGTCATATGCATGCTTAAGCTCAATGTGAAGTTAAGCATCGTGCCGCTCATATTCATGCCGCCTCTTGCATACTGTGCGCTTCACTTGGAGAAGAAGCTCGGTAAGGACTATGACGAGATCAGTGAAAAAAATGCTGAGCTTACGAAGGTGGTTGAGGAGAACATATCGGGCGTGCGCACGGTCAAGGCGTTCTCGGCTGAAGGCACTGAGATGGATAAGTTCGATCAAAAGAACATCGCTTACGGTGATGCCAACAAGAAGTTTGCGATTGACCTGGCAGACACGGATCCTATGCTTGCATTTATACCAAAGATCATGCAGGCCAGCGTGATACTCATAGGAGGCATCGCAGCGATAAGAGGGATCATCACTTACGGAACGCTTGTGGCATTCGTGTCATATTCACTGGCCATCGTATGGCCCATTGAGAACCTGGGCTGGATGCTCTCACTCATATCTCAGGGTATCGCGGGATATAAGAAGATGAAGAAGATCTTAAATACCGAGGTCGAGATAGAGTCGCCCCGGGCGGACAACAAAGCATCGGATGATGAAGACTCAGGCGCCCTTGTTTTTGAAAATGTAAGCTTTGTTATGGACGGCAAGAAGATACTGGATGATGTAAGCTTCACTCTGGGTAAGGGCAGGACCCTCGGTATCATGGGAGCTACGGGTGCTGGCAAGAGTACCGTGGTCAATCTGATAGAGCGGTTCTATGATGTGACAGGAGGAAGGATAAAGATCGGCGGCAGGGATATAAGGGATATGGCGCTTGCGGATGTGAGGGCTTACAGTTCGGTCGTGACTCAGGACGTGTTCCTTTTCTCGGATACTATCACGGAGAATGTGAGGCTGGGACATAAGGCGTCGATGAGTGAGCGGACGGTTAAGGATGCGATCAGGATGGCGCATGCGAGGGACTTCGTGGAGAAGATCACGGACGGATATGATGCGGTCATCGGTGAGAGAGGCATAGGCTTATCCGGCGGTCAGAAGCAGAGGCTTACGATCGCGAGAGCCTTAGCCAAGAAGGCGGATCTGCTGATCCTGGACGATTCGACATCAGCGCTCGATACCGAGACTGAGGCGGATATCCAGAAGGAGATCGCCGACAGGAAGGATATGAGCAAGATCATAATAGGACACAGGATATCATCCGTTAAGGATGCGGACGAGATAATAGTGCTGGAAGACGGCAGGATAAAAGAGAGAGGGACTCACTCTGAGCTTATAAGTAAGAAGGGTGCATATTATGCGACCTATGAGGCCCAGTACGGTGACTACCGTAATGCTCTGGCCGTGAATGAATAGGGAGAGAAGGAAATATGGCTATAAATACAACAAGAGAAGACGAAGAACTGAATGAGACACTTAAGCTCGACGTGCTTAAGAGACTCTTTGCCAATCTCCTGGAATACAGGGGCAAGATCGCGATCGTCACGGTACTCATCATACTGACCGTAGGTATATCCACGGCTTCGCCTCTGTTAGTTGAGAAGATAATAGATGACGAGATATATAAGAGGGATGAACACGGGCTGTTCATATGGGCAGGGATCATGGCCGGGATGGCTGCTGTCTATTATGTGGCTTCAAGGATCTGGAGACGGATCATGGCGGTCATAAGTAATGACATGATACTGGGTATCAGAAGGAAGCTCTACGTCCATATTCAGGAGTTAGGAGTGGATTTCTTTGACCAGAGGCCGGCGGGCAAGATACTGGCAAGGGTCACGGGCGATGTCAATTCACTTAAGGATGTACTGACAAGCACCGTTACGACATTAGCACCTGAGGTCATAAGTCTTGTAGTGATACTTACTGTCATGATCATCAAGAGCCCGTTACTTACACTGTCTGCGGCGGTTGCGATCCCGATAATCATACTCGGACTTTATTTCTGCGAGATCATCGCACACAAAAGATGGCAGAAGTGGAAGAAGAAGGATTCCAATATGGCTGCTTTTATTCATGAAGGGATAGAGGGCGTGTCAGTCATACAGAGCTTTAACGCGCAGGATGAGGCTCATAAGGAATTCTGCGACATCGTGGATGAAGTTATCGACGCATTTAAGTCGGCGATACTTGTGACGGATATTTACAGTCCGACAATAGAGATAGCGGGAGGACTCGGAACCGCTACGCTCTATTATCTGGCGGTCACAAGGCTTGGATTTCATGCCGAGTCCATAGGTACTCTGTCTGCGTTTGCACTCTACCTTGGCATGTTCTTCGGTCCAATCAGGAATCTGGCGAATTATTATAACAAGCTCATCACCAATATCGCATCGGCTGAGAGGGTGTATGAGATCATGGATATGACACCGCTTGTCAAGGACGGAGATACGGCTTCGGATATCGGTTCGATCGAGGGAACGGTAGAGTTTGAGCACGTTGATTTTGCCTATCCCGATGAGCCCGATGTGGACATATTGCATGATGTGAACTTTAAGGTAAAAAAGGGTGAGACTATCGCATTGGTAGGCCCGACAGGTGCGGGCAAGACAACGATCGTAAGCCTCATAAGCCGCTTCTATGATGTCAAAAGCGGCAGGGTACTGATAGACGGTAAAGATATAAGCAGGGTGACGATAAGATCGCTCAGGAGACAGCTTGGCATAATGACACAGGATAATTACTTATTCTCAGGGACTCTGCGTGACAATATCAAGTACGGAAGGCCTGATGCCACTGATGAGGAGATGATTAAGGCTGCCAAGGCGGTTCATGCGCATGACTTCATAGAGAAGCTAAAGGAGGGGTATGACACGGTCATCACAGAGCGCGGAGGCGGATTGTCTAACGGTCAGAGACAGCTTGTGGCCTTTGCCAGGACCTTGCTTACGGATCCCAAGATACTCATACTTGACGAGGCGACTTCGAGCATCGATACTGGTACAGAGATACTGGTACAGCAGGGCATAGGCGAGATACTTAAGGAGAGGACCTCGTTTGTCGTGGCTCACAGACTATCGACCATAAGGAATGCCGACAGGATATTCGTTATTGATGACGGGGGTATACTGGAGGAAGGCAACCATGAGAGCCTTATGGCGGATAGGGGTGCTTACTATGATCTCTATATGAGCCAGTATGTGAGCGCTTCGTAGGCAGCATATCAGGTTAGAAGGACTTGACAGGACAGTTCGTGATATAATAGTCGAAACGGAGGTAAAAGATACTATGATAACAAGAGATGATGCGCTGAAACTGCTGAAGGAATATAATAAGGATCCGTTCCATATACAGCACTCGCTTACGGTGGAGGCTGTGATGAAATGGTACGCGAAGGAACTCGGTTATGCCGATGAGCAGGAACACTGGGGCATAGTCGGTCTGCTCCATGACATTGATTTTGAACTGTATCCTGACGAGCACTGCTTAAAGGCACCGGAACTGCTTAAGAAGGGTGGGGTCGATGATGACATTATCCATTCCGTATGTTCGCATGGATATGGGATCACTGTACCCTGCGGTGTGACCATAGATGTGGAGCCGGTGCATGAGATGGAGAAGGTGCTCTTCGCGGCAGATGAACTGACCGGCCTTATATGGGCGGCTGCGCTTATGAGGCCTTCTAAGAGCACTAAGGATATGGAGCTTAAATCTCTTAAGAAGAAGTATAAGAGCAAAGGCTTTGCCGCAGGATGTTCAAGAGAAGTAATCGAGAGAGGTGCTATGCAGCTCGGATGGGAACTGGATAAGCTTCTTGAGATGACGCTTAAAGCTATGGCGGACTGCGAAGATGAGATCAATGCAGCGATGGATGCAGAGATAGGGCGAGGCTGACCGTTCCGGTACAGGCCATGTCGGTGCAGAAGGCAATGGTTGTTGATGGCGTGCAGATTGCGAAGAGGCATCAGACGATGAAAGAAATAACATATGGTGAGCTGTGCTCTCTGCCGGAGGGTTCGTATTTGCTCATAGATATAAGAGATGAGGGACTGACTTCGTACGGGATGATCCCGGGAGCGGTCAACATATATATAGATGATCTTGAACGCAGTGATATTCTTGCCGGGATAGCCGAAGATAAGAAACTAATCTTCTACTGCGAGATCGGGCGCAGGTCACGTGAGATAGATGATACTGCTCCTTACCTTAAGGACAGGGACTGTTACAGCCTTACTGACGGATATGTAGGTTATGTGAGAGCGAGTGTAAGCAGTGACAGCGACAGGGAGCAGAAGCAGAAGAAGGCGGAAGAGAGTATACAGAAGAAGTTCCATAAGCAGCTTTTCTCTCCTTTTGCCAAGGCGTGTAAGACCTACGGGCTTATCAAAGAGGGGGATCATATCGCGGTATGCATATCAGGCGGCAAGGATTCCATGCTGATGGCGAAGCTGTTCCAGGAGATAAAGCGACACAGACAGGTCGATTTTGACCTTACATTCCTTGTGATGGATCCGGGATACAATAAGGCTAACCGCGAGCTTATTGAGAGTAATGCGAGGGCGCTTGGGATTCCGATCACGATATTTGAGAGCACGATATTCGATACCGTAGATACAGTGGATAAGAATCCGTGCTACTTATGCGCGAGGATGAGACGCGGCTATCTGTACAGCAAGGCAAAGGAACTGGGATGTAATAAGATCGCGCTGGGTCATCATTACGACGATGTAATTGAGACCATACTTATGGGGATGCTTCACGGCGCCCAGATACAGACCATGATGCCTAAGCTTCACAGTACCAATTTCGAGGGGATGGAGCTCATAAGACCTCTGTATCTTGTAAGGGAAGCCGATATCTGTGCGTGGCGTGACTATAACGATCTGCATTTTCTTCAGTGCGCATGCCATTTCACGGACACATGCACGACCTGTCATGAGGACGGGACAACATCGTCCAAGCGCTTAGAGACCAAGAAACTTATAGCAGAGCTTAAGAAGACCAATCCTTATATCGAGTCGAATATATTTAAGAGTGTTGAGAATGTCAATCTGGATACTGTTATAGAGTATAAGAAGGACGGGGTCCGGCATAATTTCATGGATGAGTATTGATGGCGGAGAGGTCTGCCGGTCAAGGTGTGCGGATATCAAGCATCTTTTCTCCTCGTCAGTTCTGCATATGTGAGGGTCTCTCCTTCGAATTTGAACCAGGTCATGTCCTGAACCATCTTGCCGTGAGTTTTCTTACATATCTCGTATGGATTGAATTCATTAAGACCTATCATGCCAAGAAGAGTCTTCATATCAGGTCTGTTCTCATCCCAACATCTGCGGCGCAGTATCTCTCCGAATTCAAAGTGCGAAACAGTATCGGCATAAAATATCTGCTTGACCGGATGAAGGATGAAACGATCAATGTGAACATCAGTGTCTCCGACCTGTACTGAACTGATGACTTCGTCCCCCCACATAAGTAAAAAGTCAGGAAACAGTCGCCCATCCATCCTGTCATTATGTTCAAGGCTGTGGTACAGCTCATCCATAGTCATTCCCAGAAAACGTGCGATCCTATATAAACTGTCGGAAGTGGCATCGCCGATATCCTTCCTGCCCGTGAACAGATTATATACAGTAGAGTAGGCCACTCCGGAGCGCTTGCTTAACAGGTGCAGGTTGAGGTTATATGCCTGTAATCTCTCATATAATTCGATATCCTTATTCATGATTGAATTTTATCGCAGCTACGATAAAATGTCAATGATGCATAAAAAAATCCTATGATGCGGGGCTTCAAAAAAACCTGAAACGTGCATCGGTATGATCATTAGGTTTCATAGAAATATGCGGGTGAAAAAGTTGTAAAGGATTGTATAAGGTTGTATAAGATTTTTGGAGTTGACGAACAGAGCTGACGAACACTGACTAACACTGAAAAAACTTCTTGACAAAGGTTCATAATGGAAATATACTATAACGGCATGCGTAAAGGGCGTGCCGTTTTGTGTGCCTAAAAACGCATAGTACTATATATAGGAGGTGAAACCGAATGCCAACATTTAACCAGTTAGTAAGAAAGGGTCGTCAGGCCGGAGTTAAGAAGTCTACAGCTCCCGCTCTGCAGAAGACATACAACTCTTTACATAAGAGAAGTATCGATGCGTCTTCTCCTCAGAAGCGTGGTGTGTGCACGGCTGTTAAGACAGCAACCCCCAAGAAGCCTAACTCAGCTCTTCGTAAGATCGCCAGAGTACGTCTTTCTAACGGAATGGAAGTAACAAGCTACATTCCCGGTGAAGGCCACAATCTTCAGGAGCATAGTGTTGTACTTATTCGTGGCGGAAGAGTTAAGGATCTGCCCGGTACAAGATATCACATCATCCGTGGTACTCTCGATACAGCCGGTGTAGCTAACCGTAAGCAGGCCAGATCCAAGTACGGCGCAAAGAGACCTAAGGAATCGAAGTAATAAGCTTTGAATGGTTCGCCCCGGGCATAGGTATGCTTAAGGGGAGAATGACTTAGAGTCGGGCAATTTTTTGTACCACAGCTAATTAAGTGTTGGAAATCCGGTTTACAGATAGAAGACACGTACACAGTTAGTAGTCTATAAGACGATGTGAGTACCGATGAATTAATTATAATGATTAAGGAGGGAAGAATCGTGCCACGTAAAGGACATATTCAGAAAAGAGATGTACTCGCTGATCCTTTATACGATAACAAGGTCGTAACCAAGCTTATCAACAATATCATGCTTGACGGTAAGAAGGGTGTCGCTCAGAAGATCGTATATGGTGCATTCAGCAGAGTAGAAGAGAAGGCCGGCAAGCCTGCCCTTGAGGTATTCGATGAGGCAATGAACAATATCATGCCCATGCTTGAGGTTAAGGCAAGACGTATCGGTGGTGCCACATATCAGGTACCTATCGAGGTAAGGCCTGAGAGACGCCAGGCGCTCGCTCTTCGTTGGCTTACAATGTTCTCACGTAAGAGAGGCGAGAAGACAATGGAAGAGAGACTTGCAGGCGAGATCCTTGACGCAGCCAACAACACAGGCGCAGCAGTCAAGAGAAAAGAAGATATGCATAAGATGGCAGAAGCAAACAAGGCGTTTGCTCACTACCGTTTCTAGTACTAATATAGGAGGAAATAACCTTGGCTGGAAGAGAATATCCATTAGATAGGACCAGGAATATAGGTATCATGGCTCATATTGATGCGGGTAAGACCACCACGACAGAGCGAATCCTATATTATACCGGTGTCAATCATAAGATTGGTGAGACTCATGACGGCTCGGCTACCATGGACTGGATGGAGCAGGAGCAGGAGAGAGGTATCACCATTACATCAGCAGCCACAACATGTCACTGGACATTGCAGGATCACTGCAAGCCTAAGGCAGGCGCTTTAGAGCATCGTATCAATATCATTGATACTCCCGGACACGTAGACTTCACTGTGGAAGTTGAGCGTTCGCTTCGAGTACTTGACGGTGCTGTGGGCGTGTTCTGTGCCAAGGGCGGTGTTGAGCCTCAGTCAGAGAACGTATGGCGTCAGGCTGATACATACAATGTACCCAGAATGGCAT
>CAJONG010000090.1 GCA_905235845.1 uncultured Lachnospiraceae bacterium
GTTTTCGCCGAAGTACCGGCTGGTCGGCGTGGAGAATCTTCCGGAGGGGGCCTGCGTGATTGCAGGCAACCACTGCCAGATGTACGGGCCGATCGCGACGGAGCTGTATACGCCGGGACCGCACAAGACCTGGTGCATCGGGGAGATGATGCACAAAGAGGAAGTGGCGGATTACGCGTATCAGGATTTCTGGTCCGGGAAACCGCGGTATATCCGCTGGTTTTTCCGGCTGTTCAGCCATATGATCACGCCGCTCGCGGTGCTGATCTTCAACCAGGCCGATACGATCCCGGTCTATCACGACGCGCGGGGGGTCACCACGTTCAAAGAGACGGTGAAGTGCCTGTGCAATGACGAGAAGGTCGCGATCTTCCCGGAGTGTTACGATGAGCACAACAACATCGTGCACGAGTTTCAGGAGGGATTTGTCGACGTCGCAAAGCTGTATTGGCGCAAGACGAAGCAGGAGCTTTTTAAGAAGGGCTATATAGCCGGCAAGTCAAGTCACAGCAGGGGAAGCACGATCGACCTTACATTGCTTGATATGAAGAGTGGCAAGGAGCTTGATATGGGAAGCCCCTTCGACTTCTTCAGTGAGGTGTCCCATCCGGATTATAAGGGGATCACCGAAGAGCAGTATTCCAACAGGATGGTACTAAGGGATCTGATGCTGCAGAACGGATTTGTGCCGATAGACTGCGAGTGGTGGCATTTTACTCTGGAGGATGAGCCATATCCCGATACATACTTTGAATTCCCCGTTGTCAGGAAGTGACAGCGTATCATGAACAGGATCAGTCATCATATGTGAAGAGGAGTAGCGTGAAAGGAGAGTTATATGTCATTAGTTCTGGGAGATTTTGACAGATATGACGATATTGTCATACAGTGCCACGACAATCCGGATGCGGATGCATTGGCAAGCGGTTATGCACTTAAGTGGTATCTGGACAGACAGGGTAAAAAGGCGAGATTCATCTACGGCGGAAGAGCCGAGATAGGCAAGAGTAACCTGGTGCTCATGAGGGACATGCTGGGTATCCCCGCGGAGTTTGTAAGAGAGCTTGATAAGCCTGAGCTTCTCATAACCGTGGACTGCCAGTACGGTGAGAGCAATGTGACGAAGTTCGATGCCTACAATGTAGCGGTGATAGACCATCATCAGGTATCGGGTGAGCTTCCCGAATTGTCGGAGGTAAGGAGTAATTACGGCTCCTGCGCTACCGTCATGTATGAGCTTCTGACCAAGGAGGGCATAGATATCAATGAAGATGAGAACCTTGCCACGGCACTTTACTATGCGGCTTCACCGAGATATCACATCCATCCGATAAGGATCTGAGGGATTATGCCAAGCCAAGCAGTTCCGATATCATCCTTTTCAGGAATTCCAATATATCCAGAGACGAGCTTGTGATAGCCGGAGATGCGCTTAAGAATGCCCACTATAATGAGAAGGAATTGTATGCGATAGTTGAGGCCAGACCCTGTGATCCCAATATCTTAGGGATCATAAGCGATATGCTTTTGGAGGTTGATACGGTTCATACAAGTCTCGTATACAGTATACTGCCCTTCGGAGTCAAGATATCCGTAAGAAGCTGTATCAAGGAAGTCAAGGCCAGCGAGATGGCTGATTATATTGCTAAAGGATACGGCGGTGGCGGCGGTCATCTGGTGAAGGCCGGAGGAATGCTTAAGAAGGATCTGCTGATACAGGGCGGTATAGCCTATGAGAGTGAAGACATTGAGCGTTTCCTGGATGAGAGGATGCAGTCGTACTTCGATAATACGCAGATAATCTATGCAGGCGAGCATGTGGAAGATATGTCGAAGCTGAAGCACTATACCAAGCATGAGGTGACGGTAGGATACGTGGACGGACCGGAGCTTGCACCTGTCGGAACAGAGATAATGATAAGAACTCTTGAGGGAGATGTGGATGTTACGATAGATGACAATCTTGTCATAATCATAGGCGTGGACGGTGAGATACATCCTACGAGCAGGGATAAGTTCAATTCCGGATACAGACTGTCGGACAATGAATATGTCTACCCTTCCGATTATTCGCCCAAGGTCACTAATACACTGACGGGGGAAAGGATAAGCCTCTTACCCTTTGCCGACGCCTGTGTCGCAACGGGTGGAGCAGGCATCTATGCAAGGGAGCTCGATCACAGGGTCAAGGTATTCACCATGTGGGACCCGGACAAGTACTATCTGGGAACAGAGGGCGACTATCTGGCAGTCAGAGCCGATGATCCCTCTGACATATATGTAATAGCCAGAGATATCTTCCTTAAGACATACAATGAGGACTAGAAGAGGCCTGCTATCGACAAGGGCAGTAGTAGTACCGGCCGGAGAATGTGATGACAGATGAGAGGACGATAACAGAATACGCGGGTAGAGTATTAAGTCTTGCAAGAGATACGATCACTGTCAGACTCCGGTTCTTCGATACGGCGCTTTCCAAGGTGGGATTCAGGAGTGTTACGGGAACAAGGGGTTATGTCTTCGACGGGAAAAGCCTTATATATGATCCTTATGTACTGCTTGCCGACTATATGGAAGAATCGGCATATGTTCTTAGACTGCTTCTGCACATACTCCTGCACGGTATACTGCTTCATCCGTACAGATTCGACAAGACTGAGGAGAAGTACTGGAATATAGCAACGGATATCGCAGTGGAGAATATGATCCTTAGTATGGATATACCGGAATCTGCGCTTCTTAGGGACGGCGAGGAGAGGATAATACTTAACCGTCTGGCGAAGTGGGTTCCGGTTCTTACGGCAGAGGCTATCTACAGGGAATTCATGGTGGGAGGTATATCTAAGGATTCGGAAGAAAAGTATGCGAAGCTCTTCGCATTCGATACCCACAGACCAAGGATAAGCTATAAGGATGAGCCAAGGGAGATACTTACAGGCGAGGACTGGAAGAAGCTCGCGGAGCGTGTAAAGGCAGAGCTTAAGTCTTTTTCCAAGGATATAACGGGGTCAGAGACCATACTGGCTAATCTTAAGGAGAGTACGAAGAAGCGCTATGATTATGACGCCATCCTTAGCAGATTCGCCATAATGAGTGAGGAGATACGTGTCAATCCGGATGAGTTCGATTATATATACTATATGTACGGCCTAAGTAACTACGGCAACATGCCCCTTATAGAGCCCCTTGAGTATGCGGAGGAGAAGCGTATAAGGGATTTTGTGATAGCCATAGACACATCGGCTTCCGTAAGAGGGAATAAGGTTGAGGGCTTCCTTGAACGGACATATGATATATTATCCAAGTCTGTCTCCCTGTCAGAGAAACTGAATATTCACATAGTACAATGTGACGCGCGTGTCACATCGGATACGGTGATAGAGTCTAAGAACGAGCTTAAGGAAGTATCGAAGAACTTCCATATAAGAGGCTACGGGGCTACGGATTACAGACCCGTGTTTGCCTATGTGGATGAGCTTAAGAGAGATAATAAGATACACAATCTTAAGGGGCTGATATATTTTACCGACGGATATGGGATATATCCGGAGAGTCCGCCGGATTATGATACACTCTTCGTCTTCGACAGTGAGGACGAATACAGGATGCCGGTGCCGGGATGGGCTATTAAGGTAGTGATGGAGGATACGGAATGAACATAGCAGAGGCTAAGGATTATATCAAGGATACGGTGGAGTTATATCTTAAGAAGGATGAATACGGGGATTACAGGATACCTGTCGTAAGGCAGCGTCCGGTATTCTTACTCGGTGCGTCCGGAATAGGTAAGACCGCCATCATGAGCCAGATAGCATCCGAGCTCAATATCGCCCTTGTAAGCTATTCCATGACACATCATACGAGGCAGTCGGCGCTTGGTCTTCCCTTCATTAAGGAAAAGGAGTACGACAAAACCGCATACAGTGTATCGGAATACACCATGAGTGAGATAATCGCCTCAATATACGATACCATGGAGGAAAGCGGAGTAAGAGAGGGAATCCTTTTCTTGGATGAGATAAACTGTGTATCCGAGACCCTCTACCCTTCGATGCTTCAGTTCCTTCAGTACAAGGTCTTCGGCAAGCATACTGTACCCGAGGGCTGGGTCATAGTCACTGCGGGCAATCCGCCTGAATTCAATAAGGCGGTCAGGGAATTCGATGTGGTGACACTTGACAGACTTAAAGTGCTGGAGGTGGAAGCAGACTATCCGGCATGGAAAAGATATGCATCCGAGGTATCTCTGCACGGAGCGATACTTAACTTCCTTGATTCCAACAGGGAATACTTCTATGGAGTGGAGACTACAGCCTTCGGCAAGAACTATGTAACGGCAAGAGGATGGGAGGATCTCTCGGATATGCTTAAGCTCTATGAGGAGAGTGATAAGAAGGTATCGGAGAGCTTGGTAGGTCAGTATATCAGGAATGAGACCATAGTAAGGGAATTTACAGCCTACTATGAGCTGTACAATAAGTATAAGAAAAAGTATGATGTGGAAGCCATATTCACGGGCAGAACGGATGAGCGCTTTGCAGGTGAAGCAAGGGCTGCATCTGTCGATGAGAGGCTGGCACTTACAGGGCTGTTAGCTGATGTGATAAAGGCAGAGACTAAGGATATAATGCGAAATTCGGATGTCCTTAAGGAGGTAAGAGGTTCTGTTATGAAGCTTACATCCGGTGAAGAAGAGGATGTAAGGGCATATGCAGGTAAGCTTACAGAGGCATCGGAGAAGATAATAAATGTTAAGAAGAAGGCGGGGAACCTTACCTCTGCGGATAAGGCAAGGGAGAAGGCTAAGATCGCATTCTATAAGGATCTGGTAAGTGATACCATGCAGGCTGTTATGTCTGAACATGGGGAGAATGGCGGGCTTAATACGGCAGATGAGGTTAAGTCCTTCTATAACGGCAGGATAGCTAAGCTTAAGGAGAGAGTAGGCAGCGAACAGGAACGTATGGATCATCTCTTCGCAGCCATGGCTGATATATTCGGAGAAGAATCCAATGAGATGCTGCTGCTTGTAACAGAGCTTACCCTTAATAAGGACAGTGCACAATTTTTTGCCACATTCGGTTCGGATACTTATGAGAAGTACAATGCCCTGCTCATGGTAGGAGACAGGAAGGAGAGCTTAAGACGGGAGATATCGGAGATACTTGTGTAATGATAAGAGTGTTATATTGATGTAACCGGTTAAGGAAGAGCTTATATACGGATCAATGATCATAGAAAAGGACGGATATAACTTAATATGCAGTGAGTGTAAGGACGGTGGAGGCAATCTCATCATAACTGCCTATCAGGGCAACGGAGCAATCCTTGATCTAAGAGAACATACAGAGATATCCGAGATAGACAGAAAGGTATTCTTATGCTGCAATTCCCTTAAGAAGATATATCTGCCGGGCAGTATAAGCCATATAGGAGATTGGTGCTTCTCTAAGTGTGAGAACCTGAGTTTTATAAGTATAGGGAGTTCGCCTGACGCAAGACTCTTCGGAAGAGGAGTATTCGACGGGTGTGTGAGATTAAGCCGCATAGCCATAGACGGTGAAGATGAGGCGGAGTCCGGGCTTATAGCGGCGGCTGTAATCCATATGTCGGCTGAGCATCTTCTAAGGGCGGATGATATTAAGGGCGGATGATATAGGTGATAGCTTCTGGTATGAGAAGTGGGATATAAGCCTTATGTCCATGCTTGGAACTGATGACAGTGAGGGAGTTAAGGGTCTGGCCATGGGAGGAGAAGAGGATATCTCCTATGATGGTGTGGCATCTGTGGACGGAGAGATGTCTGTTACGGATAACAGCCACATGTTAAGTATTGCGAAAAATAAGTGTGCTCTGTGTTTCCTAAGGCTTAAGTACGACGCTCACTTAAGCCGTAGCAACAGGGACAGGATAATGTCTTATATAAGAGAGCGGGCATATGGCAGTAAGAATGACTATGCATGGCGTTATATCAGGGATGACTGTGATGATAAGACGGACTATACAGATATATATATGTCCGTGGTAGATCCAGACAGAGAGACGATACTTAAGATGATAGAGGACCCTGATACAAGGAAGGTTCAACTTAAGGCCATGCTTATAGCTAAGGCAAGAGCTGAGACAGATGCGGTATCGGCACTGGATGATATGATGCTCTAGGATAAGGGAGAAGATTAAGAAGAGGCAGGAGATAATGAGAGTATGAGATATGCCGCATTCATAAGCTACAGACATTCGGAACTGGATATGGAGATAGCCAAGAAGGTTCACACGGGACTTGAGACTTATCATATTCCGGCTTCGGTACAGAAGAAGACCGGCAAGAAGAAGGTGGGTAGAGTCTTCAGGGATCAGGAGGAGCTTCCGATAGGAAGTGATCTGGATGACAATATCTCTTCGGCACTTGAGGGCTCTGAATACCTCATAGTCATCTGTTCGCCCAGGACGCCGGAGTCATATTGGGTCTGCAAGGAGATAGAGACCTTCATACAGATGCATGACAGGAATCATGTACTGGCAGTTCTCATAGAGGGCGAGCCGGATGAAAGCTTCCCTTCGCAGCTTCTGACGGATGGGAACGGCAATCCCGTAGAGCCTCTTGCCGCAGATGTAAGAGGAGAAGACAGAAAAGAAAGAAATACTAAATTTAAGACAGAGCTCCTGCGTTTGGCGGCTCCGGTCATAGGCTGTACTTATGATGATCTCCGTCAGCGAGACAGAGAGAGACGAATAAGACGGCTTGTGACGATAATATCATCCATAGCAGCGGTTGTAGCCGTGGCAGGTACGGCCTTCGGTATATATAATGCCAATATTGCTAAGAGGATGACACAGCTTGCTAATGAGAAGGCGGCTTTGGCGGATGAGAAGACGAGGCTTGCCGATGAGATTACGGTACAGTATCAGGGCAAGCAGGAGAATCAGTCGAGATTCTACGCTGAGGAAGCTCTGTCGCTTCTTAAGTCCGGCAACAGGGAGGATGCTGTGCTCGTAGCCATGGAGGCTCTGCCCTCCGAGGGCAACGACAGACCTTATGTAGCCGAGGCTGAATACGCCTTAAGTCAGGCGTTGTATGCGTATGATGAAGGCAATTACATGACATATGACAGAACTCTAACTCATGATCTTACGATATATGATCTGGATTCTACGGAAGACAGAAAGAGAGTCTTAACTATAGATTCAGGAAGTAAGGTATATGTTTGGAATGCGAGTGACTGGTCGTTGACACTTAGTATTGATCCGGCTATTGATGAGTATAACAGATATGTCAAGGTTAAGAGTGCGGATGCAGATGATACCGGTGTCTTTGTAGCTACGGAGAGTGAGCTTATCAAGTATGATTATGAAGGTAAGGTTATATATAATAAGAGATTCGAGGATATAAGGGAATGTGAAGTTTGTGCGGATACAGGCAAGGTAATCGTAGTCTGTGGTGACTGCTTGTATGTGCTTGATTCCAAGAGTGGGTCAATACAGAAAGAATTGCAGAATAAAACCGGATACGCATATATGGATAAAGGGAAGTTCTATGCAGATAGGAATATTTTTGTTACTGCTCATTATGACCCTGAGACGATAAGAACATTCATATCTATGTATGAACTTGATAGTGATGAAGTTAGGGATGTCAAGATATCAGAAGGCTATTACCTTGATTCCACGCTTACTCCAAATGGTAATATAGCCGTACTCAGTTGTAATAATGATATGCTTGATGTCGGAGTAAAACATGTAGTGGTAGATTTGTTATCTTCAGATGGTGGTATTGTCTGGACTAGAGAACTGGATGTAAATGTCAAGTACATGATGACTTTCAATTCTATAATCAAGGCTCACACATATAAAGTAGAAGGAATGGACTGTAATGATGTTATCGTAACTTTTGAAGCAGAGGCTTTTACCATTGATGAGAATACGGGTAATATTATCACATCATTTACTCTGCCGGGAGATGCGAATGCGCTGGCATTATACACTTCGAGTTCATACGGACGAATAGGATACAGACAGGGCAATATAGATATCATCGATTTCAGGGAAGGAAGGATTCTCTCTGATTATACATTTAAGACAGATGAGTCGATCAGAGAATGGATCATAACAGAGGTCGGGATGGCATACACAGCATCGTCGTCGCCTGATCTGTATGTGGTAGGCTGGCATACTGCTCCGGACATGGAGGATTATGCTGTATATGACAATAACTTCACACCTCAGACATCATCTCCGGATGGGCAGTATTATGTCATAAGTCCGGACGGTGATTATCAGACTATGATTTTCAAAGATATAGACGGCAAGGATCTATATGAATTTAACGGCGAGAACTTCATAACATTTTTCAAAGCCTGCAACGATGTGGCTTATGTAACTGATAAGGAAGGACTTTGGCTGATCTATCCGTATGAAAAGAGAAAAGAACAGATAAAACTCACAGATTATGATTTTGATAATTACAACTTCGATACATATATCAGCCCGGATGGCAGCAAAGCGGTATTCTACACTCTAAGAGAGGTTCTTGTAATGGATATTACAATGAGAGAGAAGATATGCATAAGCGGTTCAGAAGAAGGTGGCATAAATAAGGTAATCCTATCAAGTGACGGAAGTAAGATATATGTGATGCAGGGTAGTGATAATCTGTATATCTTCGACACATCTACCGGTGAGCAGACACAGATAGAGGATGACAGATACAGATCAATCTCGGGCAGCCTAAGTGAAGATTATCTTGCAATAAGCAATGATGATAAGTATGTGGCTCTGTGTTGCAGAGATGGGATGTTAAGGATTCTTAATACATCTACCCTTATGACATATGCTGAGATTCCGTTACAGACATACCTTAGAGCCTTTGTCGCATTTACCGATGACGGAAGTCATATAGTTATGCAGGGAGATGATTATAAGGTCCGTATATGGGATATGGATAGCAAGAGTTTTGTCACTTCAATCGATGGAACCGGGATAGTGGATTATATAGTATGTAATGAAGAGAGCAATCTTATAGCTGTCTGTCAGGGATACGATCTGTTCTTATTCGAGACGGAGGGATACGGATGTGTGGCCTATGCAGGAGACGGAGTATTCTATCTCAAGACAAATGATTCAATATTGTTATCCCGGAACAGAAGAGATGTTCACAGGATCTATTACAAGGACTACAAGAAACTTATGGAAGAAGCTTGCAAGCAATTCCCCGGAGCAGCTCTTAATGATGAGAAGAAAGCAAAATATAACATCAACTAAGAGAACGGATCGGTGATGTTGCGGATCGGGATAAGTATTTCCTCAATTACATAATCGTCCGTTATGTTGATAGATTGTATGGCATCTAATTCTTTTAGCACACTTTTGATACTATATCTGCCAAAACCATGCTTAGTCGGATTGGTTTTCTTGCTTGTAACAGAAAGATTCGGTAATGTAGATTCATCATAACTGTTAGTAACTTTTATATAGATGTCGGAGGTTGCATACTTTATCTCAAGTTCTATATATTTATTGTGAGATTTCTGTGTCGCTTCAACCGCATTTTCCAGCAGGTTCCCCAGAATAAGATTAAAAAGAGCGCCATTTATTTTAAGATCCCATGGCATCTCTACAGATGCGTTCATTGTAATGGATTTATCTTTTGCTCTTCTTATCCAGTAGTCAACAAGACTATCGGCAGTGAAATTGCCTGACAAATCACATGATTCATGTTCTTCCATGTACGATTGCATATTTTCCAGATAACTACGGATGCCTATGATGTCGCCCTTATTGGTCCGTCCCATTAGCTCAATGATGTGATGATGCATGTCATGTTCCAGAGTGTATATGTGTTGCTGCTTCTGTAGTACAATCTCGTTTTCCTGATTAAAAGCAGCTATTCGACCTTCCATTTCCGCTATATGCAATGCTTGAAGGTGATTCTGGCTGATAATACGGAATATATATACAACAGTTGCATTAATGACCAATATACATATTGACACAATGAAAAGATTAACAGAATAGATTCGCTCTCTTAAGCATGTGTATAAAAGTATTAAACTGCTGATAGGAATAGTAATGAGAACAATCCCCTGACCCGAAAATATATCCTCTGCATACTTGTCCCGAAGGGCTATCTTTGCCAAGCGTTCAACTGTAAGAACAAGCAGAACGGTTCCAAGATACGAGATTATATTCGTGGTCGTACTACCTGTAATTATAGTGAGCATATAATAAGATGCAGCGTCACAGATCGCACATATAACTGTGATCATAAGCGCATATATGAATCTGTTCTTATTAGAAGTCTTAAAGGCTAACAATAGTATGAAGTTGCCAAGATAACTGATAAGAGGATTAATGACAGTTGGAATCGATATAAGCGACGTGACTATCGATAATATCAAATAGATAAAGCAGACATATATGAGGTATCTGCGATTAACATTGTCCCATGAGCAGAGATCTCCCATGAACAGGATTATTATTGTAAGTAGAAACAAAGTGCTAAGCCAGTATATGGCGACATCTAACAGCATCAAGGTAATCTCCTATTTTGAAATCATACTTCGTATCAATGATGTCTCAAAATCATGTCGATATGCATCACCTATTTTGATTGTTCTATTGTCAATCAGCTTTATTTCCAAATTGGTTCTTTCCTTTATGTATCTGCAATTAATGATATTTTTTTTGTTTATCCGGCAAAAATAATCCGGGAGTTTAGATAATACAGAGTCGAGTTTGCCGTAGAAATCTTCCTGATGTCCATCCTTTAGAAGCATACTAATTTTCTTACGATTGCTTTCAAAAAGCAGAATTTCACTGATATTGGCATAATGAGTATGATAGTCAAGAATATATTCAAACTTGGTATGATGCTCATCAAGCGCTTTGCATATTCTAAGCAGATGCCGCTTAATTGTATTAATATCAAAGGGCTTTAAAATGAACCCATAGGGACGAATATCATAGGCAAGTAACGAATAACGTTTAATTGAGGTGACTATAAGAATCTTAACATCATATCCTGCCTCGTTTATCTTCTGGCCAAGTTCTATCCCATTTATATCAGGGAGTTCTATATCCAAAAATAAGATATCAGAATCGTTCAATATGGAGTTAGTAAGTTCATCACCTGTATGAATTGAGGTACAGTGAATCTGCATATTCAAGTCATAGGCAATGTCGTCAATCATTTCCTCTAATAGGTTACATGTATCCTGTTCATCATCGCAAATTGTAATATTTAATTGTTTAACGCTCATAAAAATCACCTTCAAATTGTATTATACAAAAAAATACTGCGTATAACAAATCATTACACGCAGTAGGTCTTTAAAGCAACAAATAAATAAGTTCTAATCGTAGTTGAAAAAAGCTTCATAATCAACATTATAGATTTCCTTAAGATAGCGCAGATCATTTACTTTTATATTACGCCGACCGGCTTCAATATTGGCTAATGCGCTCCTTTCCAGAGTACTACCCATCAATTGAAGTCTGGCAACTACTTCAATCTGTGTTAGATGGTTCGATTTACGCAATTCCCTTAGGTTATGACCAAAAGGCTTATCAATGAGAATCATGTGTATAATATGGCAAATTTATAATTGTTACTGAATGGAAACACTGAAAGTATATAATAATACAGGTCAAATATAGTTACTATCCGGTAACACACGATTGAATTTGTTAAAAAAATTTCGAATTTCATACCTTAAATTCCCCTTTTTATACCATCTTTGGATTTTTGGAATTTAAGAACATATATAATACAGACACAGGAGGATCATGTGCAATGAATGGAAAACAGATGCATGAAAAGAATTTGCTAAAGTCAAGACTTGCAAGGAAGGGAAACGATCTGATTGATAAGTGGATTGAGTGGGATATAAGCAACATATGTCCCTGGTTCAACTATCAGGAAGAAATTCCCGCAAAGGCGCAGAAAATGCGCAAATATCTGTGACTGAGAGGATTATTGGCTTCTTAAGTTCGTACCTCGAATATGATGATGAAGATGTTGAACTGGTTAGGTATGGACTTCACAGTATCATCAGGACATTCGGAGGGATATTCATAGCTCTGATAGTGGCGGAGATTATGAATATTCTTCCGTATGCACTGCTTTATTTGGGTATATTCATATCCATAAGAATCTATGCAGGCGGGTATCACGCATCTACAGCGAGGGGATGCGGCGGAGGCAAAAATGTTTTTAGAAAGTGTATATTCGAAGGATTTCTATGATTTTACGGAACCTATGGAGTGCCCATAAATGAAAGTAAAAAATATAATTATATTGTTATGTATTCTGCCTATAGTTGCCAGTTGCAACACTAAGTGTACCAAGGATTATTATTGCGACTGGAAGGCTGTATCCATAAGATACAGAACGAAAGGATTAAGAGGTGATTTGCCGCTTGGAAGTGAAGTTGGAAGAACTCTTACATTTAAGAAAGACGAAATAATAGATGGAAAGAGCGAGGAGGAAACAGATAGAGAAGATATAGCAAATTATAGTAGAAAATATGTACACTCTGAGTTAAAAAAGTTTGAAGAGTCTTCAGGTGAGATAAACCAGAACGATTTGTTTGTTGAGTATGGAAGGACAGAGGACTTTAAATGGATCAAGAATCCAATATATAAATTGGAATATGTATATTATTCAGACGATGGATATCCGATAACTGGTTATGAAACAATATCCTATGAAAAAGGCACTATTCTTGGATGGCTTAATGGTGGTTTCTATGAATTTGAAAAATTTGCATACCAAGAGGATGAAGCAACACCATATGGTAGTTGGTTTGTAAAAAATAGAGTATCTAGGACCTCGGAATATGATGTTGGAATAGAATATTATGACCACTATGGTGAAATATACAACATAGCTTCATTAGAGGATTCAGAAAATACATGGATTAAATATATCTATACAACAGAAAAATATGAAAGAGATAATAGCATAGTAGACAGACTGGGCTTGTCTAATGAACAAATATGTGTATGGTTAAACACAGTTAATAAAAGTGTAATAATTCCAATAAATGATGAATACATATTAACTGAATTAGATGGAACATGGTATAGATTGGAGTCAGTTAATAAATACATACCTCAAAAAAGTGATAAATCACTTATAAAGGTGCTGGAGTCTGGATACGACTGGAAAAGAGTGCAGTTTGTGGGCGGAAAAATCAGCTATGATATAACAAATCCATGGTCAATTTCACATCTGTATACAAGTGGATTTGTTTTTACTTCACCTATTGAAAAGGATCCGTTGATAACAGACATTGAAGAGTATTCTTGTTCGTGTAAAGAATTAGAAAGTCGGTTTTTGTTTCCGGATATTTGCAAAATCCGCAATAATGATGAAGTTAGTTTGCTGAAATACTATGACAATCAACAGGGGAAGGAAATCGTATGGATTTATATTGATGACAATACAATGTTTAACAGTATAGATGGTTCATGGTTTATTATTCAGAAAATGAAATAATTATTAAGAAATATGAAAGAACAAATTTTCAACCAATACAAAACAAGAAAATCGACGATAAATGCAAGTAATTCCTATGAGTACTCTCTTGTTGAACGAGCAAGAGGGGCCTTCGTTCCGTGCAAAATAACGGAAGATGGAGAGGAACTTGACTTTTCATATGATGTTACCGGACTTTCCCCATATGAGAATCTTAGTTCTTTCAGTTATGATGCCAAACTATTAGCTTTGATCGATGTAGCGAGTCTTTGCGGTTACTCCAAAAAGATTAGATTTACATTATCTTCGGATAATCTGTACTATGACATACATCATAAGACATATGTGGCATTTAGGGATGTATATGGACAGGATGAGATATATAACGAAGAAGAGTTTATAAAGGAGTATAAGGCTCTGATTGGAGATATCCTATCTAAGAAGTATACATATTCTGATTATTTTGAAGGCGGAGATGATCTGTACAGAAAATCGGCTATATTACGCAAGGTATCGGCGTGTAAGACAGTGGATGAAATAGAAGGAGTATTGACTGAGATGTACGAAAACAGAGAAATTGTGTATAAGGTATATGAGTCTGGCCTTATAACATATTATTACAGAAATAAGGCAAGACAACCGGAAAATGTGACAGAGTTTTCAAAGGTTGAAAACAAAGAGAAACGCAAAGAAGAGTATTTGTTAG
>CAJONG010000091.1 GCA_905235845.1 uncultured Lachnospiraceae bacterium
CATGGAGGTGTAACGTTGTGAAGAAGAAAAAAGATACAGGCTATTAGTAAGAATAGTAGTAAATAGAAGGGGTTGGGAGTGGCATGTATTTATTTTGCATGGAGGTGTAACGTTGTGAAGAAGAAAAAAGATACAGGCTACTAGTAAGAATAGTAGTAAATAGAATGGGTTGGGAGTGGCATGTATTTATTTTGCATGGAGGAGTGACGTTGTGAAGAAGAAAAAAAAGATACAGGCTACTATGTATATTGTTGAGTGAGAAGCAGAGAAGTGATTGGGGATGTGAAATGGTCCATTGTGGATGTCCTTCCGGCAGAAGAAATAGAGCGCTGCAAGGCGCTTGCCAAAGAGCATGACATCCCGCTTAAGATAAGGCAGATGGAAAAAACTACAAGCCTCTTATAGAGCGCTATAAACTTTGCTTATCACGACGCCAAATTCAGGCGTCCATGTGACGTTCGAGCTTACTGATGAAGGTCTTACCCATTTCGCTGAGAACGGCACCTTTTCTGATGATATAGCCGAAGGTCAGGTTCTCCTCTTCCTTGAGCTTTACTACCTTGATGGATGAAGTGTTAAGCGAGTCTCCAAGCATTGCAGCTCCGACTGCATAGCCGTTGAGTCCCAGCATCAGCTCGATGGATGTGGCTCTTTCGTTGGTGCTGATGATCTTCTTGTAATCGTAGGTGGCAAGAGCCTCTTCTCTATAGTAAAAAGAAGTATTGTCGCCCTGGTCAAAGACCATGCATGGGTAGTCCTGCAGCTCATCGAGGGATATCTCCTCTTCATCTGCCAGAGGATGGTCCTTACTTAAATAAACATAGGTTTTTCTCGTAAAGAGCTCATGGAACTCAAGTGAAGCCTCGGCAAAAAATTTTTTGAATGTGTTTTTATTAAAATCGCTGAGCGCGATCACTCCGACTTCACTCTTTAAAGTCTTGATGTCATCTATTACTTCACTGGTCTGGGTCTCTCTGATGGAAAACTGATACTCATGAAGCTCATACTCATGAAGCTCATACTCCTTTACGGTATCTATGAACGCATTTACTGCCACTGTATAGTGCTGCATGGAAACTGAGAAAGTCGGCTTCTCATTCCGGTTGTTGAGGTACTTGCCCTCAATCTTCTCAAACTGCTCCACAGCCGTTCTTGCATAAGCAATAAAAGAAGCTCCTGCAGCTGTTGTCACAACGCCGTTGTGCACTCTCTCAAATATCTGTATCCCGATCTCGCTCTCAAGGTCCCTTACGGCACTGGAGAGTCCGGGCTGCGACACATAGAGCTTATCTGCGGCCTTTCTCATTGAGCACTCTTCATCAATTGCAATTACATATTTGAGTTGCAAAATGGTCATAAAGAAACTCCTTCATACAAATTAACACGAAAATAACTGTATGAAGGATTATATCACATTTTTAAATTGTAACCTATAATTTTGAGTTATATCAAAAATCACACTCAGTTGTTTTTCATGCCAAAAATCGGGGTGATAAAAAAGAAAACCCCAGATAAAATCTGGGGTTTTAGGAGAGCGATAGACGGGGCTCGAACCCGCGGTCTCGACCTTGGCAAGGTCGCGCGTTACCAACTACGCCACTATCGCATTAAGTCAGTCATTGTCACAACCGACTTAGTTATATTACTACAGGCAATAACCTTTGTCAACAACTATTTTTTACGTTACTTTTCGCCATTTTACCATCATTTTACGAGATCGTTGATGACCTCACCGGCTATAATAAGCCCAACTACTGAAGGTACAAAGGCTGTGGAACCCGGAATATCTCTTCTTTCAGTACATTTTCTTACTGTTCCCGGAGGGCATACACAGTGCTGTCTGCAACTGATGGACATATCTTCCTGCGGCTTGATAGCCTTCTCTCGGGAATAGACTACCTTAAGGGAGTCTATTCCTTTTTTCCTGCACTCACGTCTCATAACCTTTGCAAGGGGACAGATAGATGTGTCGTAGATGTCTGCAACCTCAAATCTTGTAGGATCAGTCTTATTGCCTGCTCCCATGGCAGAGATCACCGGCACGTTGAATTTCTTGGCATTTTCAATGATCGTAAGCTTGCCGGTTACTGTGTCTATGGCATCTACCACATAGTCATATTCGGAAAAATCGAACAGTTCTTGAGTTTCCGGCAGATAGAAGGTCTTGTAGGTTCTGACCCTGCACTCAGGAGATATGTCATGGATCCTCTCCTCTGCCACATCAACCTTATATTTTCCGATTGTCTTTCTTGTGGCAATTATCTGTCTGTTGATATTCGTAAGGCAAACCTTGTCATCATCTATGATGTCCAAGGCTCCTATTCCCGAGCGGACCAGTGCCTCCACTGTATAACCGCCTACACCGCCAATTCCAAAAACAGCTACTCTTGAAGCTCTAAGCTTATCCATAGCCTCTTTACCGTATATTAACTGGGTTCTTGAAAACTCATTAAGCATTTGCTTATTACAACTCCATATCTTTCTATGAACGATCATTCAGGGAAGAGAAGTATTCAATGATTCAGTGTGTCATTCATGCTTCCGAGCCTGTAACCCTTCATATCAAGGGTTACATACATAAAGCCAAGTTCCTTGAATTTCTCATATACTTCTTCTCTGATCCCGTCAGAGGCAAGTCTTGAAATATCCTTTGCCGGAACTTCGATCCTGGCCATTTTTCCATGGAGTCTTACGCGCTCTTCATAAAAGCCGTGTTCAATAAGGAACTGCTCTGCCTGATCGATCATGTGGAGCTTTTCCTCCGTTATCTCTTCTCCGTAGACAAATCTGGAGGCGAGACAGGCATAAGCAGGCTTACTCCAGGTGGGAAGCCCCATGGCCTTGGAGATCTGTCGGATCTCTTCCTTGGTAAGTCCGGCCTCTCTTAAGGGACTTTTTACCGAAAGCTCTGCTGCGGCCTTAAGTCCCGGCCTGTAGTCCCCGATATCATCCATATTTGAGCCCTCAGCCATGTAGGAAATACCGTTCTCATCAGCGATCCTTTTTACCTCTGTGAAAATACCATGCTTACAAAAATAGCATCTGTCCGGGCTGTTGTGGCGATATCCCTCTTCGCTTAAGGGATCAACTCTGCAGATGATGTGCCTGATACCTCTGTCACTGCAGAACCTGCTCGCTTCCTTTACCTCACGCTCAGGCACGGAAGCATCTTCTCCGGTCACTGCGATAACTTTTTCTCCCAGCACCTCATGGGCTACAGCAAGCAAAAAGGATGAATCTACGCCGCCGGAGAACCCGATTGCCAGGGAGCCCAGTTCTTCTATATAATCCTTAAGCTTATTAAGCTTTTCTGTAAGATCACTGTTCAATTCTTCCGTATAATTTCTGTTGTCCATAAAACCTTATCAACGAATTCAATGCTTAAATCTCTCTGCCGGTTAATAGTACCAAATCCGTATTCGATGCGCAACCCGCAGATTAACAGATAAAACTAATCCCTACGGACTTAATATGTCCTTACGCTGCTGTGTATAAGCTCATCGCCCCGGTAGGAGAGCTTGACAGAGAAAAAGGGAGAGCCCTCAAGCAGCAGCTTAAGGAAGATCTTATCCCCCTCCCAGAGATTGATATCCATAAGGTCTGACTTACGTATCCACTTAAGCTCGCCCTCATCGCAGTCTGTAAGCTCGCCGTGGAAGCTATCCGATGAGAACACATAGATATATTCATCTTCATATCCTGCGGAAGAGAAAGTGATGACTCCGCGCATTGTATAATCGTCAAGTGTAAGTCCTGTCTCTTCCTTAACTTCACGGCATACACACTCCTCCGGTGTCTCGCCGGTTTCGAATTTGCCGCCGATACCGAGCCATTTTCCCTCGTTGATATCGTTTTTCTTCTTATTACGAAGAAGCATCAGATAGGAATCCCCGTTGTCTATATAACATATTGTTGTAAGCTTCATGTTGTCTCCTCTTCCATAAGATTAAGTATCGATCTCACAAGGACGGGATGATGGATAACGAAGTGGATGGCAGGTACCGTATTCTTGGATACCATTGCCATTTTTTCGCCATTCGTAGTGATCTGTATATTCCTGAAAGGATATCTGTTCCTGATATATATATCGTAGTGCTCGTTCAAATCGGCGGTCGCACGGGTAAGCTTAACATGTTCCATATAGGTATCATAAGTATACATGATATCGGTATTCATGAACAGCCCCGAAAGTGAGAGCGTCACAGGATGGGAGTCGAACTCATCATTATCGTATAACGGAAAATATTCCGTGACCGTTCCGACCTTAGTGGCATCCTCGAAAATAGAACGCTGGACGTTAAGATACTTAAGCATATCACTTATATCGGATATCCTGTTATCCGAAGCTATCCTTCTAAGCAGTTCATCGGAAATGGTGTGTAACGGCGGGGCACTGAGTATTCGACTGAAGCCGTCTGATGACTTGGATGAGGCTTCTTTTTGCAAAAAAGAATAAGATCCTCTTCCGTATAGATATTCATAAGAGGACGGGCCGAATCTAATATGTGATCGCATCTTCCCTTATAGACGGGAAGCTCTGTTCTGTTCCTTGTGCCATAGAAGGAGGCGGTAGTCAGGTCATAGCCTGTACATTCACCCCACAAAGCTACCGAATCGGTGTATCTTACGAGCCTTCTGTAAAGTGTATTACCGTCATCTGGCATATAGTAGGGATTTATCTGACCGGTCATATACAGAGGTATCCATCCGATCAGACCCTCCATCATTTCCGGTGCCGGGCGGTTAAGATTATGGATCTGATGTATCCGGTGTCCTTTCTTGAGAATAGCTGCCATACCAAGGACATAGCGCTTGGAAAAGCTTTTATCCTTAGCAAGAGAATCCATAGGCATGTCGGAGTACATATATACGTCCGCACCTGCCGGGAGCAAAGCAGCGGCTCTTAAGAAATCAAGCTCTGCATTCTTCATGCCCTCCTCTCCGAAGTATCGCCTGGAAGCAGGCAGGCGGAGAGGGATGGTCGGAACAACAAGCTTATCATAATGTGTCGTTCTGACGTAATCAATCAGATTAAAATCATCAATCTTTTTAACAAATTCGTATATATTGGTTCCATTTTCGCCCTCTTCCTCTACATTATCCGACATATCATCAATACTGACCGGAATAGTCAATAGATACGACCTGATCATGGCAGAAAGCTTAGCCTGTGAATATGATATTCTGTCAGGGTTAATGCCGGTAGTGTCCATGATCGTTCCGAGCTTAAGGAATATGTCCTTGCTACGGCACAGTGATGCTATGTAATCGGATACGGATGAAGCAAAGCTCACATAATCCGCAGGCTGGCGGCTTCCGGATAATACTCTGGATATGAAGGATGAATCGTAATTGATAGCTTTGGATAGAGAGATCAGAGGTATATCAAGTTCTGATATAAGGGTTTTAAGCCTTGTATGGAAGATATCCCTGTCAATCCCCACATTGGGTAAGGTGGAGACAAGCTCTCCGAATATATAGTCGGATGTAGTCTCATCCTCTGACGGTAATTCTGTTATGAAAAGCCGGTGTGAGGCAGAATAAGATCCGGAATTACGTATGTCGTCATAAGTGTCAGATAATACGACAGCAATGTCATATATTATGCGGTCATTCATGTCAGGTATTCTTGAACCGCTTCTGTATCGGCTTATTGTGGCATCGCTCGTGCCACATCGCCTCGCCAGTTCTCGGTTGGACATCCCCAATTCTTCTATGTAATTATCGAGTTTTTCACTGAATTTCATACTGATACCTCGGTAGTTATTTGTTTTATGATGATAGTCTAAGTAATATTCTGTGTCAATATAGTTTTATTCCGCATATAACCTTGAATCCATGCATATTACCGCTTTGTCAATGACGGATCGGAAAACGGGGAGGGGTGGTGAAAATATAGGGTAAAATAGTATCTGACGGATATTTAGTACACAAATTCATTCTGGGGATTAGTGGCATTGCCGAATCTGATATTAGGCTTGCTGCCACGCACAGAGTGTTCGGTATGGAGGATAGGAGGATAGTATGAAAAAAGGAATAACTAAGCTTAAGAGGAATCTGGCAATGCTTCTGGGACTTTTGCTTGCAGTAACGGCATTACCGTTTGCTGATGTGCTGCCGGTTAAGGCGGTGGATAACATAAACGTAACAGTTAGCGGAGTTGCGGATGTGTCTTTTATACCGACCAGCGGACAGTCGGGTCAAGAGACAGTACATGTCGGTTCGTCCGGCCCGGTATCACTTGTGAACGGAACCTATTCGATTGAAGTGGCAGCGGAGTTTACAATGGATTTTACAACATTAAAAATAGGTATTAATGGTGCAGAAACCGATTACAGTACTCAGGCTGCAAATAAAGATATCTATACCATATCCGGTGTAACAATCGGTGATGATACGCAAAGTATATCTGTAACTGCAACGACACATCAGACAACAAAACGCACAATCATATGGACATATGATCCATCCGAGGATGAAGATGGTGAAATGCTTGTTGAACACGGAACTGTCCAAATGATAAGCGGCGCTACTGATTTTAATTCAAATGAAAGATTTAAGCATTATGTTGCAAATGAGGGTGATACAGTAACTCTTAAACTGATCCCCGATGCAGGTTATCAGGTATCCGGAGCAAGTATTAACGGAACTGCGATTGCGGCTGATGACGGAACTCAGAGTCAGTTTACATTTACGATTGGTAGTGGACATGTTCGGTTTAAGGGTGCATTCACCAAGGTAAGCACACAGGCCGCGGTGAAGAGCTCTGCAAACGTATCAGCATTAACGGCATCTGTACCGGATGCCAATGTTACGACAGGTAGCGTAGCAGTTATTGCAACGGGCGGACAGAGTAATCCGCCAGATTCTGCTATACAGGCTGCAATGGGCTCTGATAGTGGTGATTTTGTAGAAGCAGTTGAGACATTGGACATAGGACTTACCAATATAGTAAGTAAAGGCGGATCCGGCGATTATGCCTCTGTCGCATCTAACTATTGGAATGCAGGTGCAATGACGAATCTTACAGGAGGGGATGCAAGCCTATACCTTTCCGTGTCATCAAGTGGACTTGATGACGGAGAAACATATGGTATTATAAAAGATCATGGTGGTACAAAGACGGAGATAGATGCGGTATATAATTCCACATCAGGACAGTTGAGATTTACATCATCTGAGTTCTCTAACTATACGATCATAAAGAAAAAGGGAACCCCGGAGACAACTCCTGATACATCTTATGAGGAGGCCAAGGCCACACAGACATCAAATGCAGAGGAGAGCACTAAGGAAGAGACTCCGGATTTTACAGAGGTACTTAAGAGCTTCGACGGTGCGGCTTCGGGACTTAACTTTGATAATTCCGCAAGCAGTCAGGACGGCAAGAACCATAAGGTGACAGTTAATGTGACATTCACATCCGATGCGGGAGTATCTTCGGCGACTAAGGCTGTTATGCCTACAGGCTTCAAGGGTGCGTTCGGATTCGATATAATGGTGGACGGACAGCCTGCTACGGGTAATAAGACGGGAGAACTCATAGTCAATATACCAAGATATTATCAGAGGAATAACAGGGTGTTCGGACTTCTGATAACAGAGCCTGATGGAAGTGTGAAGACCTACTTTGATGAAGGCCTGGATGCGGCGACTTTTACCGCCAATATCAATACGAACGGATATTCATGTGCGATGATCTGCATAGATACAGCACTGAATCTTCAGTCGGCATCCGGTATAAGCGGTGGACGCGCATATGTTGTAGGCCAGGGTCCTATGTGGAGAGCAGCGGTTAAGCTTGGTATGCCGATAGGCTATAGACCACTTCTTAGCTTCAATCTGACGGGTGCATCAGGCGGACTTAAGAGCGCACCGGGGACGATATCCATTGAGATTCCGACGTGGGCTCTCAGAACCGGCAGGACATATGCACTTATCGGGGTGGATCTGACAGGGATACCGCACGTATACAGGGATACTGACAGGAGCGCAGGCACATTGACTGCGGATGTAGGGGATGTGGTCACATCCTATGCATTGATATACAGGGATTAAATAGGTAGTTAGCTCTATAGGGGGGCTTTAAGACGGCCGTCTCATCAATTGGTGAGGCGGTCTGTTTGCTTTCCAAGGGAGATGTTATGTCATGGAAATTGCGGGGTGAATTCATTATGGAGGATGACTAAGTGTGGCAAGCAGTGCATCGAGAACCCTCGATGCAGATGGTATATTGAAGATGCTCTTAAAAGAATAAAAGAACTGGAAAAAGAGGTTGTGCTTCTTAAAGAAGAAAACAAAAAACTTTTTGCTCGTAAGGCTAAGCTATGGAAGAGATGCAAAAAATGGATGGTATCGTTATGATACAAGGTTTGCTCTGCCGGTATATACGGAGCAGGGTGCATATTTGCACATTATTTTTTACTGTCAATCGTTCTGTATGACACTTCTATCATCACGATATTGAGAGTGGCGAAAATAAGCAGATACACAGGCATTATCCCGATCCCGATCCGTTGCTGTAACTGACCGAACACCATGGGCATGAAAGTGCTTCCCACATATGCGGAAGCCATCTGCAGACCGATGACCGCAGCGCTTAGTCTCTTGCCGAAGCTTATGGGAGCCATATGCTGTATGGATGGGTAGATGGGACCCATTCCGATTCCTGTCACTACGAATCCGACTGCGGCCGCTATATAGCCGGGGAAGGGTATAAGGACAAGCATTATGCCTAAGAACTCGACTGCTATTCCGATACGGATAAGCGGCCTGTCACCGAGCTTATCCGATATGAAGCCGGATATCAGTCTGCCAATCATAAGTCCACCGAATATAAGGGAGCCGAAGGATGCGATCAGTCCGTCACTTAAGCCTGTCTTAGTCCCTGCGAAGTAGCTTGGAACCCATAAGAAGCACGTAGCCTCTCCTGAACAGTAGGCGAAGAAGGAGATAAGTGTAAGCACAACTCCCGGAACAGCTATGGTCTCCTTAATGCCTGCACTGTCGGATACATCATCCTCTTCCTTATTCTCACTCTTATTCCACAGAGGCAGAGATATGATGCAGACAAAGAGTATCATCGACTGAAGATAAGCAGTCCATCTGTATCCCTCATTCCAGCCTGCATGCTTAAGCGCAAGAGCCATTATATACGGGCTTATCATAGCACCGACTCCGTAGAAGCAGTGCAAGAAGTTCATTACAGAGCCCGAGAAGTGGTTGGCCACATAGTGATTGACCGAGGAATCTATGGAACCTGCACCGAGTCCGAAAGGAACGGCGAATAAGAAAAGCAGCGCATATGAGCCTGAGAATGAGAAGCCAAGCAGTCCGAATATGGTAAGCAGGATAGAGACAATTACTATCCACTTGGTATGGAATCTCTTGATAAGACCGGGACTTAGAAGCGCCGAGATGATGGTCATGAATGAGATGGTCATGGACACATACCCCGCATATGAAGAGGGTACGTTAAATGACACCTGCATCATCGGCCAACCGGAGCCAAGCAGTGAATCGGGAAGTCCGAGACTTATGAATATCAGATATATCACAGCTAAAAGTAAAGAAACCATTCTTATCTCCCTGTCAAAACTTTCTTTATTATATGAGAATTCCAATCAGTTGTAAATATGTAAAAAATGTGTGATAATCATTTGTCAGAAGCAGGATAAGTGTGGATGTAATACTATAGTGAACGACAAAAATAATTTGTCGTTCACTATAAGGCCTCCGGCGGATGCGCACGGATTTTGTAAAGAAATATGCTGCTTACGCAGCCAAAATCCGGCGCAGGAAACGCCAAAGTAAAAAGAACTTTGTCGTTTCCTATATATATGTGACGATCAGTACCGAAAGGAACAGGATAAAATGAACAAACAGGCTGCACAATACGCTAAGATGACAGAGACTCCGATCCCTAAGCTTATAATCACTCTGTCCATACCCACCATCATTAATATGCTTGTGACCAATATCTACAATCTTGTGGATACCGCATTCGTGGGAAGACTTGGTAATTCCGCTTCGGGAGCCGTGGGTATAGTCTTCGGATATATGGCTATCATACAGGCATTCGGCTTCATGTTCGGTCAGGGCGGAGGCTCGATCGCATCAAGACTTCTTGGAGCAAAGGATACGGAGAATGCGTCCAAGAATGCGTCAACAGCCTTCTTCTGCGCACTGGGCTTTGGGTTCATCCTTGCCATAGTATCTTACATATTCATAGACCCGCTCGTTATGTTACTTGGCTCCACGAAGACCATAGCTCCTTATGCCAAGCAGTATATAGTGTATATACTTATAGCGGCGCCTTTCATGTCGGCAAGCTTTACCATGAATAATGTCTTAAGATACGAAGGCAAAGCGGCGCTTGGAATGGTAGGGCTCCTTGCAGGCTCCTTCCTTAATATGGCAGGAGATCCGATCCTTATGTTCGGGCTTAATATGGGCGTGGCAGGTGCAGGACTCTCCACATGTATAAGTCAGATAGCAAGCTTCTGCATACTTCTGTCCGCATTTTTAAGGAGACAGACTACAAGCAGGATTTCCATACATGATGTACAGTGTAACATTGGGGTGATACTTGCGATATGCGCGGCCGGTCTTCCGAGTCTCTTAAGACAGGGTCTTGGCTCTCTGGCGACCATAATCCTTAATTCAATTGCGGGCGTATACGGGGATGAAGCTGTCGCAGCCATGAGCATAGTATCTCGCATATCGTTCTTCATCTTCTCCGTAGCACTGGGTGTCGGTCAGGGCTTCCAGCCTGTCAGTGCCTTTAACTACGGAGCGGGCAGATATTCAAGGGTTCGTAAGGGCTTCAGATTCACCCTTTTAGCAGGGGAATTTCTTATGCTCATCGCAATAATCATCGTATATCTTAAGTCAGGATCACTTATAGGGATATTCCGTAATGACCCAAGGGTCATAGAGATAGGTACAAGAGCCCTGCGTCTTCAGATAATCTCTCTTGTATTCCTGCCCTTGTCCATGGTGACGGAGATGCTGTATCAGAGTACGGGACATAGTATGGGAGCATCCATACTTTCATCCATGCGAAGTGGGATACTCTTTATCCCCGCACTTATAATACTTACCCATCTTCGAGGGCTTGCAGGCATACAGGAGGCACAGCCCCTTGCTTATGTACTTACGTTCTTCCCTTCGCTTCTTTTCTGTGTGTGGTTTATGAGGCATATGCCTAAGGAAGAGTAGGAAAAGGGTAAGAAAGCCTGCCTGATCGTCAGGATGCCGTGTACGTCCGAAGGTACGAGGGGGTGCGTGACATTCCCGGCAAAAATCAGCAAAAAAAAGCCGACAAAATTTCGAGCCGACAGAATTTCTTAAAAAACAGTATACAAAAGAAAAGCCATCTGATATAATGAGCATATCCTACTAATTAGGTATGAATGATAGGAATATAACAGAACTATGGAGAATAGTGTGAAAGGAGAACACAATGTCCCGAGGAATCAATACGAAATGTCTGCATCTTGAAGAAGAGGAGGGCAGGACAGAGCATTACGGAGCCATAAGCTATCCCATATATCAGACGGCGACCTATGCGCATCCCGGTGTGGGACAAAGCACGGGCTATGATTATAACAGGGTGTCCAACCCCACAAGGGATCATCTGGAGAAGATACTGGCTTCGCTTGAAGGAGGAACGGATGCTCTTGCTTTTTCATCCGGAATGGCGGCTGTAACTCTTCTTATGGAGATGTTTAAGCCCGGTGATCATATAATAGCGGATGCCGACCTCTATGGCGGAAGCATAAGGCTTTTTAAGCAGATCAATGAGAAGAACGGACTTAAGTTCACATCCATAGACTGCCACAAGGAGGATATAAGGTCTTATATCACTGAGGATACGAAGGCCATATATATAGAGACTCCGACCAATCCCATGATGAATATCACTGATATTGAAACGACTGCGAAGATCGCCCACGATAACGGGCTTCTGCTTGTGGTGGACAATACCTTCATGTCACCTTATTTCCAGAATCCACTTGCCCTGGGCGCCGATATAGTGGTGCACAGCGGGACCAAGTATCTGGGCGGACATAATGATACTCTGGCCGGATTCTTAGTGACCGACAGGGATGATGTAAGTGAAAAATTAAGATTCTTATATAAGACAACAGGCTCATGCCTATCACCCTTCGACAGCTATCTTGTGCTAAGGGGTATCAAGACATTGGGACTTAGGATGGAGAGAGCACAGGAGAATGCTCTTGCCTTGGTCGACTGGCTTAAGACACGTAAGAGTGTCAAGAAGATCATATACCCCGGAATACCCGGCAATCCCGGATATGAGATACAGAAGAAGCAGGCAAGAGGCTTCGGTGCCATGCTTACCATAGAGCTTGAAAGCCGGGAGTATGCCCTTAAGATACTTGAAAAGGTACGGATGATAAAGTATGCGGAGAGCCTGGGCGGTGTGGAGACACTTATCACATATCCGACCACACAGACGCATGCGGATGTGCCTAAGGAGATAAGGGAGAAGAACGGTATAACAGACAGCGTGCTGCGTATATCGGTAGGAATAGAGGATAAAGAGGATCTGATAGCGGAGCTTAGCAAGGTCTTCGATGATATAGAGGCAGGAAGGTGATCTTATATGTCGGAGAGGAATCTTGATTTTGATACTGTGATAGACAGAAAAGGAACATACAGCCTTAAGTACGACTTCGCCAGGGAAAGGCGTATGCCCGAGGATCTGCTGCCGTTGTGGGTAGCGGATATGGACTTTCGCACGACCTCATATGTGGAGGATGCCATAGTTAAGCGTGCGGCACACGGCATATACGGATACAGCGAGCCGGACAGCTTTTATTTTGATGCTGTAAGCAGTTGGATAAGCAGACATCACGGGTGGAATGTAAGGAGAGAATGGCTTGTGAAGACTCCGGGTGTGGTGTTTGTGCGTGAAGGCATTCACCAAGCCGGGTGACGGAGTACTGCTTCAGCTTCCCGTATACTATCCTTTCATGGAAGTAATAGAGGATAACGGTCGAAGGATCGTCTCCAGTGACCTTATAAGGAATGAAGACGGATATTACGTAATGGATGCCGAGGGCTTCGAGAGGAAGATAAAGGAGGAGAATATAAAGCTCTTCTTCCTGTGTAATCCTCACAATCCCGTGGGCAGGGTATGGACGAAAGACGAGCTTGTCACAATAGGTGACATATGTGTCAGGAATGGTGTGACGGTTGTGTCGGATGAGATCCATCAGGATTTTGTCTTTGAGGGGAAGCATATTCCCTTTGCAAGTATCAAAAAGGAATATGAGGATATAAGCATCACATGTACATCACCCAGTAAGACCTTCAATCTGGCAAGCATGCTCTTATCCAATATATTCATACCCAATGCCGGATTAAGACACAGCTTCAGGAAAGAGGTGGATGCAGCCGGTATAAGCCAGTTGAGCGTATTTGGCCTTATAGCCTGCGAAACGGCATACAGGGATGGAGAAGTGTGGTATGAAGCCATGATGTCCTATGTGCGTTCCAATATAGAATATGTTAAGGAATTCACGGATAAGAGGCTTAAGGGTGTAGAGATGTGCCCGCATGAGGGAACTTATCTTGTGTGGCTTGACTTTAGAGGCACGGGACTTAGTGCGGATGAGCTGGATTATAAGATAATACATGAGGCGAAGCTATGGCTTGACAGCGGCAGGATATTCGGCCCCATAGGAGAGGGCTATCAGAGGATCAATGTGGCCTGTCCGAGAGCCATACTTAAGGAGGCACTTGAAAGAATAGAGTCTGTACTTTAACATTGATTGCTTTTCTGATAGAATTAATACGTCGGTGTAGTACCGATATTTATGTTACACTCAGTCGAACCGCACAGATCACCGCCAGTCGGGGATTGGCACGGAGATTACGGCTGCAGCAGTTAATTATCAGGAGGGAAAAATGAAGATCGCACTTATCAATGAGAATTCACAGGCTGCCAAGAACGGTATCATAGAAGCTGCACTTAAGAAGGTAGTGGAGCCTATGGGACATGAAGTGGTTAATTACGGAATGTATTCTGCAGAGGATGCATGCCAGCTTACATATGTACAGAATGGAATACTTGCAGCGGTACTGCTTAATTCGGGAGCTGCCGATTATGTCATCACAGGCTGCGGCACCGGTGAGGGCGCAATGCTTGCCCTTAATTCGTTTCCGGGCGTTATATGCGGTCATGTGGAGGATGCCTTGGACGCATACACCTTTGCCCAGATCAATGACGGCAATGCCATAGCGATACCATTCGCCAAAGGCTTCGGCTGGGGCGGAGACTTAAATCTTGAGTATATCTTCGAGAAGCTCTATTGTGAGGAGAGCGGACAGGGATATCCCAGAGAGAGGGCTGTACCTGAGAAGCGTAATAAGAAGATACTTGATGAGGTCAAGACAGTGACCTACAGAGATATCTGCGACATCCTTAAGGAGCTTGACAGGGAGCTTACGGTCGGTGCCCTGTCGGGAGAGCATTTCAAGGAATACTTCTACAGGGACTGCAAGGATGAGAAGATCAAGGCAGTCGTTAAGGAGCTTATAGGCGAGTAAGGATAAGACAGGTCAATTAAGCTAATATGATAAAGCCGGCGATACCGGCAAAAGGATGGGGCGATATCTAATATAAGGATATCGCTCCAAATTTATTTGTTAATTAGCATACGCTAACCAAGACACAGGATATCTTTTTTCAATTAGCAATAGGTAACCGGAAATTCGATAGCATTTAATAGCCTTTGACAGACGGAAGAATAGGAAGGTTTGTTTTTTAAAATAAAATATATTAAACCTATTGACAAAGTAGGAAATGAGGAATATAATCATAGACAAACAGGAAAATACTATATTCCCACGAAGATAGTAGGAATTAGAAAGAAAACAGGAAAAATGAACAGATCAGGGATTGACAAGGAGGTATAGTGTGAAAAATATGATTGATATCATATTTTTCACACAGCGATTTGTGCCGAGCCCAAATCGCCTTATCGCATCGGCGAATCTGAAATTCGCCTCCGAGCCTCGCACAATGTGCTCGGCATGGTGGATTATTATGGCAGAATTAGTATTTGATGAGGAATTGGATATCACGGATAAGGTATGTCCGTTAACCTTCGTGAAGGCCAAGGTGACATTGGAGGAGCTTGATGACGGCGAGGTACTTAAGATAAGGCTTAATGACGGAGAACCGAGACAGAATGTCCCGAGATCACTTAAGGAGGAGGGACATGAGATATTAAGTCTTGATGATAACGGAGACGGAACATATACATTGTTCGTTAAGAAGGTGGAGGAATGACAGATGGCGGCAAGGATAAGTGCGAGTGATTTCGACGGTAAGGTATTAAGCAGTATCAGACCTGTGATAGTGGAATTCTATTCGGATACATGCGTGGCATGTAAGAAGCTGTCGCCCATACTGGCAGATGCGGAAGATAGGTATTCGGACAGAGTGGATATATATAAGGTCAATACGGGATATGATACGGACATTGCTGACAGATATGGCGTCAGAGCCAATCCCACGCTTATAGCATTCAAAAATGGGGAAGTTACGGGCAGGATCGTCGGCGCTGTGAATAAAGAGGAGCTTGACGGATTCCTGGAAGGATTATCAACGCGGTAGCGGTACATGAGATGATATTAAGGAATATGGAGGTAAGGAAAAATGAAGATCACTGTAGCGGGAGAGAGTAAGGAGTATAAGGACGGGCTGACACTTCCGGAGCTTATAGAGCTTGAGAATGTTGAGATGCCTGAGTATGTGACGGTATCGATCAATGAGGAATTCGTTGAGTCGGCGGCTAAGGAGAGCACTGTGCTTAAAGACGGAGATAACGTGGAATTCCTGTACTTCATGGGAGGTGGCAGATAATGGCTCTTACGGATGAACAATTGGAGAGATATTCAAGACACATAATACTTAAGGAGGTCGGCGCTAAGGGACAGAAGAAGCTGCTTAATGCTAAGGTTCTTATAATCGGAGCGGGCGGCTTGGGCGCACCGGCGGCTATGTATCTGGCGGCAGCAGGTGTGGGCACTATAGGAATAGCCGATGCGGATGAAGTGGATCTGTCCAATCTCCAGAGACAGATAATACATGGGACACAGGACCTTGGTAAGGCCAAGGTGTTAAGTGCCAAGGAGACCATGAATGCCATGAATCCGGATGTGGAAGTGAAGACCTACAGAATGTTCGTGGATGCAAGCAATATCAGGGAGCTTATCAGAGACTATGATTTCATAATAGACGGTACGGATAATTTCCCTGCCAAGTTCCTCATCAATGATGCATGTGTATTGGAGGGCAAGCCCTTCTCGCATGCCGGGATAATCAGATTCAAGGGACAGCTCATGACATATGTGCCGGGACAGGGACCGTGCTATAGATGCGTATTCAAGAATCCACCGCCGAAGGATGCTGTGCCTACCTGTAAGCAGGCAGGGGTGATCGGAGCGATGGGCGGAGTGATAGGTTCGCTTCAGGCTATGGAGGCTGTCAAATATATCATAGGTGTGGGTGAATTGCTCACAGGATATCTGCTTACATACGATGCGCTTAAGATGGAATTCCATAAGGTGAAGCTGCCTTCGGATACTCATAATTGTGCAGTATGCGGAGATCATCCGACTATTCTTGAGCCGATAGATTATGAGCAGACCATATGTGAAGACAAATAGTAAGATATACAGTAAGACAAATAGTAAAACATATAGGAATACATATAGGAAGACAAAGTAACAGGATATAAGTATAACAGAGAGCCCAAGAGGTGCTACAGAACTGATGATCAAGAGAGTATATATACACAGTAGAGATTATGATAGTATTGTCAGATATGGAAGAGAACATCTGCCCAAGGAAAGCTGCGGACTGATAGCCGGATCTGAGGATGAGAGAGGCAGACATATCAAGAAGGTATATTACCTGACCAATGTGGATGATGCCGAGGATCACTTCACTCTGGATCCCAGGGAACAGCTGGAGGCAGTTAAGGACATGAGGAAGGAAGGACTTAAGCCTCTCGGTAATTGGCATTCACATCCCGAGTCGCCTTCGAGACCGTCTGATGAGGATATAGGACTGGCATACGATCCCAATGCCAGCTATCTGATAATATCCTTCATGGCAGAGTCGCCGGTGCTTAATTCCTTCCATATAGAGAAGGGTGAGGTCACTAAGGAGGATCTGCGTATATATAATGATGATTATCCCGACTGGTAGGTGCTTATAAGGCATATAAGGAGAGACGGGAATGAGTGTTAGGATATATATATCTGCGACTCTCAGAGGATTCGCGGGTAAGAATAATGAGGTGGAAGTAGAAGCGAAGAGCGTGGGCAAGGCTGTGGAAGCACTTAGGGATGAGTATCCGGAGTTAGCTAAGGTGCTGTACGATGAGAACGGAGAGCTGCAACCTTTTATCAATCTGTATAAGGGAGAAGAGCCTGTGACTGACAGGCTGATAGAGGGGTTAAAGGATGGCGATGAGCTTATACTTATCCCGTCGATCGCAGGAGGTTCGGGAAGGAAGGGAAGCAGTACGGTCGAACCTACGGAGAGTGTCATATCCGATGACAGACGTAAAGGTGTCTCTTTTGATGATAATGAGATAGACAGATTCGGAAGGCATCTGATGCTTAAGGAGATAGGTGTCAAGGGTCAGAAGCGCATCAAAGCATCCAGGGTGCTTGTGATAGGTCTGGGGGCTCTCGGTTCGCCGGTCGTGCAATATCTTGCGGCAGCAGGAGTGGGAACCATCGGAGTGGCCGATTTCGATACGGTTGCACTCTCTAATCTGCAGAATCAGGTGATACACGGGCAGAGAGATGTGAAGAGACCTAAGAGCGCATCTGCCAGGGATACCATCAGAGCCATCAATAATAAGCTAAATATCAATGTTATAGATGAGAAGATAGATGTGGATAATGTACTGGACATTATAGCCGATTATGATGTTATAGTGGATTGTACGGATAATTACAGAAGCAGATATCTGATCAATGATGCCTGTGTTACTCTGGGCAAGCCGGATGTATACGGCGCCATATATCAATACGAGGGACAGGTAAGCATATTCGGTTCGCATTCTAAGGGTTGCTTAAGATGCCAATATCCGGCTCCACCGGCAGCGGATCTGATCCCGAGCTGTGCAGAGGGAGGAACATTAAGTCCTCTTGGAGGGATAATAGGCAGTATACAGGCTGCAGAGGTACTTAAGCTTATAATAGGCGGAGCTCCCACTTTAGAGGGCAGGCTGTTACATACGGATATATGGAATCTAAGGAGTGAAGTACTTAAGATCCGCAAGAGGAATGACTGCCCTGTATGCGGCGGACAGGGGCATATGCTAAGTATAAGCGAATATGATTATGACGAGCTGTGCGGCATAAGGGCTGAGGATGAGGAACAGCCTGTTGAATCGGTCGCAGCGGAAGAGCTGATAGACAGGATAGAGAGGGGCGAGAACATCACGATAGTGGACGTAAGAGAGCCCCATGAGCGCGCGATACACCGTTTCCCCAACGCGATAGTCATACCCATAGGTCAGCTTGCCAGACGTAAGGGGGAGCTTGATCCGACTGTAGACACCGTATTCATATGCAGAGAAGGCAAGAGAAGCATATTGGCTATCAATACATTGCGTGAGGCAGGCTATGACGGCCCTATGTACAATCTGAAGGGCGGTATAGAAGCGACTAAGGATATCATATTCTCCAATGAGGGAGCATGGTTATAGAAGAAGTTATATTAATCCATATTAAGGAGGAAAAATTATGGCAGACAAGAAGGATACCATCAATGCATTAGGGGCACAGGCGGCTTATAATCTGGCCAATGTGACCAAGACAAGACCGCAGTTCGGTGCGATCACACCCAGATGGCTGACCAAGGTACTTGAGTTCAAGGGACTTGAGACAGGTATCTACAGAGTCAACAGGGTAGTGGAGGGAGAGACTCCGCTTGACGTTCTGTGCAGCCAGACCAAGAAGTCCGATATCATTCCTGAAGGATATGTGGAGTATCAGACAGAACCCAGAGAGTACAGACTTAACTCAATATCTACGATAGTCAATGTCAATACAGCCATTGAGGATGTCTACAGTGTACCTTATGATCAGACCAAGGAACAGCTTGCACTTGCGATCGAGAGCTTAAGGGAGCGTCAGGAGAGCCAGCTTATCAATAACGACGATTACGGTCTGCTTAAGAATATTGCGGACTCACAGCGCATCCAGACTATTAACGGCGCACCCACACCGGATGATCTGGATGAGCTTATCAGCAAGGTATGGAAGGAGCCTTCATTCTTCTTGGCTCATCCCAGAGCTATCGCAGCCTTCGAGAGAGAGTGCACGAAGAGAGGTGTGCCGCCCATGACGGCAAATATCGCAGGCGGAACCTTCATCCTCTGGAGAGGAATACCTCTTATCCCTACAGATAAGCTCCTTGTGGATGGTCTTAAGAATCCGCAGAGCCAGAGCGGTAAGACCAATATACTGCTTATAAGGACCGGTGAGGCCAAGCGCGGTGTGATCGGACTGTATCAGGCAGGACTTAAGGAAGAGCAGTCAAGAGGACTGTCAGTGAGATTCCGTGGAATAGACGACAAGGGTGTGGCTTCTTATCTCTTATCTCTGTACTGCTCGGCAGCAATCTTAGCAGATGACGCCATTGCGGTGCTTGAGGATGTAGAGGTAGGTGAATACTATGATTACGACTGATTACAGAGAGATACCGGATCATAACGGGATTCCCTCGGAAGAGGAACTGACCAGACTGGTCAATCAACTCGCCGGGGACATATATAATGATATAGCCGGAAGTGACTGCTATGCATCGGAGCTTCTGTCGTATGCCGAGTCTCAGCCCTACTTCTCAACTTCGGAGCCTGACAGATTCTTAGAGGCACCGGCAGCCGGATACAGTCCCAGTGTGATATCACAGAGTCAGGCGGATGCAGACAGAAGTGTCAACGCACAGAGCACAGGATATGACAATAATGTCATATCTGTGGATCGGGCTTCATCAGGGCATTCCGACCGTACTGTCGGAGTGGGCGGACAAAAGAATAATGACACAATAGNNNNGATAGGCTCCAAGACATTGGAGCAGATCAGAGAAGACTTCCCCATTCTCAATGAGACGGTAAACGGTCATCCTCTTATATGGATGGATAACGGTGCGACGACTCAGAGACCACGTACGGTGATAGACAGACTGTCATATTATTATGAGCATGAGAACAGCAATGTTCACAGAGGGGCACATACATTGGCGGCTAAGTCAACGGATGCATATGAGGGCGCAAGGCAGACTGTGGCAGACTTTTTAGGCGCTCCGTCCAAGGACGATATCATATTCGTAAGAGGCACAACAGAGGGTATTAATCTGGTAGCACATAGCTATGTGAAGCCTATACTTGAGCCGGGTGATGAGATAATACTGTCAATACTGGAGCACCATGCCAATATAGTACCGTGGCAGTTGATAGCTCAGGAGACAGGAGCTGTCATCAAGGTGATACCGGCCGATAAGGATGGGCAGTTGATTTTGTCCGAATATGAGAAGCTCTTCACCCCTAGGACCAAATTCGTCTCAGTAACCCATGTGTCCAATGTACTCGGAACGATCACGCCTGTGGCAGAGCTTATTGCGATAGCTCACAGTCACGGAGTGAGGATACTTATTGACGGAGCTCAGTCCGTGGCGCATATACCTGTCAATGTGCAGGCACTTGATGCAGACTTCTATGTATTCTCGGGACATAAGATATATGCACCGACCGGAATAGGAGCACTCTACGGCAAGAAGGAGCTTTTAGAGGCAGCGAAGCCGTATCATGGCGGAGGCAATATGATAGCGGATGTGACCTTTGAGCGCACCATATATAATCCTGCACCCAATAAATTCGAAGCAGGAACGGGTTCAATAGGAGATGCGGTAGCACTCGGAGCGGCACTTGACTACCTGACAGCGATAGGTATGCCTGAAGTGGCAAGATATGAACATGAACTTGTATCCTATGCCATGAAGGAGCTTGGACAGATCGGAGGACTCCATCTGATAGGTACGGCGAGAGAAAAATCAAGCGCTCTGTCTTTTACCCTGGACGGATACGGTATAGATGAAGTGGGTAAGTATCTCGACAGCAGAGGAATAGCGGTAAGGACCGGACATCATTTAGACAAAGCTGACAGGCACGGTGTAGGGATATCCGTCATCCCCATACAAGCCCAACACACCGGAGGTGGCCCTATGCAGGATTTCCGCGCACTCATCCTGGGAAATCTGCTGTTTGATTCGTCGCATCTCTCTGAACATTATCTGAATTCTCCTTGCTCAT
>CAJONG010000092.1 GCA_905235845.1 uncultured Lachnospiraceae bacterium
GGATATCGCACCCGTGACCGTTAAAAAGCTGAAACAGAAAATGCGGCGTAAGCGCGACGCACTCATGCGCTGGCAGAAGCGTAACGGGATCGGTGGCGAAAGGGCGGCGAAAGCCTTTATACGCATTTTCAACAGCAAGCTGCTTGAATCTCCGCGTGATAACGAGCTTTCTTGGAGCAACTGGTTCTTCCCGGTGATCGATACGGCAGATGGCCTGCATGAGATTGACCTGTATGCCCAGGACTGTATTCGTTATCTGATCAGTGGAAAGCACACCAAAGCGCGCTACAACGTGCGGTATGAGGATCTGAAGGAACTCGGCTATCATTCGCTTGTTCACGCTTATTACGAAGGTACGGATAAGTAAGACTTACTTGCTTTAGAACTATACTTGATTAAAGCGAGACAAACATATATAATATTATGGATTGCATTGATCGTTGGTATCAAGAGGATAAGGGATGAATATTGAACTCCAGTGCTGCGCACTATTTATAGTATTCACTATCTTTGTTATGTTCATGCGGGAGAAGAAGCTCGATCTTATGAATCGCAAGCTTTTTTTCCATGCGTTGTGCGCATGTTTCGGATGCCTGATATTCGATATCCTTTCAGTAATTCTTATCAATCTGGCGGTACATCAGGGCTTTAGTCCCATAATAACCTCAATTGTGTGTAAATTATATATAATGCTTCTTACCCTGCAGGGATTTTGCGGCTATGTGTACGCCTCGACCTCGCTGCTTCCCGTGGATAAGACATGGGCTAAGGTTGTTAAGACACTCTCTTATGTGATCTTCATCGCAGGAGAGATACTTATGTTCGTGCTTCCGATAGGTTATGAAGCGTATGACAGAGTGGTGTATTCCTATGGACCTTCCACCTCAGTCGCCTATGTGTTGTCTGCCGTGTATATCATTTCAACCATACTAACTACCATAGCATATAGGAAACAGATGCCGGGCAGAAGACTCGTTGCTATGCTTCTGTGGCAGGGGATATGGCTGCTTGCGGCTGCCATACAGTTCGTGGCACCTCAGCTTTTGCTCATGGGCTTCGCATCAGCTTTCGGAATGGTCATCCTCTATATCCAGTTGGAGAACCCGAGTGAATATATAGATGCTTCAACGGGGCTTTTTACGATCAATGCTCTTTCTGCTTATGTGCATGACAGATATAAGTTCGGCAAGAGATTCGCCATGTTCACCGCCAAGATACACTTCATATCCAATGGCGTGGATTATAATATAGAGCAGGATGCCATTATCCGTACAGCCCGTGCCCTTGTGGCACTCGGACCGGAGCCTGCCTTCCGTATAGATGATGATACCTTCTGTGTTCTCTATGATGACAAAGAGAGGATGTATGAGAGGGCTTCCAACATCAAGATGCAGAAGGACGGAGTAAACGACATTCCGGCTAAGGGCACCTACCTGTTGGTACCGGACAGTCTGCTGATGAACGGTCCGGACGAATTCTTCAGATTCCTGCACACATACCTTGAAAGTGATGCGGAGATAGTGGAAGCAGATAAGGAACTGGTAGAGAAGCTCAGAGAACAGAACAGGGTCAAGGAGCTTATCGATGAAGCTCTTTCGGAAGACAGGGTGGAGGTATTCTACCAGCCATTCTATAATGTAAGAGAGTCATGCTTCGATGTAGCCGAGGCGTTGGTGCGTATACGCCAGAAAAACGGCGAACTGGTGCCTCCCGGAGTATTCATACCTGTGGCGGAGAAGAGCGGACAGATAATCCCTTTGGGAATCAGAGTATTCGAGAAGGTCTGCGAATTCTTATCTAAGGGAGAGGCTATTAAGTACGGACTGAGGCAGGTCGAGGTCAATATATCGGCCGCGCAGTTTGACTATGAGAATCCGGCAAGATTCGTCCTTGAATATCTGGATGAGTACGGCGTGGAGCCCGGGTGTATCAATCTTGAGATCACCGAGACCGCGGCCGCCCGCAATAAGGACTTCATGTTAAGAAGCATGAATAAGCTTATAGAGGAGGGTATAAGCTTTTCTCTTGATGATTTCGGTACAGGACGCTCCAATATAGATTATTTCGTCAATATGCCCATTAAGATAATCAAGTTCGACCATTCTTTTACCAAGGGATTCTTCAATAACGTGAAGATCAAGCATGTCATGACGGGAATGATTGATATCTTCCATAAGATGAACATGGAGATAGTGGTCGAAGGTATAGAGATCGAGGATCAGGTTGGTGTAATGAAGGATATGGGCGTTGAATTCATACAGGGCTTCTATTATTCCAAGCCTATTCCGGAGAATGAACTCCTTGCCTTTTTACGGGATCGGAATAATATCGTATCATAAGCATTAATCTTTTTCACATATCATTTCGCAAAGTATACACGGTATACAATGTATACTTTGCGGTTACCTATTGACATCGGTCGATTTGATAATCCATAATCTAGTACAGTGAATACATGTATACAATTCATGGGATTAAGGAGCGTGCATACATCATAAGGGTATGTGCCGGTACGGATGATCCATATCGGATAAGGTGGTATACAGACAGGAGGATAAGAGAGAAATGATGAGAGTAGGAATACTTGGTTACGGTAATCTTGGTAAAGGCGTTGAATGTGCCGTTAAGCATGCAGAGGATGCAGAGCTTGTGGCAGTATTCACAAGGCGTGATCCGGGAAGCGTGAAGCTCCTTACACAGGGAGTTCCGGTTGTCAATGTATCGGAGATAGAGACATATAAGGATAAGATCGATGTGCTCATGCTCTGCGGCGGTTCCGCTACAGACCTGCCGGGCCAGACGCCTGAATATGCGAACCTTTTTAATGTGATAGACAGCTTCGATACACATGCGAAGATCCCGGAGCACTATGCGGCAGTTGATAAAGCAGCTAAGGAGAGCGGACATACGGCTCTTATCTCATGCGGATGGGATCCGGGAATGTTCTCGCTTAACAGACTGTATGCCAACTGCATCCTTCCCGAGGGTAATGACTATACATTCTGGGGCAAGGGCGTATCACAGGGTCACTCGGATGCTATCAGAAGAATAGAGGGAGTGAAGGATGGCAAGCAGTATACGATCCCTGTTCCGGAGGCACTTGAGGCTGTAAGGAACGGTGAGAATCCCACACTTTCCACCAGACAGAAGCATACCAGAGAGTGCTTCGTCGTGGCCGAGGAGGGTGCAGATAAAGTAAGAATCGAGAACGAGATCAAGACTATGCCCAATTACTTCGCAGACTATGATACGACCGTACATTTCATATCCGAGGAAGAGCTTAAGAGAGATCATTCGGGCATACCTCACGGCGGCTTCGTATTCAGAAGCGGCAAGACGGGCTGGGATAATGAGTACAACAATGTCATCGAGTACAGCCTTAAGCTTGATTCCAATCCGGCTTTCACATCCAGCGTACTCCTTGCATATGCCAGAGCGATCAACAGACTGCATGGTGAGGGCGTAAACGGATGTAAGACGGTATTCGATATCGCGCCTGCTTACCTTAGTCCTCTTTCGGGGGATGAACTCAGAGCTCATCTTCTGTAATGCCGGGAAGGTATCTTAAGAGTTGTGTCGATCGTGCAATACATGATTAACGGAGATATATATGAATTCATACATAGAAGCAAGCGACTTTTTCAAGGGCAACGACCCTGAGAAGTTAGCTGAGGAATACAAGACCCCTCTGTATGTGTACAGTGAGGATATCATAAGGGAGCATATGGCTACGGTGGCCAAGGTCATCACTAAGTATGACTATACTGCCAATTATTCCGTGAAGGCCAATACCAATATAGAGATACTTAAGCTTGCGCTTGGGGAGGGTATCAATTGCGATGCCATGAGCGAAGGCGAACTTAGGATGCTGCTTAAGGCAGGCTTCCCGTCAGAGAGGATATTCTTCGTTCCGAACAATGTGGGGGATGAGGAGCTTGAATTCGCCATAGATAACGGCATAGTAACAAGTCTTGATTCACTTTCCCAACTGGAAAAATACGGGCGTCTGGCAGCATCTAAGAATGCGGGCTATGAATGTGCCGTGCGTATCAATCCGGGTGTAGGTGCAGGCCACAGCGAGAAGGTGATAACAGGCGGTAAGAAGACCAAGTTCGGTATAGCGGAGGAGGATATTCCGAAGATATACGATATACTTGATAAGTACGGTCTTAAGCTTGTGGGGATCAATCAGCATATAGGCTCACAGTTCTTAGATCCGAAGCCCTACCTTGATGCTGTGGAGAATCTGCTGCGTATAGCAAGGGGCTTTAAGGGACTTAAATTCATTGATTTCGGCGGAGGATACGGTATCCCGTATCATAAGCTTGATGATGAGGCGGTCTATCCCATGGAGGATTTCAAGGCAAGGCTTATTCCGATACTTGACGCTTTCGTTGCAGATTACGGATATGCACCGCTTTTTAAGTCAGAGCCCGGAAGGTTCTGTGTGGCGGAGGGCGGTGTGATACTTGGACGTGTACATGCCGTTAAGGAGAATGCGGGCAGAAGATATGCAGGAACCGATGTGGGAATGAACGTGCTGATACGTCCCGCAATGTATGATTCATATCATGATGTGGAGATAATAAGGGACGGCAGGGTGGTCTTAAGAGAAGATATGAGTGAGATAACCGTGACGGGTCCAATATGTGAAAGCGGTGATATCCTGGCTAAGGAGAGAATGCTTCCCAAGATACAGGAAGATGACCTGGTGTGTGTACTTGATGCCGGAGCTTACGGTTATTCAATGGCTTCCGCATACAATTCAAGACTAAGACCTGCAGAGATCATGATCTGCCATGACGGAAGCGTGAAGCTCATACGCAGACGCGAGACCTACGAAGATCTTATGTCGCTGTTCTAAGCTTCCGAAATTTATGATAATATATAGCGGCGGGATAACCGCCGCTGTTTTTGTATAATAGAACACATTATGGTATTATATGTACATGGACAGGACTAATATAATACAATTGATAATCCTTTTGTTCCTTATACTTCTGTCAGCCTTTTTCTCTTCGGCTGAGACTGCGTTTAATTCAGTATCAGCCATCAAGATAAGAGCGATGGTGGATGAGGGCAGGAGACATGCGGGGACACTTGAAAAGGTAGTGGGTAATTACGGCAAGATGCTCTCGACCATTCTGATAGGGAATAATATCGTCAATATATCCGCATCCTCTCTTGCGACCACCCTTACGATAGATGTATTCGGAAGCCATCTGATAGGCTACGCAACGGGACTTCTTACATTGATAGTATTGCTTTTTGGTGAGATAGTACCTAAGAATGCGGCCAAGATAAAGGCTGAGAAGCTATCGCTTTCCTATGCGCCGATAATAGCGGCACTTATGTGGGTATTAACACCTGTAATATGGATAGTGGATCATATAGCCAAGGCTATAATGTGGGTGCTTCGTATCAATCCCAATGAAAAAAGCGTCATAACCGAAGCCGAACTCAGGACCTATGTGGATGTAAGTCATGAGGACGGTGTCATCGAAAAAGACGAGAAGACCATGATCAATAATGTGTTTGATTTCTCCGACGCTCTTGCCAGGGAGATCATGATACCCAATATCGACATGGTATGTGTGGAAAAAAACTCAAGCTATGATGGGGTTCTGGATGTGTTCAGAGAATGCATGTATACCAGACTTCCGGTATATGAGTCGGAGCGGGATAATATAATCGGTCTTGTGAACATCAAGGATTTTATCCTTGTGGAGGATAAGAAGGGCTTTAAGATCGAACAGATCATGCGAAGCGGATTCTACACATATGAATTCAAGAACACCTCGGATCTTCTGCTTGAGCTTAGGCAGAGTGGGTTAAGTGTGGCCTTTGTCATAAGTGAGTACGGTGCCTGCGTGGGCATGGTGACACTTGAGGATCTGCTGGAGGAGATAGTGGGCGAGATAAGGGATGAATTCGATGAGGAGGAGAAGGATTCCATAAGGAAGGTTGAGAAGAATGCCTACATAATCGACGGAAGCCGTAAGATAGACGATGTCAACGATGCCCTGTCACTTAAGCTTGACAGTGAGGATTATGATTCCATCGCCGGACTAATACTTGAGAAGATAGACAGAATGCCTGTAGAGGGTGATGAGGTGATACTTGATGACGGGATCAAGCTTAAGGTCAATGAAGTGGAGAATAACCGCATTACAAAGGTCAGACTCACATTGCCGTAAAAATCGCTTTGCATAATGTCTTTTTTATGATATACTACTTAAGCATTGTATGTGATAACAGGAATGTAGAGATAGGAATTAGGAGGACATCCGAATGAAGCATATCAAGACACTTACAACAAGAGATCTTAAGGAGTCTATGAAGAAGGGCGGATGCGGCGAGTGCCAGACATCATGCCAGTCAGCATGCAAGACTTCATGTACCGTAGGTAATCAGACCTGCGAGAAGGTTAAGTAACAAGCCTTTATAATACGAGTAAGAATGGCTCGAAGTTACGGTCATGTGCCCGGGATATCCCGACGGGTGTGTGATCGTGACTTCGAGTTTGTTATGAATGGTAAAAGCTATGATACATCAGTATAAGAACAACGGATATAATATAGTGTTAGATGTCAACAGCGGTTCGGTGCATGTGGTGGATGACTGCGTATATGATATAGTTCCGGTGCTTGAGCCCATGATCAAGGCGGGACTGACCGGTGAGACAGCCATAGAAGCGGTATGTATGGCCTGTGAAAAGCTACCGTACAGTAGCAGCGACATACGCGAAGTGGCCGAGGAACTCATGCAGTTGCATGAGGAGGGCAGGCTGTATGCTCCGGATATATATGAAGACTATGTTATGGATTTTAAGAAGAGGGATACGGTAGTGAAGGCGCTTTGTCTTCATATCGCACATGACTGTAATCTGGCTTGTAAGTACTGCTTCGCAGGTGAAGGGGAGTACCACGGGGACAGGGCACTTATGAGTCTTGAAGTGGGGAAAAAGGCTCTTGACTTCCTTGTTGCCAATTCCGGTAACAGAGTCAATCTTGAGGTGGACTTCTTCGGAGGAGAGCCGACACTTAACTTTGATGTGGTTAAGGGCATAGTGGAATACGGCCGTTCGTTAGAGACTCCCAATAATAAGAAGTTCAGGTTCACACTCACCACCAACGGTATATTGCTTAACGATGAGATCATGGAATTCGCCAATAAGGAGATGAGTAATATCGTCTTAAGCATAGACGGACGTAAGGAAGTCAATGACAATATGCGTCCAATGCGAGGGGGACAGGGAACTTATTATGCGATCGTTCCTAAGTTCCTTAAGGTTGCAGAGAGCCGGGATCAGATGAATTATTATGTAAGAGGTACATATACACGTAATAATCTTGATTTTTCAGAGGATGTCAGGCATCTGGCCGACCTTGGCTTTAAGCAGATATCCGTGGAACCGGTAGTGGCAAAGCCTGAGGATGACTATGCATTAAGAGAAGAGGATCTGCCTAAGCTTTTTGAAGAGTATGATAAGCTTGCAGCGGATCTTTTGAGGAGACGTAAGGAAGGTAAGCCTGTCAATTTCTTCCATTTTATGATAGATCTTGAGGGAGGACCCTGTGTAGCCAAGCGACTGTCAGGCTGCGGCTCCGGTACTGAGTATCTGGCTGTAACCCCGTGGGGAGATCTCTATCCCTGCCATCAGTTCGTAGGTAATGAAGAGTTCTTAATGGGCAATGTCTTCGAGGGAATAAAGCGCGATGACATAAGAGACGAGTTCAAATGCTGCAATGTATACGCCAAGGAGAAGTGCAGGAAATGCTTCGCCAAGTTCTATTGCAGCGGAGGATGCGCCGCCAATTCATACAACTTCCATGGCAATATAGTTGATGCCTATGATTTGGGTTGTGAATTGATGAAAAAAAGAGTAGAATGTGCTATTATGATGAAAGCCGCCATGGATGAATCCTAAAGGCGGGGGCATACCTGTAATGTAAGGTCTGCCATATATTATGACGCGCGCGCGCCTCGCGTCGCTTCTCTGGTTGTGTCAGGCGGAATTGTTACGGCTTTCTGAGCGTAAGCAGGGGTTCTTTAGGGAGGCTTCTGGAGGTCTTCGGGGGCTGTTGGTGTCTCTGGTGTCCTCGATCGTTCCTAGAGTTCCTAAATGGCTACGCGCGAAGTCGTTGATGTACTTCAAACGTAGGCGTAAATCTAAACGTAAGAGGAAACGTAAGAGGGGCTAATTTGGGATTTACTGTCTATCCTTCATACGAGGCTGAAGCTTCCTGTGCTTCAGTCTCTGTTCCTGTCTTTGAGCCTATGGAATGCCTTTCTGTGGCTACGTGCTGTTTGTCGTTCTTAGGGCTTGGGGTTGTAGGTTGGGAGTTCGTTTGTGTGGTCTTTCTGGTAGATTTGGGTGGTCGTGTTCTGTGTTGGGCATTAGGGGTGTGTCTGTTCCTCTGTCTAGGGGGTC
>CAJONG010000093.1 GCA_905235845.1 uncultured Lachnospiraceae bacterium
ATGTGAAATAAAGAGGATTGCGGTATTCTCTTCCTTATTGATCCTCTTAAGCAGCTTCACCACCTCGGCCTGAACAGTCACATCCAAAGCCGTGGTAGGTTCATCCGCTATGAGAAGCTTCGGCGTATTGACCATGGCCGCCGCTATCATTACCCTCTGTCTCATTCCACCGGATAACTGGTGCGGATAGGAATTATATACTCTCTCCGGATCGTTAAGCTCCACGCTCCTTAGCACTTCAAGAGCCCTTTTTTTCCTCTCCTCCGGTGTCTTATCCGTATGTATGCGCATTGCTTCCTCTACCTGCCAGCCGATCTTCTTAACGGGATTAAGGCTGGTCATCGGCTCTTGGAATATCATGCTTATCTCATCACCCTGCAAGCCTCTTAAGGTCTCTCTCGGGCAGTTGAGTATATCCTCACCCATGAAGATGATATTGCCTCTTTTCTTGGCATCATGGCGGCTTAACAGTCCTGCTATTGCAAGAGCTGACATGGACTTACCGGAGCCGGATTCACCCACAAGTCCCACGATCTCGCCCTCATCCATATCCAGATCAAAATCATACACCACCGTCTCCGGCACTATGTGATCATGAAATTCTATATTAAGGTCTTCTACATGTAACAGCATTTTATTCCTTCCATGCTTAAAAATCTTTTTACTTGCCGGATACCGTCTTACTCTTACCTATAAGAGATATACCAAGCACCATGGTTATAAGCGTCACTCCCGGCACAACGGCAAGTCCGGGTCTGTTGAAAAGATAGGTCTGCGCATCCGACAGCATCCTTCCAAGAGAAGCATCCGGCGGCTGTACGCCTATACCAAGGAAGCTTAATCCCGCCTCGGCAAGTACCGCATTATTGAAGCCTATAAGAACCGAATTAAGCAGTATCTTGAAGATATTGGGCAATATATGCACGAACATTATCCTCATATCCGATGCACCGGCAAGCTTTGCACTCTTCACATAATCCATGTTCCTTGCGCGGACATACTCGGCTCTCACTATCCTTACATAGCTTGGGATAAAGGCCACACCAAGGGCAAAAAGAAGCTGCATCTTGCCCGATCCCATAATGGCCACGAACACCAGTGCCAGAAGAAGGCTTGGGAATGAAAACATCACATCGTTAAATCTCATGAATATGTCATCCACGAGTCCACCGTAATACCCGGTAAGCGCACCGATGAAGGTGCCGATGATCACACCTATCATTACCGTACCAAGCCCTATTAAAAGTGTGGTGGCACTGCCCACCATTACACGGCTTAGAAGATCTCGCCCGAAATTATCACATCCGAAAGGATGCATAAAGCTTGCATGCGCAAGCTTAAGGGAATTGTCCATGCTATGAGGATCGAAAGGAGTCCATAACAGACCGATCAGGGCCGGGATAGTGGTAACGGCAGTAAGTATACTTCCGAGTATTAAGTTAAAATCCCTGTTTTTCTTCTTACTCATCTACTCATCCCCCGATACTATCCTCGGATCGATCACTCCGTAGAGTATATCCACAAGCAGATTGGATACAATGACGAGTACTGCTATACATACTATTATCGCCTCCACCACAGGATAATCCCTGTTCTGGATCGATATGAGCAATATCCTCCCAAGTCCCGGAATACCGAATACCTGCTCTATCACTATGGAGCCTGCTATCATATCCGCAAGCGCCATACCGAAAAAAGTTATTACGGGAATACACGCATTCTTAAGAAGATGTTTATAGAATACATCCTTGGTACTGTTACCTCTGCTGTATGCAGTCCTTGCATAATCCTTTCTTCTCTCCGTCGTCAGTCCGCCATACAGAAGTGAAAAAGCCATTGCACCCTTAGGCAGTGCTATGGCAAGAGCCGGCCAGAGCATATATGTTAAGAATCTTACAGGATCGATAGTATATGATACATATCCGCCCGGTGCAAAAAGATGCAGCCAGAGTCCGAATATAAGGGTGATGATGATCCCACCGAAGAAGGGTGGGACAGACATGGTCACCTGGCTTAAGATCTGTATCACTCTGTCAATAGCACTGTTCTCATGTCTTGCCGCAACAATGGCAAGAGGAACCGACACTACTATCATCAGTACGAATGAATACAGTGTGAGAATAACAGTGACCGGCAATTTGTCTGATATGAGCTTAGTCACAGGCATACTGTAGCTGTAGGATGACCCGAAGTCTCCTCTTACAACGCCTGCGATCCACTCGACAAATCTTGCCGGTACACTTTTATTAAGCCCCATGGTCTCCCGCAGAGCCGCAAGTCTCTCAGGGGTAGCCTGCGTTCCAAGCTTCGCCACCGCCGGATCACCCGGTATCACGGCGAAAGCTATGAACACAAGACAGGCCACCACTGCAATTGTTAATATGGAACCGATTATCTTCTTTACTATTCCTGTCATTATACTACTTGGCCGGTCTTATCTTACTTATATCCTGTGCATATAAGGGATAGAACTCATAGCCTGTGAATTTCTTATTGATAGCAACAAGCTCTGCCGGATCCTGTATATATACATTGGCAGCTTCCTTGGCAAGTATCTCCTCACACTGCTTGTAGTACTCTGTCTGCTTGGCATCATCCGTACTTGCAAGTGCCGCAGAATATGCTTCATCATATTCCTTGCTGTTAAAGTTCACAAAGTTATTGCCGGCATCCGATACGAATCTTCCAAGCAATGCTCTGGGGCTTAATGTAGATGCATCTACACCTATCACTGTAGCCTCGAATTCTCTTCCCGAATACACATCGGAAAGCCATGAATTCCATTCTATCAGCTCGATCTCGGCATCCACGCCTATAGCCTTATACTCTTCCTTAAGCACCTGTGCCGTATCCACATGTTGGGTGTAATTGGAAGGAACCTTTATCGTGAACTTGAACCCATCGGCATATCCGGCTTCTGCCAACAGAGCCTTGGCCTTCTCTATATCCTGATTATATGTATCGTTAAGCTCCGGCATAAAGTACTTACCGAATGAAGGGAACATACTGCTTCCTATCTCTGAGCCTCTTCCGTCAAAGGCATAATCCATGATCTCCTTAGGATCGATGGCATAGCACAGAGCCTGACGTACTCTTACATCATCAAAAGGTGCTACCGCATTGTTAAGATACAATGCCTGAACAAGGTTCATCGTTCCTTCTTCGATCGCGAATTTATCCGAAAGCTGTGCTGCCTGAGCCGAAGTGACTCTGGGGAACATATCAATGGCACCGCCTTCAAGATTCATGACAATGGTGTCAGGATTAGATATTATCTTGAATGTTACATTGGCGATGTAAGCCTTCTCTCCCCAGTATCCGTCATATCTCTTAAGGATAATATTCTCCTGTGGAGATCTTGATATGAACATATACGGACCTGTTCCCACCGGATCTGACACAGCACCCGTAATATATTCAGCAGGGATGATCGCCGTCGTCATATTGCTTAAGAATCCGGTATCAGCACTGCTTAATGTGATCACCACATGCTTATCATCCGGCGCAGTCACACTCTCTATATTGGAAAATGCCGCTACCAGCGGTTCTCCGCTTTCGGCATCGGCACATCTTTCAATGGAAGCCTTGATGTCCTCTACCGTAACAGCCTTTCCGTCATGGAACGTGATACCGTCACGCAACGTGAAGGTATAGGTCTTACCCTCGTCATCGATGCTGTACTCACTTGCTACTGCAGGGACTAAGTCTCCGTTACTATTTGGTTTTACCAAGCCCTCGTAGATATTGAACAATATCTCTCTTGTTCCTGCCGCCAACGCTGTGTGGGGGTCAAGACTCTCTTCAATATCCTGAGGAATACCAACAGTAATCGTCTCTCCATCGCCTGCCTTGTCACCTCCGCATCCGCACAGTGCAACAGTCAGCATGAGTACAAGTGCCGATACGAGGAGCTTTTTAGATCTCTTCATAATTCTCTCCTCTCTCGTTCACTTGTATGAACGATTATGATTGTTTTTTATCTTTAATTACCTGACATGACCTTTTTAAGTTCGTCCATGAAGGTATTAAGATCCTTGAATTCTCTGTATACAGAGGCAAATCTTACATAAGCTACTTCATCAAGTGCTTTAAGCTTGGTCATTAAGATCTCACCGATCTTGTCACTCGGGATCTCCTTCTCTTCGAGATTGAAGATCTCAAGCTCCACCTCATCCACAAGCTTCGTGATGTCCGCCGCACTTACCGGCCTCTTATGACACGCCCTGAGCACACCGCTCTCGATCTTGGCTCTGTCATATGCCTCTCTGTTATTATCCTTTTTGATGATGATAAGCGGGATAGTCTCCACCTTCTCATATGTGGTGAATCTCTTACCGCATTCATCACAGACCCTTCTCCTTCTGATGGAGTTATTCTCATCAGCGGGTCTCGAATCGATTACTCTTGTGTTCTCATGACTGCAAAACGGACACTTCATAGTGTTACCCCTCTACTATATATTGTGTTCACATAACGAACCATTCATATTATATCGGGTGTAACTCATTATGTCAACTGATTATTGTGGGGCTGTAAGCCGGGTTCTGTCATTTAAGATGATCATCTATCTAGGACGGTCGTTGCCGACCGCCTCAAGCAACCTACCCGGAGACGAGACGGGCCGCCTCATGGTCTCCATATTTGGTCTTGCTTCGGATGGGGTTTACACGGCTACGACTGTTACCAGCCGCACGGTGGTCTCTTACACCGCCTTTTCACCATTACGTCGTCGTCGACTGCGCTTTTTGTCGCGCAATGCTGCGCATTATGCGGCAGACGCTCCGTCACTCCTCCTCTCCCCACAGATGCAAGCATCTGCGGGAGCCTTGGGACGCCGCTGTTTTTTTCTGTTGCACTTTCCCGGGAGTCACCTCCGCCGGACGTTATCCGGCATCCTGCCCTTTGAAGCCCGGACTTTCCTCGTACGGCTTAAGCCGTCCGCGATCATCCGCCCCACAATATCAGTTCTCTTTATTCTGTTTTGCCTTTTTTATTCTGGTCATAGTATCTCTTAAGTTCATCTAAGCTTGACTGGAACCTCTTAGATACCATACCCGGGTTGCCTTTTATGATAAGTCTGTTGAGTCTGTCTCTGAAGTCAAATAACTGCTTGCGCCTGTCCTTAAGCATACCTGCCTTGGTCTTAAGCTCAATAAGCTCCTCTTTAGCACTCTCAGGCAGAACTATCCTATCCTTGGTATTGCTCATGACATTCTCTATGGATGTAAGCATATCCGTAAGATGTGCCTGTCTCCTGTCAATCCACTTGTTCCTCTCATCAGATGCCACCGCAAGAAGCACATCCACACGCTTCTGTATCCTCTCGGCTTCATCCTTGATACTCTCCATCCGGATAAGGATATCCCTGATATCCAGTGCCGCCTTGAAGGATACCGAGAAGTCAGCCGCAAAAAGCATCGTGTTAACTAGTACGATAAGCATCTCATATCGCATCGGCAAAAGTGACTCAACGTAAGCTATCGGCGAATGTATGATATTCGTAAGAAGCACTGCGAACACTCCCCAGACGAAGGTTGCACCCGCACATACATAACCATGTATATTAAGAAGTGCATGAGAATAGTCCCAGTATCTGACTTTAAAAAGTGCCTCCATTAATGCCCCTGTAATGAATTCGAGCAGCGTCGCTCCTATCGCTCCGGCTAAGAAGGTAAGTATAAGGCTGTCCCTAAAAGGAGCAGATACCAAGAGCATGATCGTAGTCCCACATCCGTATATCGGTATCACAGGTCCTCTCATGAAGCCCCTGTTGGTAAGATGCCTATTAACTATCGAACAGTATGTACACTCCCATATCCAACCTATGAAACAGTATATGTAGAAAAAAAACATCCACTGAATAAGCGTATATCCCATAGCCATTCCCTGATCATCAAGCCTTTCTGTACAGTCTTACAGTCTACAGGTTACTGAAATCTATTACCGGGTCCTTCGGCGCTTTTACCGTCTTAACATCTTCCGCGTACAGTACAGGTCCCATTCCCTGATATGCTTCCTCTGCCTCAAGTTGTATCCTTGCTCGTACCTTGACCCATTCCTTCTCAGGGATACTCTTAGCTCCCTTCCATTTACATATAAAACCAAGGAATGCCATATCATCGGCACAGCAGGTCATCGCCATACGCCCCGGCACGAACATATCCTGCGGCATTTCCGGCGGCTTGATGACATTACCGATATATTCTATGGTCTTGCCATCGTATCTCTCCATATTGTCCATGATATCTATATACCAGATTGCATATCCCTTATCATCCAGTTCAATGACATCAGCATTAAGATCATAAGGCAGTTCCTCTGCCAGAGATACATTGATCTCCCCGTCCTTATCCTCGAAGATGATCTCGGCCGATGCATTCACAGCCTTAACATTACGCTTATAGCTTGCCAGATCGTCTATCCCGTCACAACGATTGAATATTATCATCTCACTGTTACGCACATGCTCCGATACAAGGGAACGCATATTGGTGTAATAATTGGGGAAAGTCGCGGCATTGATCACCGTGATCTGCTGCTCAAGCTTCCAATCTCTAGGGAACTTGATATTCTTCGGATTCCACATTCCGTTGAATTCAATAATAATCCTGTCAGGATTATCCTTCTTCACCAGATACTTAAGTGCATCCTCCGTAAAGTCCTCTTCATCCTCTATAATCTCCACAGTCGTCCTCGTCTTCTTAAGCAGGACTTCATCATATTCCTCTTCTCCCTCTTCACACAGGATAAGCAGTGTCCGTCCCATGGTATGAAAATAGGGCTGGGCTATGGTATACTTAATGAATTCTGTTTTACCGCTTTCCAGAAAGCCGTTGATCATATATACAGGTATCATTTAAAAAGCTCCTTAATTACATCTTCCTTAATGTCGGCACCGATCACAACTATCCTGCCCGTGACATCCGGCTTACCATATCTTACATTGACTTCACTCGGTGTATAATCGAAGTGTATCCACTCGTTATTATCCGAGCATGCTACGATACCCTTACTCCTTAGTACCATTCCGAATCTGTCCTCTTCCTCAAGAGCCTCAAGGATCTTCTCTATCTCTGCCTTGGTATAAGCTCTTGTGGTCTCATATCCTATGCTGTCGAATATCTCATCTGCGTGATGATGACCCTCATGTCCGTGATCATGTCCGCAGCCGCAGTGGTCGCCATGTTCATGGTCATGGTGGTGATGTTCATGTTCCTCGTGTTCATCTTCATGCTCATCGTGATCATGATGGTGCTCATGTTCATCATGATCATGGTGATGGTGCTCATGCTCTTCGTGATCATCTTCATGCTCATCGTGATCATGATGATGCCCGTGCTCATCATGATCGTGGTGATGATGCTCATGTTCGTGCTCTTCATGATGTCTCATCACTTCCTCAAGCAGTTCCTTCTCAAGATCCTTGGCTCCCTCAATGGTCTCAAGGATGACCGTGCCTTCAAGCTGCTCCCACGGAGTGGTCACAATGGTTGCCTTGGCATTATGCTCTCTTATAAGCTCTATGGTCTTATTAAGCTTTTCCTCGGATATATTACCGGTACGGCTTAATATGATGGTTCCGGCATGCTCTATCTGATTGACGAAAAACTCACCGAAGTTCTTGATATACATCTTGGCCTTGGACGCATCCACTACAGCCACGGCACTGTTAAGGGATGCCCCATCAAGTCCCGCATTCTGTACCGCTGCCATTACATCAGACAGCTTACCTACTCCTGAGGGTTCAATAAGTATCCTCTCCGGATGATATTTCTCAAGTACCTCCTTAAGTGCTGTTGCAAAATCCCCCACAAGGGAACAGCATATGCATCCGGAGTTCATCTCCGTGATCTCTATGCCTGCCTCCTTAAGGAAGCCTCCGTCCACGCCTATCTCGCCGAACTCATTCTCAATAAGCACAACCTGCTCACCTTTAAGAGCCTCTGCAAGAAGCTTCTTGATAAGGGTCGTCTTACCGGCCCCCAAAAATCCTGATACAATGTCAATTTTTGTCATAATAATCCTCCATTCTTTACTGTCTAGTGAACACACGATACAGACCACTGTCTAGTGGCGCTATGCGCCACGTAGTGAGCACGGGGTCCATAGGTGCGCAGCACC
>CAJONG010000094.1 GCA_905235845.1 uncultured Lachnospiraceae bacterium
CAATATTCCGGGACACATATACGTGGCGATACTGATAGCCATAATCACGGTTGCGCTGGTCATCCCTGTGGATGATGACAAGGGATATCTGATGTTATTGTATTTTATGCGTTATATGGGCAGACCGAGGCGCTTTAAGAAAAGAGGCTTAAAGAATGAGAAAGCCGGGAAGACATTGTCAGTGGAGGATATCACGGCATTCACCGGAGTGGATGGTAACTATATCGAATACGGAGAGTCCTATTATGCGACGGTAGTCAATGTGCCGTCGGTGGAATTCAGATTCTACACGGAGCTTAGGCAGAATAATCTTATAGACAGGATATTCGGAGGCATACTGCGTACAGCAGGTCCGGATGAGAAGATCCTTATCATGAAGCTTGACAGACCGCTTATGTACGATGACTGTATAGCTAATGAAGATAGTAAGCTTAAGGAGCTTGAAGAGGCTTATATGAACGGGCTTTTAAGTGATGAGGAGCTTACGGTCAGAGTGGGCATAGTCCATGACAGAATAGAACAGCTTAATACCATGAACGGTAAGACACGGATATTCCAGCCATTCCATTACCTGGTGTTCATAGATAAGGATAAGGCACTCATACAGAGTCAGGCCGAGAATGCCATTACACAGTTTTCACAGAACAATATGCCGGCCACACAGCTTAAGGGTGCCGAGCTTGCCATATTCCTTAAGTATAATTACAATATGTATTTCGATGAAAGAGAGGCATATGACCTTAAGCCGGAAGAGTATATGGACTGGATACTTCCGAATGAGATCAAGTTCTCAACCCGTACCGTGCAGTACGATGATCTTATCACTCATCAGTTCAGGTTAAGGGACTATCCGGTAGCCGTAGGTAATGCATGGGGTGCGAGCATGTATAACAAGGTGGGTACCAAGGTGGTCATGAGGATAACTCCAATAGAGAGAGGCAAGTCTATCAGACAGATAGACCGCTCTCTTGAGGAACTCCGTTCACAGCATGAGGAGACGGGCAAGGCATCCAAGCTTATAGACCTCAATACCCAGATACAGGCGCTTGCCAATGTACTCAGACTCTTACAGGGTGAGAATGAAGTCCTTTTCAATGTCAATACCTTCATCCAGGTCAATGACTACAGGATGTCGGAAGAGCTTAAGAGCGGAGTGAAGCAGACGGGAAGTCTCAATTCTCTTAAAAAGGAGGTTCGCAGAGAACTTGCGGAGGAAGGCTTCAAGGCAACGGATCTGTTCATGCAGCAGTTCGAGGGATATGCATCAGGGGCAATAGCAGGCTTCGACGCTTTCGAGAAGTATGAGCACGGTATTCATTCAAGCTCCGTAGCTGCCGTATTCCCCTTCGTATATAAGAGTCTTAATGATAAGAACGGGCTCTTCATAGGTGAGTCCGGAGGTGTACCTGTATTCATAGACTTCTTCAAGAGGGACAGTGAGAGAGTCAACAGCAATACCATAATCATAGGCAAGTCGGGATCAGGTAAGTCCTATGCTACCAAATCCATCTTAGCCCAGCTTGCAGCGGAGAATTCCAAGATATTCATCTTGGATCCCGAGAATGAGTATACTAAGATGGCCAAAGGACTTAACGGTAAGATCATAGATGTGGGAAGTGCCACTCAGGGAAGACTCAATCCTTTCCATATAATTACATCCCTGTCTGATGATGAAGAGGACGTAAGTGAGACGGGTGAAAGCAAGGCGGGCTCATCCTTCGGCAATGAGGTGACCACCAGCTTCTCTGCGCATCTTCAGTTCTTAGAGGAATTCTACAGGCAGATACTTCCGGGAATAAGTACGGATGCCCTGGAACAGCTTAACAACATAACTGCGCAGATGTATGACGAGAAGGGAATTGATCCATATACTGATCTGTCGAAGCTTAAGCCTGAGGATTATCCCACATTCGATGATCTGTATGATAAGATACTCAATGACTATCAGATGACCAAGGGAGATTACAGCAAGACCAATCTGCGTGTGCTTACCAATTACATCAGTAAGTTCGCATCGGGAGGAAGAGATTCGCTTCTGTGGAACGGAGCGGCATCGATCAATACGGATGAGAATTTCGTGGTATTCGACTTCCAGTCCCTGCTTGCCAATAAGAACCAGACGGTAGCCAATGCGCAGATGCTCCTCGTACTTAAGTGGCTTGATAATGAGATAATCAAGAACCGTGAGTACAATATGGCATATCATGCCAATCGTAAGATAGTCGTAGTAATAGATGAGGCTCATGTATTCATAGATGATAAGTATCCTATAGCGCTTGACTTCATGTTCCAGTTGGCCAAGCGTATACGTAAGTACAATGGTATGCAGATAGTCATCACGCAGAACATCAAGGACTTCGTGGGGACAGAGGAGCTGGCAAGGAAGTCTACGGCCATAATCAATGCCAGCCAGTACAGCTTCATATTCCCGCTTGCGCCCAATGATATGACAGACCTTGTGAAGCTATACGAGAATGCCGGAGCCATCAATGAGAGCGAACAGGATGATATAGTCAATAACGGCAGGGGAAGAGCCTTCGTTATCACATCACCCTCAGAGAGGACCAATGTCAATATCATCGCAGGGGAAGGCATAGAGGAATTATTCACCATGACATAGATGTGTATAAGAGAATACTGCGTGGAATAGTATAGTAAGCTTTGTATATTACGTTAAGGTACAGAAAGGCAGAGAGATGGCAGAAGAAAAAAAGGAGCCTGTTGCAAAAAAAGCAAAAGAAGGAATTGATGCGGGCGAGAATAAGGAAAAGGGACTGTTAAGCGGACTTAATAATTCCCCGATCGGAGGACTCTTCGGCGGAAGACCGTGGATACTGTTGATCGCGGTTGCGTTTGTGATCGTTATACTCCTTATAGTGATCATTGCATCCATCGCCGGCAGAAATGGCGGTTCCCAGGGAGGCATATCGACCGTAGAGGAAGGTATACTGACGGTAGGTATAGTAGTAGGCGGCGACAGATATGCGGCATATGAGGATAACGGAAGCTTAAGCGGTATTGAACCCGAACTTGTGACAAGCTTAGCGGAGGCAGAGGACTTAGGTCTTAAGCTGATAGAAGTCGATACCGTGGATAACCTTATCAAGATGCTTGATAACGGTGAATTGGATATGGCTGTCGGTCGTATAAGTACGGCCAGATCCATATCGAATCATACTATTTCGGATGCATACGGTCAGAGCGGGATATTTTTCGTGACAACTCTGCATGATTATACGGATTCCCTTGATCTGATGTCAGGATATTCGGCAGGAATAATGAGTGATATGGCGGAGCTTAGTAAGGAGTTGTCAGGATATCTGTATATAAGCCCCCATGATTATACATCCATCATCACATTAGGCGAGGATATAGTATCGGGCAAGATATCCTTCGGACTCTGTAATGAGAGAGATGCCATTACACTTGTGAAGGGCTATCCCAATGATATACAGTTGCAGCAGGCAGCTAACGGACCCAAGGAGCAGTATGTGGCGGTGTTCAGAGGCAGGAATAACCCGCAGACGCTCATCTTCAATGCCATTATAAGTGATTATATGGATAATCTTGCGATACAATAGAGTGTATACGATAAGGAACGGATCGACATGGCGTATTTTGACAGTGAGAAGAATAAAGCATTATGGGAAAAGAGAATGGCGGGGCTTCGCAGTGAAAGGGACCGGAGAAAGCTTGAGGGCTATAAGCCCAATATGGTCGGGGACGATACCGTTACAGAAGCATCAGGTAAGAATCCTAATGTAAGAGTCATAACATTAAAGGAACTTATGGCCAAAGAGGCAGCCAGACACGCAGCCGAAAAAGCTATGGAGTCTCCGGAGAAAAAGATTGTAAAACGGAGAACAAAGGAGCTTCAAATGGGTACAATGAGCAAATGAGGAAAAGACCTGCACATGAAATGAACGGTTGTACCGCAGTCGGCTGTATGATCGCAGTCATATCTGTGATATATTGTATGAGCGGAGTGAAGGTATATGCCACCTCCATGGATACAGACACATCAGTCGATGACATAAGTGACATACCTGAAGTGATATATGAATCGGATCCTGAACTTGAAAAGCGGATAGAGGATTCCATGAGTGAAGAATCCTTTAGAAGTGAGCTTAAGATTACTGATGAGGATATGGCTAAGGCTTTGGAAAATGCCGAGAACCAGGTATACGAAGGAAGAGCCTTCAAGACGACTTATGATGCATCCACGGGACTGTACAGATATTACTGGTCCGAAAGCGACGGAGTAAGGATGAGCGTACCTAACGGTGCCATAGTCTCCGAAGCGGTGACGCTCATAGTAGATGAGGATACGCAGCTTCTGTCGATGTCAAGGGACGGAGCATCCCTTTTGGATGAAAGTGATGGTAAAAAGGAATATGTGCTGAGGGAGATTGGAAGCTATTCCTTCATGTTAAGAGTAGCTGACAGTGAGGGTGATTACAGATTCTTGGGGGCATTCACTATAGCAGATGAGTCTGTCCCCATAACTAAGGATTGCATCACTTCGCCCGAAGGATATATGATAGATACGATACTCTATAACGGCAACAGTATACGTCCGGACAGTCCGTATTATTTCATACCCGAAAATGATGGTAAGTATGAGATAGATTACCTGCCCATTAAGGCGGGTTCATCACTTCCGTACAGAAGATTCTCATTCGTAAGGGATACCACAGCTCCGATGATGACTTTTGAGGGAGATGTTAAGAACGGAGTCTTTATAACCGATGTGATATACAGAGTATCTGATCCGTATGCGGAGATTGAGATATATTATAACGGACAGCCGGCTTATTCTCCCAATAATACTCTGGCAGCCGCCGGAAGCTATTATATAAGAGTGGCAGATATAGCGGGCAATACAAGGACATATTCGCTGTTAGTTGAGAGGCACGGGTATATCCCGTGGGAAGCGGTGGCGATCGCATTGCTTATATTCATATCGGCATCCCTCATAGTGATCCTGACATCACACAGGGGGATGAGGGTAAAATAATTGTGTATATATGCGTGGAGTATCAAACCCTGCGTTGTATATAAATAAAAGAGATAATAAAGGTTAAGGACTAATTCTAAACAAGGAGGATGGAACTATGTTAGACTTTATACTTTTAACGGGAGATGTTTTTGCGGGGGCTGCAGAACCCGTCGTAGCTCTTATTGACAGCATCTTAACGCCCCTTATCGCAGTTGTGGGTTCAGTCGGCGCCATCTGGTGTGTACTGCTTGGAGTGAAGCTTGCCAAGGCCGATGAGCCCCAGGAGAGAGAGAAGGCCAAGATGGCACTTAAGAATGCCATCGTAGGGTATCTGCTGATATTCATCCTTATAGTAGTGCTTCGTACTACAATAGGACCTCTTGCTAAATGGATGGGTGGTTATAATTCATCGTTCACAACTGAGTCTTCCAAGCAGTAATCAGGACCTAAGCCACAGGGACGGTACAGGGTAATATCGGAGTACGGATAATATGCATAGATCAATACAATTCAAGCAAAATGCATACAGAAGGGGAGCAGCGATCATTGCTGCTCTCTTGTCCTTTAATACCCTTATGGGCTGTGGGATATTAGGTGACGGAGACGTGACTATAGTCACAGCTCCTCCCATAGTGCAGAAGCAGGTAGTCACTATCAATAACTACAAGGGCGAGAAGACGAGGTTCGATGTCGCAGGTGAGGATGCATTCTATCTGTTACCGGGAATAGAGAATTATCCTGATTACCTGCAGGACTTCTCGTGCCTTGACTACACCAAGGACGGATGGTTCATATACTACTACTGTGGACCTTCGTATATAAGCAAGGAAGAGATCGCTAAGTATAAGGGCACTACAGGCAAGGCACCGAAGGAGAACAGATATCCGGATATAGACAGGAACGGTACGGCATTGTGTGATGCCTATGTATTCATGATGTATAACCCTGTCACCTTAGAATATAAGGTGATAGACGCTAAAGGCTTTGAGCATATCACCACCTCAAAGGCAGATACAGGTATGGAGTTCTATAAGTCTGAAGAATATGGATTCTATACCCTGTCTCATGCCTATGGCTGTAAGATATTCGGTAAGGATCAATACTTTATCTTAGATCAGAACGGCAAAGCCAATGTATATGATTCAACGGGTAAGAATCTCTCATCAATAACGGTGGGGAATTCGATAAGCTTAAAGACACAGGAGGTTGCCTCGAACTTAGGTGTCCAAAACGGCGCCGGTGCAACGGAATCGGATTCTGCCATTAAATCCGACTCGGATTCTGATAAGAAAGAGATGGAAGATGCCATCGAGGAGATCCAGAAAGCCACGAACAAAACCTACGACACGGGAAAAAAGGACGGTAAAGAAGATATCAAGCTTAATTGTCTGATAAAGTCTGCGGTTATGGACGGAAACGACAGAATGTATCTGTCGGTCATGATGTATACGGGTGAGAGTCCATGGATCTCGGATGTAATGTATAACCGTGTCATAAGCATATACGATGTGGATATTTCAGGTAGTCTCATGAATTTTATCTCGACAAATGAACATGCCGGATATCAGGAGTATCTGTATGGTAAATACGGGGTCTTGGAGGATTTCGATCTTGGTAAGCTAAAGAATGGGGATTACATCAATATTTTCGCTACAGATGGTATAAGCAGTAGACCCGGCGGATTGAATATATATGATATATATGATATGTATGGTAGGTATGATGTAACATGGTGGCGTGGAGCGCGGAATGTTCATTTCGACGCATTATATTATGATGTATCGTCAGAAGATAAATTCTACGGTTTTAAGTCGGATAATCCGGGTTTTAATGCATTTATTTTCGCAAGGAGAGAGAGGGAATACGCAAGTGAAATCACGGAAATCTCTAATGATGCTAATAATGCCTTTACAAAATACGATACTTATTTTGGTCAGAACCTTGCGGATGCAATTGTATGGTCAGCAGATGCTTGCAGGTACGGAAGATACAGATGGGAACCCTATGCAGTAACAATAAGTGAATATAATCGTCTGCCCAATATGGTAAATTATGATGCAACAACGAGACGTAATAGCTTCATTAACCCTATCAGTACAAAGAATAATAAGGATTCCAATCAAGAACTGCTGTTAGCATATACGCCGACAGTTGACATTGGTAGCATGGGCGAAACTGAGGGTTTAAAAAGAGCAAGGAAGATTCGATTCGGTGTTGTCGATCTTCCCACCGCAACTGGTGAAGATACGCCTCTTGGTACGATATATGCGGAGCCTTATGAGTATAATGAGAAGCCGTACTATGCTTATAAATATGTAAAGGATGAATATTGGGAGGATTTATGCCAAAAAGCCAACGTGGAGGAAGGGAAAAGCCTAAGGGAGAAAAGTCTTGCATATCAATATCTGATAAGTGTTGCCGATAAGTTGGAGGATGCTTATGATTCTATGGATGAAAATACCAGACAACGTTTGACTAATGTTTTTTCTGCTACGCTTCATGGTGTATTTTCAGGAAGAAATGTAAAACAACTTGTTGAATCCTATCTTACTAATATTGATTATAGATCCTCAACAGGTTCGGGAAGTGCTTTTTATGAATTGGTAGTCTATTATGATGAGTATCTTGAGGAAAAATTCGAACAGGAATACGGATATAATCACATCCCGATGAAAGTATATAATCCGAATGAGTTCTACGAAAGCTATGGAGATAAGTTGATAGATACTGAAAGTGTTTTGGCAGCCTTAAAGGGTTATACCAGAGTTGTTGATGAAAGTAAGACTATACCGGCTAATACGATACCGGTATCATATCGCATGGTATTCCCTGAGGGTACCACTGTACAATTTGTCGATATGACTGAGGCGGAGGGTTCATCAACCTCATCAGTAAGGGACGGCGCATTACTTTTCGCAGACTCAGCCACGCTCAATAAAGACGGGACATTGCGCTACAAGGCAAGCATGAGACATGCGACAGAAAGTGGTATTGATGATGTGGGCTATTTGGCAGACGGTGCTGCAATCGATACAGGTACATTTCAGATAAGCAGTGTAATAAGCAAGGGGCAGGATAAGACAGAAAGACAGAGTATTATACGGATGCATGGATGCTTATAACCGATGAGAAAGTTTCCTTTTTTTATGATACTAACTCCAACTCGAAGGTCTTGAATAGTATGACTATTGCCAATGAAGACCTGTTATCTTCAACAGGCTTTACCATTCATACCGAGAATGAGGCAAGCCATGCCACGCTTAAGAGAGATGATATAGATAATGAGGGTGAGAATAAGCTTACGGAGGAAAAGCTATCCCAGTATCTTAATTCCACAAGAGTGGGAACCATACAGTCAGCATCAAGTTTCACCCCCCTTAATGAGAATGAAGTACTTATAAGCGCATATGATACGGGAGCTACCATACTTAATCTGCACGATCTGGACGGTACGTACAGTGTGCTGCCAATAAGATCGGGCTCTTATTATCAGTCCTTCCCCACCACACAGGATGGCAAGTATGTGATAGTGGGCTTTGACACTGAGGATTATATGTACGGCTCTTTAGATCTTGCAAGAGCCAAGGTGTATGTGCTTGATTATAAGACCAGCAGGGATAAAATGTATGAGGGAGCGCTTGAGACATATCTGGACCAGTTGGCGGTAGATTATGTACGCAGACAGTACAGGACAAGGGAGAATGAGGACGGTGTTGTAGAAGTACTTAAGTACGAGGATGATACCTCTACTGAGGCTGTCCTTGAACAGAAGCTCTTCGCTGATGATATAACCGATGAGACCGCAATTGGGACACTTAAGAAAGAGGTCGAAGAACCCAGAAGAGTAGAGCATACCGAGACAATGGGCAAATATCTGCTCACACTTCGTAAGCGAGTAAGTGATCAAAAGGATGCCATGAAGGAGGTGCTTACACTTACAGGAGCGGATAAGCTTGGTGCTGCTACACTTAATAAGCCATATTGGGTGAATCTCATGAGCCGTATACAGAATGCGGCGGATCTTGGTAACCTTAAGGATATGCTCTGCGAGATCGTGATGCATGAGGACATGAAGGAGATATTAGAGGAGGTAGATAAGGAAAGATATGAAAGGCTTGAGAAATCTCTCCTTAGTGATAAGAAGACGGCCACTGATGAAGAAAAGGCAGAGGTAAGCAGGCTCATCAATGAAATGAAAGAAAAGGACAGGAAGACATATGATGAGATACGCAAGGTCCTTAATTATAAAAAAGAGCATGAGGATATGCTCAATTCGCTGTCAGAGAACAACGTAAATTCAAAGAGCAATACACAAGATAAGACAGATAAGTCTGAGATCAATTCACTGGCTGATAGAACCTATGATGGAAATCTTGAGGTTTATGAAGAAGAGAACATGGATAAGACCATGACCAGAATGGAAGCTCAGGCGCTTGTATTAGAAGACATAGAAGAGATGTATTTCTATAAGCATCCACTTGAACCGGAATACTATTACGGACCTGAGGGTAAGGATAGTGCTAATCCTGCCATATCGGTAGAAAAGGAGGATGCGGCATGGGAGGAATATCTGGCAGACCTGCTTGAAAGGATCAGTCCGGATAATCTGGCAATAGCCAGGAACAGGCAGATCGAGGATATGGCAGCACTGTGTTATGCAGGTTCAGAGGGCTTAAGTGATGATGTCAAGGAGAGCATGCGTAAGTCAGTCATAGCAGGCTTGGATAATGTACAGTCTGTCAGGGATGTTGAGGAACTGTTATTCGGTGAGCGTATGAAGCTTCCGGCATTCCTTAAGTACAAAGCTGAATTTGATAAATATAAGAATACAGCGTGGGAAGATGATCAGGCTCGCATAGCATCTGTAAGCAAGAGCCTGTGGTATCTGGAGATGAAGAAGGAACTTCTTGGTACCGAACCGGTGAAGAATGAGCTGGCATCAAGAGGCTGCACATGGGAAGAATACTTACAGGCTGTTGTAATGTCATATACCGGCAGACAGCTTAGGGACGATATCACCGGAGAACAGGTGAATGTTAATTCAGATATCGGTGCGGTACGCTACTTCGATAAGCTCTTAGACTTTATATGCATTGGTGCAGGAGAGTTGAGCGAAGCTACAAGAAAAGAGATGCTTGAGGAGCTTCTAAGAGGAATGCAGACCGTATCCGATGCAAGAGGTGCCGAGGAGGCTGTGATCGTGATGCGTACGATGCTTCCGGAATACAGCGGATACCTGGGTGAATATGAGAAGTATAAGGCTGCGGAGTATTCATCGGCAGCAGAGCAGACGGAGGCTTATCATAATGCAAAGTTCTATAAGGATCTAATAGTTAAGCTCAAGGAATCGGATGAGATGAAAGCATATCTGAAGGAAGCGGAGATAACATGGGATGCATATATGGCATCGTTGATCGCCATGGCTCCGGATGCGGGAGACCCGGAAGCAGCTGTAAGACAGTATTATAATTTAGAGACAGAGCCGGAGTAGACGAAAGATGCAGTATTATTGGATGAACGTAATATTTAGAAACCGGATGGACCGGGAGTGGTGAACCCGAACAGATAGAAAGTAGTTAAAGATGATATACGTACAGCTTGGATTTATACAAAACTGCATAAATTGGATAGTCGATAATATCATTAGTCCGGTATTCGAGACGCTTTCGAATATTACAAGCACAATCTTCAAGACAGTGTTCGAGAAGGTGCTTCAGCCGCTTTTTGTGATGCTGTGGGGCTTTCAGTATGAACTGATCAAGAGGATATTCCTCGAATTCATAACGGAATTACTGTATAGGCTTGAGGTGACGGTATTAACCATCCTGAATGCGGTAGAACGAGGATTCAGAGTATTCGCTGGATTAGAGCCTGTGTATGTCAAGGGTAAGGCGACAGGATCGCTTCTGCTTGCGCTGGCACAGTCGGGATATATAATGAGGGCTTTTTTCATAATTACATTCGTAAGCATATTGCTATGCATCATGTTCGCAATACTGGGAACTGTTAAGTCCATGGGTGATATGGAGGGTAAGCTTCCGATAGGTAAGGTTATGAGGGCTACGGCAAGATCGCTTTTGATCCTCATACTGATCCCCATGACCTCGCTTTTCTTCATATTACTGGGTGATGCCATACTTAAGCAGATAGACATAGCGACCAAGCCCGGACGGGGCGGAATAGCTGATACCATATTCGTAATGTCCACATTGGATGCGGTGAAAGAAAGTGATTATCCGGATGCCGCATTATATAACAGCACTTCAAGAGCAGTTGCATTAAAGAAGGCGAATGATGAAGAAAGAAAAAGCGCAGCAGAATTCGGACTTAATGATAAATACCGAAAGCCGTTCTATGACAACGGTAAGGATGCATGGAGCAATGAAATCCTGGTTAAAAAGGTCTTCGATCTGAAACGTATGGACTTCGTGGTAGGCATAGGAGGCGGTGTGCTGTTCATATATCTTATAGGGACAGCAGGGCTTGCGGTTGTTGCAAGGATATTCGATATACTGACACTGCTTGTTGTACAGCCTTTCTTCGCAGCTACTATGCCGTTAGATGATGGTGAGAGACATAAGAAGTGGATGGATATGTTCCTTGCTAAGCTTGTATCGGGATACGGTCTCTTGGTCGGTATGAACGTGTATCTTGGTATATCCTCTCTCATCATAAGCGGTAAGGTCAGATTCTTCGGTGAGGGTACTACGGAGGCTGTTGATTATCTGGTAAGACTCCTTTTCCTTGGAGTAGGTGCGTATGCAGTACTTCAGGCCGGACCCATGGTAACAAGTATCATGAATGTACAGGCAGGAAGACAGGAGGGCATGGCGTTAGCATATTCATCAGATATAATGGCGACTCCGGCAGGTGCGCTGGCAGGCATGCTCGGCAGCGGTATAAACAATATCATGGGACGGGTATGGAACCGTATCACGGGTAAGGGCGGCGCAGGAAGTACCATGTATGAGCAGAACGTTAACGGACAGAATACTATGAACAGCCCCAACACCTTCGGGCAGCCGTGGAATCAGCTTAACGCCTATAACGGTCAGGATAATGCTTTCATGGGTACGAGACCGGCTCTTGGTCCGTATGGCGGGTATATGCCGATGTATGGAGGAACCTATACCCCACCGGCAGGCATGTTCGGTGCACCATCAGAACAGGGCTACAGTTATGCTTCCGATATATATGGAAGCGGAACCGGTGCACCAACAGAACAGGGCTATAATTATTCTACTGATATATATGGCAAGGATAACGATGTGTCTGATAATGGCAGTAAGAAACAGTCCATGGCAGATCTTATTGGTGCAGGATTAGGAGACAACAGTACAGGTGATTCTAATGGTAATACCGACATCAGACAGAGCATGATGAATATGCTTGGGGTAGACGGTAAGGTAGAAGGCTTGGATGATGCGGATATCATGGCCGAACTTAAGCAAAACGACGGCTCGATGTCAGATATACTCGGAGCCGGTGGTGTAATAGAGCCGGGTTCTTTTGCTCAAAATAATCAGGATGTGGATATATGATAAATTCAATATGGTAAAATCGACGGTTAAAAATTATAATTATGCGTGGGATATGTTCCTGTGGGAATGTATATATAATTGAAAGCTCTTAAGTTGTATATATGAATGGAGATCAAGATGCAGGATGTAATGGATGTAGAGGATAAGTTAAGAGGTGCCGATTACTCGGCGGAGACGAATCTTAAGGCAAAACTTGCCAGGCAGATGGGTCTTAAGCAGGTAAGGCAGACTTCGTATGCGGAGCTGTCCGAGAAGCTTGGAATGAATAAGTCTGCGACGGCAAGACAGGGACATACAAGGGGACGAAGCAATGAGCTGAACAGAACCGAGGATATGATCAAATCGTACGGACCGAAGATGTAGACATTGGAGAGAATGGGGTGAATATGACAGACGCGTCAGTTAAGCTTGATTTCTCCATGGTATATGAAGAGAACTTCAAGTACATATATAATTTCGTATATATGCATGTATTGCATAAGGAGACGGCAGAGGATATCACAAGCGATACCTTCATGAAGGCGCTTGATGCCTATGACAGATATGATCCGAAGCTGTCAGCAGCACGGACGTGGTTATGTACCATTGCGAGGAATACCATCATCAACCGGCAGACCTCGGCGGCTGTGCGGTATGAACAGTCATCGGATGAACTGCCGGAGCCTGTAGAGAATGATAATGATCTGATAGGAGATCACCTTAAGCAATACAATATTAACAGAGAGGTGGAGAATATATTAAGTAAGCTGACGCAGGATGAGCGTGAGCTTATTTCCATGCGTTATGCCGCAGATATACCGGTCAAGGATATAGCGGCAATCCTTGGCATCGCGCCTAAGGCATGTACGGAACGCATAAGGAGGCTTCTTACAAAGTGCAGGAAGTACGTAGGGTAAAGTCTTTGTAGGAAAAAATAAATATAGAGAAAGCACCAGGTCCTTGTGTTAGGATAGAAGTAGCGAAACTCAAAATCCAAAGGAGGTG
>CAJONG010000095.1 GCA_905235845.1 uncultured Lachnospiraceae bacterium
CTCAATCTGATGAAATTACGCTTGTCCTCGTGGACTATCAGACCTTGAGCACATCCGCGTGGTTTGACTACAACATCCAGAAAATCACATCTGTCGCTGCGAGTATGGCAACGATGCAGTTCAACCGCGCATTTGGAGAAAATGTTTCCTTGTCAGTGGAGAGCATCAACTATCTTAAAAATGGAAACCACATGACGGAGGAAGAGTACAACAGACATATCCGCAGCGTACTTAGCATCGGTCCCAACATCATCATCGATGACGGCGGAGATCTGGTACATATGATGCATACGGAATACAGGGATCTGATACCCCAGGTCATAGGCGGATGTGAGGAGACCACGACAGGTATCATCAGACTTGAAGCCATGAACCGCAAGGGTGAGCTTCAGTTCCCCATGGTTAGAGTCAATAACGCTGATTGCAAGCATCTCTTTGATAACAGATACGGAACAGGTCAGTCCGTATGGGATGGAATCAACCGTACCACGAACCTTATCGTGGCAGGTAAGTATGTAGTCGTAGCAGGCTACGGCTGGTGCGGCAAGGGTGTTGCCATGAGAGCCAAGGGTCTCGGCGCAAGAGTCATCGTGACGGAGATCAATCCTGTTAGAGCCATAGAAGCAGTAATGGATGGTTTTGACGTGATGCCCATGAGAGAAGCTGCTAAGCTCGGTGACTTCTTCGTAACGGTAACAGGCTGTGATAAGGTCATAAGCACCGAGGATTTCAAGGTTATGAAGGACGGAGCTATCCTTACCAATGCCGGACACTTCGATTGTGAGGTGGATATGGCAGGACTTAAAGCCTTGGCTGTGGAATCCAAGGAGATGCGTAACAATATCATGGGATATAAGCTTCCTACGGGTCAGTGGATATGTGTGATAGCAGAGGGCAGACTTGTCAATCTCGCAGCCGGAGACGGACATCCTGCGGAGATCATGGATATGAGCTTTGCTATTCAGGCGCTTTCTGCCAAGTATCTCGTAGAGCATGGCAGTGAGATTACAGAGAAGCTTATAGATGTTCCTACGGATGTGGATATGGATGTGGCAAGGCGTAAGTTAACATTCCTTGGCAAGGAGATAGATACGCTTACTCCCGAGCAGGAGGCATACCTTAACGCTTCCCTGTGATCAACAGGGTCGGATGTAATACAGACAAAAATAATGTTTCCAAGCATTAAATCCGTACATATAATAATGTTTGGAAACATTTTGTATAAATAAGGATACTGGTAGGAAAATGAGAAAGAATCCGTTCAGTGAGAAAAAATGGTATCCCATGGCGGTAGCCATATGCATAGGAATACTCTTTTACTATATACTTGAGCACTTAGGGACGATCTGGTCGATAATAGACAATATCGCTTATTTTATATATCCGATAGCTGTGGGTGCAATAATCGCATATCTGATCAATCCTCTTATGCGGCTTCTTGAGGGTAAGGTGTTTAAGAAGATCAAGAAGCAGAAGGTAAAAAGCACACTGTCTCTTGTGCTGTCATTGATCATTGTGCTGGGGTTCTTAACCTTTATAATAGGCACCCTTGTACCGCAGCTATATGACAGCATCATCACACTTTATGGCAATAAGGATGATTATATAGATGCATTGTCCGATTGGATAAGCAGGATGGGCGGAGATAATGTACTTAAGTTCTTCGAGGGATTCTTCCAGACATCCAGAAATCTCATAGAATATGTATCAAAATACATAAGTGAGAACAGTGAAGAGCTGGCCGAGGGAGCGGCAGCGCTTGGCGGACACATCGGTTCATGGCTCATAGGCTTCATATTCTCGATATATTTCTTAGCGGAGAAGGAAAAGATTGCCCTATGGAGCGTCAGTCTTCTTAAGAGTATACAGAAGAATCCCAAGAAGACTGAGCGTACACTGGTGCATATAAGGAAGATAGATTCTATCATCACCAAGTACCTGATGTTCAGTATCATAGACGGAATAATCATCGGCATCATCAATGCCGTATTCATGTCGATACTTGGTATGGAATATTCGGGACTTGTATCGGTTATCGTGGGCGTGACCAATCTTGTACCGACCTTCGGACCGATAATCGGAGGTGTGATAGGGGCTGTGATACTGCTTCTGACCAATCCTATGCATGCGCTCTATTTCCTGATCTTTACACTTGTACTACAGACATTTGACGGATATATACTTAAGCCTAAGATGTTCGGTGATACCTTCGGTATCTCCGGTCTGTGGATATTGATCGCTATCATAGTGGGTGGAAGGATATTCGGAATCCTCGGTATCGTACTTGCAATACCATGTGTCGCCGTAGGAGACTACCTTATACGCGATGTATATCTGTCCGCACATAGTCATAAGACAGAAGACGAGGCTTGGAAGGATGAGAAAAGTAAAGGAGATAATGAATGAACATTGTATGTCTTGATTTAGAGGGTGTGCTTGTACCCGAGATATGGATCGCTTTCTCTGAAGCAACGGGTATACCGGAGCTTAAGAGGACCACAAGGGATGAGCCCGATTATGATAAGCTTATGAAATTCCGCATAGGTATACTTAAGGAGCGGGGCTTGGGACTTAAGGAGATACAGGATACCATCGCTACCATAGATCCGCTTCCGGGAGCCAAGGAATTCCTGGATGAATTAAGAGAGCTTACACAGGTTGTTATCATAAGTGATACCTTCGAGCAATTTGCCAAGCCACTTATGAAGAAGCTGGGATGGCCCTCGCTTTTCTGCAATACTCTTGAAGTGGCAGATAACGGGGAGATCACAGGCTTTAAGATGAGATGTGAGAAGTCTAAGCTTACGACCGTGAAAGCTCTGCAGTCCTGCGGATTCGATACGATCGCAGCCGGTGACAGCTTCAATGACCTTGGTATGATCAGTGTAAGTAAGGCAGGCTTCCTCTTTAGGACGACAGAAGCCATTAAGAAGGATTATCCGCAGTATCCTGCCTTTGAGACCTATGAGGAGTTCCTTGAAGGGATCAAGAAGGCACTGTAGTAGAATATAACAGATCATAGTATAGAGATTATTAAGAACCGTTTACACTATAACAGGAGAAAGAAATGAAGATCGTAGAACTGGATCGTAACACCTTAGGATATGATATTGATACGAATGTTTTCGCTGATTTCGGTGAATATGAACAGCATGATTCCGATACTCCTAAGAATAACAGGGAGTATATAAAGGATGCTGATATCGTGATATTCAATAAGGCCGTGATGAATGAAGAGATGCTTAAGGATGCTGAGAATGTTAAGCTCTTATGTGTGACTGCAACGGGCTATGACAATATCGACTTGGACTATGCAAGGAGTCGAGGAATAGCCGTAGCCAATGTCAAAGCATACTCAACACCGGCAGTAGCCCAGCATACCTTCGCTCTTGCCCTGTATGTATTGGAGAAGATAAGCTACTATGATGATTATGTTAAGTCGGGTAAGTACAGCTCCCAGACGGGCTTTTGTAATTTTGATGAGAAGTATACGGAGCTTGAAGGCAAGACCTGGGGCATAATCGGTATGGGCAATATAGGCCGCAAGGTGGCCGAGATCGCCACGGCTTTCGGCTGTAAGGTCATATATTATTCCACAACGGGTAAGAATAAGGTGGAAGGCTATGAGCAGGTAAGCTTTGATGAGCTTTTATCAAGATCTGACTTTTTATCCCTGCACTGCCCCCTCAATGATGCAACAAGAGGTCTTATAGATATGGCGGCTCTTAAGAAGATGAAGTCTTCTGCCATCCTTATCAATGTAGCCAGAGGACCGGTTATTGTGGATGAGGATCTGACACAGGCACTCGAAGAAGGTATAATAGCCGGAGCAGGACTTGATGTGCTTACCAAGGAGCCAATGCCTGCGGACAATCCCCTTCACAGGATCAAAGACAGTAAAAAACTCATCATCACACCTCATATGGCTTGGGCAAGTGTCGAAGCCAGACAGAGATGTGCTGATGAGATATATCTTAATATCAAAGCATTTCTTAACGGTGAGAAGCGTAACAGAGTAGACTAAACCACCTTTTCAAAATCAGAAGCCGGATGCTTGCATATGGGGCAGATGAAGTCATCGGGTAATTCCTCACCCACATACTCATATCCGCATATCTTGCAGCGCCATATGGTCTGTCCGTCCTTCGTGGTGCCCACTGCCTCAGGCTTGGGCTTGATATTCTCGAAGTAGTAGGCATATGTGGCAGATGCAGTATCCGACAGAACTTCCATATCCGTTATGGTACCGACAAACATCGTATGAGAGCCAAGATCCACAGTCTTAGTGACCTTTACCGATATGTATGCATTGGTACCTGTGGTTATATATCTGATGCCGTTGCCTCCCGTCTTATAGTCTGAAAAGCCGTCGAATTTATCCGTATCTCTGCCGGACGCGAATCCAAAGCGCTTAAAAAGGGAGAAGTCGGCGCTCTCACTTATGATCGACACATTGAATTCCATGGTCTTAAGTATCATGTCATGAGTATAGTTGGCTTTATTGACACAGATACTTATCTGATTGGGCTCGGACGCAGCCTGAATAGCGGTATTGATGATGCAGCCGTTATCCTTATCCCCGTCTTTTGCCGTCAGAACGAACAGTCCGTAAGACAGCTTATACATAGCCTTATTGTCCATAGTAACCCTCCGTTTTTCAATAAATCATTTGCAGTATCTATAGCAATACAATGGTATGTTTATTCGAGCCTGAACTTACCGATCTCGGATTTGAGCTGTTCGGATATCTCACTGCTTGCTGCCGCATCTTCATCGATCTTTGACATGTTATCGGACATTGTCACAGATCTCTTGGCGGCTGTGGATACTCCGCCTGCTGCATCCGATACGGCGTCGTTAACCGATTTCGTAGAGTTACTTATCATATTAATGTTATCGCTTATATGATTTGAAGAATCAGCGAATTTCTCCATCATGTCAGAGATACGTTCGGATGATTTCACATATTCGTCGCTGATCTTTACAAGGTCATCAAAGCATGACAGAGTAGTGTCGTTTACGAAATCAAGGAGCAGTGAAGCTTCTTCCGAAAGGTCATTGACAGCCGATATAACCTCGGCAGATACGGTCTGGATCTCGGAAGCTGCGACCTGTGAATTATTGGCAAGCTCTCCTATCTCGGTTGCGACTACCGCAAAGCCTCTGCCCGCATCGCCGGCGCGTGCTGCTTCGATCGAAGCATTGAGAGCGAGAAGATTGGTCTGGTTCGCAATAGATATTATATTGTCCGTAAGATCTTCTATCCTCTTAACGGCTTTCGATTTTTCAATCTTATCGGTAACGGCTGTCGCCATGGCAGCCACTTTAGCTTCTGTACTTGAGCGTTCCTTTTCGGCGTTTTCGCCCATATCGGTTGCCGATCCTTTAACTTCGTTCGCAAAGCTTCGACCGCCGTTGATCTCTTCCGTAATGGAATCGAATTCCGTTGTTATTTCGTCCATTAACGAATTAATATCGGTTATGGATGCGGAAGTTTCTTCCATGGTTGCGCTCATGGAGGTTACAAAATCAGAGACTGACTGTGCTTCGCCTAATGCATTGCGGACGTTAAGAGCTATATTTTCGGATGAATCGTTGATCCTGTCGGAATCATCACGTATGGCAAGAAGCATACTGCGGATCAGTTCGATGAGTTTATTGACGTTATTGCCGATCACTTCGAATTCATCACCGGTAGAGATGTCGATCTGTTTTGTGAGGTCTCCGTCGCCCTTCGTAAGGTCTTCAACCTTATCGTTAAGAAGTCTGAATCTTTTTCTCATAATCATGCCGATGAAAACAAGTGCTATAAGACCTATTATGATACATATTGTGATCACGCCGAATATCTCTTTAAGAAGAGTGGAAGCCTGCTCCTCTATCCACCCCATATTGACATCAACGCCTACGGCTGCAACCACTTTACCGTCCACGTATATGGGTGCATAAGATGATATATGTGTACCCCAATCATCCGTGTATGGCTCACTGCTTGAAACAATCATACCGGAAAGAGAGGGCTCGGCTTCGTAATCGTTGAATTCATCACCGATTGAGGAAAAATCTTCGATCTGTGCGTCGATCGCATATTCCATACCGCCGCCCTCGGCATATCTTATGGTATAGACATATTCCACACCGGTGCTGTCAAGAAAAGTGGTAAGATCATAGCTTACTTTAAGATAATCTTCGGTAGATTCCTCTCCGGGTTGTACTGAAGCCACGATATTTCCGTCTATCATTGCAGCAACGGCACTCGCAATGCTCTCAGTATTACTCCTGATCTGATTGTTAATCATCTCGTCGGAACGTTTGTATGTTACAATACCGAGAAAAATGTCTGAAAACAGGATTAACAGAAGGATAACAAAACAGATCTTACTTACAAGACTGATCTTTCTTACTTTCATAGAATGATTCTCCTTTGATGTAACCATATAAAACATGTATGGAAAAGTGAACACTACCCAACAGTATAATATACTATTTTTGTTTTTATTTGTCAAAAAATGTTATGCATATCTTCCATGATTATATCCTCTGTGATACCGCAGAGTGAACGAAGTTAGCACATCAGGCACCGGTATACCGATACAGCCATGCATTCCCCTTTTTCTCAGGAAGTCTCTTAAGTACTCCCGTAAGACGAAGAAGACCTGTCACATAGCTTAGATAACGCTTGGGGATATGGGCGGCTTTTGACAGCTCTGCCGCTGTGAATGTAACATCTTCACCAAGCTCCTGCGGCAAAAAAAGCATATAATCTAACGGTTCATTAAGTATGATCTCTCCCGTCAGCTCCTCAGGTATCCTGTCATAGCGCATGGCACCGAAGCTCTTCCTGTCCTTACTCCTTCCGCTTAGAAGCTTATACTCCGTCATGTTCATAAGCAGTAATCTCACATGCATATGAGGATCTGACAGATAATCCCTTATCGAATACAGTTCACGAAAAGCAGGCCACGGAGCAAGGGCACTTCTGTATGTACCCACACTTGCTTCTTCTCCCGTATCGGGGTCGATCCATATGATCCGCTTCCTGTCGGGAACGGGCATCACGACCGTCACATCATAGAGAGGCAGGAATACATCAAGCTTCTCCTTAAGTCTGCCAAGTGACCTTGTCTGTATCTCGATTATCTTCTCATCGGCAGTATAGATATCCGCACACTTCCCCTCTATGGGTATCTCCTGATGATCCTCGTCAGGTTCATAATAATTCTTCACCACAGCATGCACGGTCTTCTCGGAAAGTGTACCGATCTGCACCCTCTGTCTGTCGATACCTATCACGCGCTCCTTGGCTTCATCCCATATGTCATGATGCAGGGTTCCCGTATTGTACGGATTAAGCGGGGATACGGTCGCTTTACTTTTACTCATAGTCAACTCCGGTCGGGTCAATTTAATCAGTATGTGATATAATCCTTATACTTGATATAATATCATAATTATCTTAATGAGGGAGTACATATGGGCATATCAAAAGAGCACATTGATACAATGTTAAAACAGATAGAACTCGACTGTAATCTGAAAGAATCGCATAAGATCAAGGATGATATGGTGATCGCCCCCACTAAGGTGCTTCCCGGAAGCAGAGTCATAGACAAGCTTGACCCCTTTTTCCGTGTCATAGTATTCATGGGGAAGGCATATGTCATGGCAGATAAGGACACTATCCCCGGGTGGGAAGAGATACTTAAGAACTATCCGGCAGAGTGGTTCTTTAACTACAGCAGGCTTCGTAAGATTGACAGGATACTGAATGAATACGACAGAGAGATCATAGATACACACATATACTTCCTGCCGGATAAGGATGCGGTGAAGGTTACAGAGCCTGAGAATCTGCGTTGGTTGACACGATTGGAAAATGCTTTGAACAATCCTATTACCCGTGCAAGGATAGAGAACATTTGCGGTAGCATTGAGGTGTTTCTTGCTGACCCGTCCGTCTTGCGAGAACACGAAAAGATTGACCCTAATGAATATA
>CAJONG010000096.1 GCA_905235845.1 uncultured Lachnospiraceae bacterium
GAAATAGTCATGATATGCTTTTTTATTATTCGCTACAAGCTTCATGCTTTCTTTCACACTTATCACCCTTATTCTTCCACTATGTCAAAATCAATGGTCCTAAGAAGTGTATCCACCCCGTCCACTCTGACCTTCACCTGCTGACCTAAGACATACCTCTTGCCGTGTCCGGTTCCTCTCATCTCATATGATGCTTCGTCATATACATATCTGTCTCCCGGCAGCTTCATTATATGCACCAGACCCTCTATGGTATTGGGAAGCTCCACATATATGCCCCACTCCGTGATGCCCGATATGACGCCATCGAATTCTTCTCCGATGCGTTCCTCCATATACTGAGCCTTCTTAAGCTTGACAGTCTCCCTCTCTGCCTCTTCGGCTCTTCTCTCAAGCTTCGAGGATTTATCCGACACTACTGTCAGTATTCCGTTATAATGCTCCTTCTTACGCTCGTTAAGCCTTCCACGTATCTCATCCTTGATTATACGATGTATCTGCAGATCGGGATACCTTCTTATGGGAGAGGTGAAGTGACAGTAGTACTTACATGCAAGACCGAAATGTCCGGTGCAGTCCACAGTATACTTTGCCTGCTTCATACTGCGAAGCGCCATCCTTGATATCAGCGCCTCCTCCGGTGTATCCTCCGCTTCCGCCAGCAGCTTCTGTATCTCCTTAGGATGTATCTCTTCCTTATTGCCCTTTAAGTGATATCCGTGATTATTGATGAAAGCTGCAAGCTTCTCTATCTTCTCAGGGTCCGGAGTATCATGCGTCCTGTATACAAAGGGTATCTCCATGAAGTAATAATGTGAAGCGACCGTCTCATTGGCCATCAGCATGAAGTCCTCTATAAGCTTCGTTGCTGCATTCCTTTCATACGGATGTATATCTATGGGACGTCCGTTCTCATCAAGTATTATCTTGCTTTCCTCGAAGTCGAAGTCAATCGAGCCTCTTTTATGCCTGTTCTGTCTTATTATCTTAGACAGCTCATACATTGAATCGAGCATATCCGTTGCATCCGGATACTTAGCTCTTTCCTCTTCGTCCTTTAAGTATATCATCTTATTGACCGATGTGTAATTCAACCTGTGGTTTACATTGATCACGGATTCGATTATATGATAATCAAGCACCCTGCCAGCCTTATCCATAGTCATTATACAGCTTAACGCAAGCCTGTCTTCACCTGCATTAAGAGAACATATACCATTGGATAGTCTGTGAGGGAGCATGGGGATAACTCTGTCTGTCAGGTATACGCTGGTGCCCCTCTTAAGTGCCTCTTTATCAAGTGCCGAACCCTCCTGTACATAATTACTCACATCGGCTATATGTACTCCGAGTATATAATTCTCTCCGTCTCTTTCAAGTGACACGGCATCATCCAGATCCTTGGCATCCTCACCGTCTATTGTCACCATGAAGGTCTCTCTTAGGTCCGTCCTGCCTGCCATATCGGCTTCTGATATGCTATCCGGGATACGCTCAGCCTGCTTCATCACATTATCCGGGAATTCTACCTCCAGACCATAGCCTTTTACAATGGACATTATATCAACACCGGGGTCGTTCACATGGCCTAATATCTCTGTTATCCTGCCTTCGGGACTGTGCCTTTTATCACCATAGCTTATAAGGTCGACTACCACCTTATGACCGTCCATGGCACCCATGGAATCCTCCGTGCGGATGTAGATATCGCTTGAGAGCTTGTTATTATCCGGTATGACGAAGCCAAAGCTTCTATTGGACTTCTCATATGTACCCACTATCTGTGTGGTGCCTCGCTCCACGATGCCCACAATCTTACCGACAGTCCTTTCAGGTCTTATGCCTGCATCCTGTGAAGCCTTAAGGCGGCTCCTGTACGCTCTACCATAGCTTACGGCAGGCCTCTTCTCCTTTATTAACACTACGCTTACCGTATCCAGATGGAAGGCTCCGCCCGTATACTTATCCGGAATGAATATATCCTCTTCCCTTCCGTCCACCTCCACGAAGCCGAAGCCCTTCTGATTGCTTATGAATGTACCGGTGATCACGGCGTTGTCCTTCCCGTCATCGCCCTGCCTGCCTTTATGTAAGGCATCTGCCTTATCGACATTACCGCTTGCTTCACTCTGCCCTATCAGACTGTATCTGCCCCTCTTGCTTATCTCTATCTTACCCTCAAGCATAAGCTCATTAAGCAGCGCGCTTAATACCGGACGATCCTCAGGTTCAACCTGCATGATCACCGCTAACTCCTTCTCCTTCATGGGGACATAGTGCTTATCCTGCATAAGGGACAGTATTACCTTTTTTCTCTCTTCATTGCTCTTCTTACCCATAATGTTACTCTGCGTATGATGGAGCTCTTATCCCCATCATGCAAAAATCCCTGCGTCAGGCCATACCGTAACGCAGGGATGAATCAACTTCCGTAAAACTTAAGATCAGAATCTCTTAATGTCTAACACGATAGCGATTATGATAAATGCCACTGTCAGCCATCTGGTTATCTTCACAAGCGCGCCCTCCATGGAACGACCCTTGTTCTTGCCCCAGTAGCTCTCAGCCGCACCGCTTATCGCACCAAGCCCCGCTGATTTTCCTTCCTGCATCAGCACGATTGCCGCCAATACTATGCTTATTAATATAAAAATGACTGTCAATGCAATTCTTAATCCTGCCATTTTACTCCTCCGTCGCAGTATATACGTACCGCATAACATGCTATTCTCAGTCACGCAATCGTCATTCTAGCACAAGTGCGCTCTTAAATCAACAATTATTTATGCGTTCTTCTTACCCTGATTGGCAACGGCATCCATCTTAGCCTTAAGAGCTTCCTGATCTCCAAGGTAGTAGTGCTTGATAACCTTGAAATCATCATCGAATTCGTATACGAGCGGAACCGCTGTGGGAATGTTGACACCGATGATCTCATCGCTTGACATATTGTCGAAGTACTTAACAAGTGCTCTTAAAGAATTACCGTGAGCTGCGATTATGACTCTCTTACCTGCCTGCATATCCTTCTTGATCACATCATTGAAGTAAGGGATAACTCTCTCAATGGTGGTCTCAAGGCTCTCATTGGCAGGAAGTAATGACTTATCCACATCTCTGAACATCTCCTGCTTCGTAGCGCTTCTCTCATCGCTCTCCTCAAGTGCCGGGGGCTTAACATCAAAAGATCTTCTCCATATCTTAACCTGATCCTCACCGTACTTCTCGGCTGTCTCTGACTTATTAAGTCCCTGAAGCGCACCGTAATGACGCTCGTTAAGCTTCCATGACTTTATAACGGGAAGCCATGCTCTGTCCATCTCGTCGAGTGCTATATTAAGCGTATGTATCGCCCTCTTAAGATATGATGTATAGCACACATCAAAATCATATCCCTCTTCCTTAAGGATCTTACCTGCGTTCTTGGCTTCTTCTCTTCCCTTGTCACTTAAGTCCACATCTGTCCAGCCTGTGAAGAGATTAAGCTTATTCCACTCACTCTCACCGTGTCTGATAAGTACTAACTTCATCATAGCATTTTCTCCATTTCTTAATAAATATTATCGGGTCCGAACTTATGCCCAGACCATATTACCATATTATGGCAGATATTTCCACCTCAATTACATGTAAGGACGTGTACTCATTGTCCTTATTGCCTTTATCCGGTCGTATGCCTGACACAAGTCTCTTACTCCCTGCCGTCCCAGCAGTAGGTACAGAGCTTATCTCTGTCTATACCAACCGATTCCATGAGATCATCAAGTCTGTGGAACCTTAAGGATGTGAAGTTAAGTTCCTTCCTGATCTCCTCATTCATATATGCATAACGCTCGCTGTCAGGATCAGTATACTCCTTAAGTACCTCATCGCTTACGTCATCGCCTTCCTTCCTTGCTATTATACGCCTCGTGATCAGATCCATCTCTGATGAACTTCTGGAGAAATTAATGAACTTACATCCGTATACAAGAGGCGGACATGCAGGTCTTATATGTACCTCCTTGGCTCCACTCTTATATAAGAATTCCGTGGTCTCCCTAAGCTGCGTACCTCTTACGATGGAATCGTCTATCAGAAGCAGACTCTTATCCTTAATAAGGTCATGCACCGGTATAAGCTTCATCTTGGCGATAAGGTTACGCTTCGACTGTATGGTAGGCATAAAGCTTCTGGGCCATGTAGGCGTGTACTTGATGAAAGGTCTGGAAAAAGGTATCCCGCTCTCATTGGCATAGCCTATGGCATGTGCCGTTCCCGAATCGGGCACCCCTGCCACGATGTCCGGCTTGGCATTATCTCTCTTGGCAAGAAGCGAACCACAGTTATATCTCATCTTCTCCACACTTATACCTTCGTATGATGAAGAGGGATAGCCGTAATATACCCACAGGAAGGTACATATCTTCATCTTGGTGCCGGGCTTGACCATAGTTACTACCGCATCCGGAGTGAGCACCACAATCTCACCGGGACCTAACTCTCTTAATGGTTCGTATCCTAAGTTAAGATAGGCAAAGGATTCGAAGGATGCACAGTAGGCGCCGTCCTTTTTGCCTAAGACCACAGGAGTCCTTCCAAGAGCATCTCTGGCAGCGTATATACCCTTGGCCGTAAGGATTAATATCGTCATGGAACCATCTATCACGGATTGGGCATACTGTATGCCCTCCACTATATTATCCCTCTGATTGATAAGTGCAGCCACAAGCTCCGTGGCATTGATATCGCCACCGCTCATCTCAAGGAAATGCGTATTACCCTTACCGAATACATCTACCACCAGCTTCTCTGTATTATTGATCTTACCGACCGTGCTGATGGCGAAGGTTCCGTGATGTGACCTTACTATGAGAGGCTGGGGTTCATAGTCGGATATGCATCCTATACCCATTGTGCCCTCCATCTCATGAAAATCACTCTCGAATTTCGTCCTGAAAGGTGAATTCTCTATGTTATGAATGGCCCTGTTAAAACCATTTTTACCGTACACAGCCATTCCGGCACGTCTGGTTCCCAAGTGAGAATGATAATCCGTACCGAAGAACATATCGAATACACAGTCTTCCTTTGATGCAACCGCAAAAAATCCGCCCATATATGTATCTCCTGTTATATCTTAAGCCGCCGCTATAGCCTGTAGATTGACTGCGGCTTTCCACAATATCCGTTCATTATTTTATTAGTTATCGGCTCATATGTCCACAAAAAAATGCAAAAAATGAAGAGTGCATATCCGTCCATGGATATTCACTCTTCACCATATCATATAAACCGATTCTGATATTCCTTATATTCTACTTTGCTGTGATGGATATGGCATGCCAGAATTCATCTGAGCCTACAGCTCCTGTCACGGTCACTATCCTGCCCTTTATAAGTCCCTTGGCATTATTAAGCGTCGTGCCAGCATCGAGCTTGAATTTCATCACACCGCCGGATGTGTTGAGGTATAGCATCTCCTCTGTGGAATTACTCTCTACCGAGCCGGAGAATGTCATTGTGGATGAGCCTACGGTTGCACCCGATGCTCTTGTCCCTACCACCTTGGATGCATGCATATTGGCATCATCTCCTCTGTATACATAGGCTGTTACCTTATTACCCGGTGTGAACATGAAGCCGCCTGATGTATCCGTTCCAGAATCTATCACCAGATACATTACTCCGCCTGATGTGTTCAGATACAGTACATTGCCCGTGGACTTATCGGTAGGTGTACCTGTCACCATGGTCGTACCGGCAGGAGCGGATGATGACGAAGAGGTTGTGCTTAAGGAAGTCGATGTTCCGACTGAATTCTCTGCTATACTTATGGCATGCATATACGCATCCGAGCCTCTTGATGTAACTACGGATATCTGCTTGCCCACTGTCAGAAGCTTGACCCCGCTGTAATCCGTGGTCGTATCAAGCTTGATATGCATCTCGCCGCCGCTTGTGTCAAGATAAAGTATCTCCTCGGTCGTGGCTTCCATGACCTTACCTGTAACGGTAGCTCTGTTGGAATCTATGGCTACGCTTCCGTTGACCTTGCCGCTTACTATATTGTCCGCATGAAGATAAGCATCATCGCCCCTGTATATACCGACCGTTACAGCCTTGCCGGGTATCAGAAGCTTGCAGTTGCTTGTATCCGTATCACTGTCAATCTTGATCACATAATTTCCTGAGGATGATGAATAGAGCTTAAGTACATCCGATGTAGTGCCCTTGCTGACCGTCCCCTGTACCGTTGCAAGTAATGTCCTTGCGTTAACCTTGATACCCGGCACAATGGCAAGAGCTAATCCCAAAGCCAGACCCAAAACAGCCATCGTTCCGACGTTACCTTTGCTTGCAGCCGCAGTCAGATCTCTTATCTTAACTATATCGCTTAAGTCCAATATACTCTTTAAACCCTTTACAAAGCCCGTATTCTTCCTGTTATCCATACCCGTTAATTCCTTTCCCTGATTCGTATGATCGTTCATCACTCAATACCTCCATGGAAAATCCGTTAAATTCCGCTTATCACCCATATCAATCCTAACATCAGTACCAGTCCGTATATCATGCTTACGTCGGAGAAGAGATCAAAGTCACTCTCCTTGCCCTCCTTTCCGAACTGGGCCTATTGCCCATATATCTGCTTGTCAGATCCTTGACACCTGCCATATACTCTGCGAATTCTTCATCACTCAAAAGCATCGGCGTGCTTGACACATCAAGCATATCTCTTCCCGGATCGGCATCCTTCCCGGAATAATAATCCGCGAAATCCTGAGCAATACTAAGCAGTGTGAACTGAACACTGGTATCGCCGTTAGCCGATGCGATATCATCGGTAAGCCTTCCGTCAAGTGTATAGGTATGCTCTAAAGTTCCTCTTACCTGTCTCTCCCCGCACACCCTGATAAGCCCGTTCTCACTTAGCAGCTTAACCTGTCTGTACAGAGTCGCCTGTGGGATATCCCTAAGAGCATCTCCCATCTCCCTCACCGTCACATTGCCGTGATGATTAATATACTGCAGGATCCTGTGTCTGACCTGATTGAGCAACAACCGCTGCGTTTCATACGCAGTGCTCTCCTTCTTCCTGCTCATCCGTCATCTCCTGTCATGTAAAATGCGCTTATATCTGCGCATTTATTACTCTCATTTTCGATTATATTACCATAATTGATAATAGTCAAGCAAAAAAATCGGAAGTTTTGCACTTTTTTTGTTTTTTATGCGAAGCTTCCGTTTTCTTTTTTCTTATGATGACTTCCGGCTTACTTATCTTATGGTAGTTTTCTCATTATTCATCCGCCAGTCTATACAGCGCTTAAGATAGTGTAGATAATCGGGATTCTTACACATCCCCTTACCTTCCACATCAGAGAGCTTAGCTACATCCATGCCGTTACACGCCGTAGTCTTCATGACTATGTTAAGTGCCTCTGCATCCGTATCATTGGCTATGTATGTACCTATACCGAAAGCTACCTTGGCCTTACCCTTAAAGTATCTGTATATCGCAGTTGCCCTCTCAAAATCAAGGCTGTCCGAGAAAAGCAGTGTCTTAGTCATGGGATCGATCCCAAGTTCCCTGTAATGCTCTATCATCTTATCACCCCATGTGTAAGGGTCGCCACTGTCATGCCTTACTCCCGAAAAAAGAGTTGAGTATGTGAGCCTGAAGTCTCTTAAGAAGCAGTCCGTTGTTATGGCATCGGTAAGTGCAGTTCCGTTTAACACTCCGTATTCCTTAACCCATGCATCGAGAGCATACCAGTTGGAGTATGCAGGATTATGCTTGTGATTACCCTGTCCGACACACATGATCCACTCATGCGCCATTGTTCCGACAGGAGTGATGCCATGTTTTTTGGCAAGATATACATTGGAAGTACCCACGAACTTAGAGCCGGGAATATCCGCAGATGCCAGTTCCCTTACCGCCAGATCC
>CAJONG010000097.1 GCA_905235845.1 uncultured Lachnospiraceae bacterium
ATATGAGCCTCTGTACGAATGTGCTAAGGACGTTGCCGATAAGCAGAACAAGAAGGGCTTCTATGTGACATGTGATTCATATGTTACGATGTCAGACGGTACGGGTATCGTACATATCGCTCCGGCATTCGGTGAAGATGATGCCAATGTAGGGCGTAATTACGACCTTCCTTTCGTACAGATGGTGGATGACAAGGGCGTGATGCTTGATGCGACACCCTTCGGGGGTATGAGATGCAAGCCTACGGCATCCGAGATAGAGGCAGGTGCGATAAGTGCCGATCCCGAGGTCATCAAGGAGCTGTCGGGCAGAAAGCTTCTGTATGATGCACCGAAGTTCGAACATGAATATCCGCACTGCTGGAGATGCGATACTCCTCTTATCTACTATGCAAGAGAGAGCTGGTATATCAAGGAGACGGCGGTAAGGGATGACCTTGTCCGTAATAACAATACGGTCAACTGGATACCCGAATCCATCGGTAAGGGAAGATTCGGCAACTGGCTTGAGAACATACAGGACTGGGCTATATCACGTAACAGATACTGGGGAACACCACTTAATATAGGGGAGTGTGAGTGCGGCCACAGAGAGTGTATCGGAATCCGCAAGGAGCTTAAGGAATTCAGCGGCAATGATGCGGCTCTTACGGTAGAGCTTCACAGACCTTATATAGATGAGATCACCGGCGTATGTCCTGAGTGCGGCGGTGTCATGAGAAGAGTACCGGAGGTTATAGACTGCTGGTTTGATTCGGGTGCGATGCCTTTTGCACAGCATCATTATCCGTTCGAGAATAAGGAGATCTTCGAAGCGCAGTTCCCGGCACAGTTCATCTCAGAGGCGGTGGATCAGACAAGAGGCTGGTTCCATTCGCTTATGGCTGAATCGACGCTGCTTTTCAATAAGTCGCCCTATGAGAATGTCATAGTGCTTGGTCATGTTCAGGATAAGGACGGCCAGAAGATGAGTAAGTCCAAGGGCAACGCTGTTGATCCTTTTGAGGCTCTGGATAAGTACGGTGCAGACGCGATCAGATGGTACTTCTACATCAATTCCGCTCCATGGCTTCCCAACAGATTCCATGGTGATGCGGTCGTAGAGGGACAGAGGAAATTCATGGGTACGTTATGGAATACCTATGCATTCTTCGTACTCTATGCCAATATCGATGACTTTGATGCCACGAAGTATTCGCTTGATTATTCTAATCTAGGCGTTATGGATAAATGGCTCTTATCCAAGATGAATTCGATGATAGAGACCGTCGATGACGATCTTGAGAATTACAGGATACCGGAAGCTGCAAGGGCGTTACAGGAATTCGTGGATGAGCTTAGTAACTGGTATGTAAGGCGTGGACGTGAGAGATTCTGGGCCAAGGGCATGGAGCAGGATAAGATCGATGCTTATATGACTCTGTATACAGCTTTAGTCAATGTATCCAAGGCAGCAGCACCCATGATCCCCTTCATGGCGGATGAGATATATCGTAACCTTGTATGTTCGGTTGATAAGAACGCTCCCATATCCGTTCATCTGTGCGACTTCCCTGTAGCGGACAAGTCACAGATCGATAAGGATATAGAATCGAAGATGGATATGGCCATCGATATCAAGGTCAAGGGAAGTGCCTGCCGTAATACGGCGAACATCAAGAACAGACAGCCTATCGGCAGAATGTTTATTAAGACCGATGGTGAGATACTGTCTCAGTATTATATCGATATCATCGCAGACGAGCTTAATGTCAAGGAAGTGGTATTTGCCGATGATGTGAGTGAGTTCACAACATATAATTTCAAGCCGCAGCTTAAGACTGTCGGTCCTAAGTACGGCAAGCACATGGCATTCATTCAGAAGACTCTGGCGGGTCTTGACGGTAATGCGGCATATGCACTCCTTAAGGATAAGGGCGCCCTTGAGTATGAGGATGCCGGCGAGAAGATAATCCTTACAGAGGAGGATCTGCTCATCACGATGATACAGAAGGAAGGCTATATCACTGAGGCTGACAATAAGACCACGGTCGTTATAGATACCACACTTACTCCTGAACTTATCGAAGAAGGTAATGTCAATGAGCTCATAAGCAAGATCCAGACTATGCGTAAGGAAGCTGATTTTGAGGTTATGGATCATATAAGAGTGACTGTGTCAGGCAACGATATTCTTGCGGGAGTTACCGAGCGCAACAGAGAAGCTATTGCCACGAAGGTTTTGGCTGAGAGCTTTGAATATGCGGACAAGGGATATGCCATAAGCAAGACATGGAACATTAACGGGGAAGAAGTAACTATTGCAATAGAGAGGGTGTAGAGATACAGGTTAGGCTACGACCAGGAAAGGAACGTGTAATATGGCTACTAGGAAAACTGAGAAAGCACCGGGATTTGACAGAGAGTTATTCATAAGGAGCGTCAAGTATAATGTCAAGACGCTTTTCCGTAAGAATATGGAGGAGGCATCCAAGCAGGAGATATTCCAGGCTGCGGCTTATGCGATCAAGGATATGATCGTCGATAACTGGATGACCACACAGAAGGAATTCGAGAAAACCGATCCCAAGATGGTCTACTATATGTCCATGGAATTCCTCATGGGAAGAGCGTTCGGCAATAACCTCATCAACTTAAGGGCATATAAGGAGGTTGCCGAGTGTCTGGACGAGCTTGGCGTGGATATCAATGCGATAGAGGATGAAGAGCCGGATGCAGCACTTGGTAACGGAGGTCTTGGAAGACTGGCGGCCTGCTTCCTTGATTCGCTTGCAACTCTCGGATACGGAGCGTATGGCTGCGGTATCAGATACAGATACGGAATGTTTAAGCAGGAGATAAGGGACGGATATCAGGTAGAAGTGCCGGATAACTGGCTTGAGCACGGCAATCCTTTTGAGCTCCGCCGCCCCGAATATACCAAGGAGATCAAATTCGGCGGTTATGTAAGCGTATATCAGGATGCCAAGGGCAAGAACATATTCAAGCAGGAGAATTATCAGGTAGTTAATGCAGTTCCCTACGATCTGCCCATAGTCGGCTATGGTAACGGAATTGTCAATACATTGCGTATATGGGATGCTGAGCCTGTTCAGTGCTTCCAGCTTGATTCCTTCGATAAGGGTGATTATCAGAAGGCAGTGGAGCAGGAGAATCTGGCGCGTAATATAGTCGAGGTCCTCTATCCCAATGACAATCATTACGCAGGTAAGGAGCTAAGACTTAAGCAGCAGTATTTCTTCATATCAGCATCCGTTCAGGAAGCGGTAGCCAAGTATATGCGTACTCATAAGGACATACGAAAGCTCCATGAGAAGGTGACGTTCCAGCTTAATGATACACATCCTACGGTTGCCATAGCAGAGCTTATGAGAATACTTATGGATGAGTATGGACTTGAATGGGATGAGGCATGGAAGGTTACGACCAAGACCTGTGCTTATACCAACCATACGATCATGGCCGAGGCGCTGGAGAAGTGGCCTATAGAGCTCTTCTCAAGGCTTCTTCCGAGAATATACCAGATTGTGGAGGAGATCAACAGACGTTTCATAATAGAGATAGAGAAGAAGTATCCGAGAGAGACCGGTCTTACGGATGAAAAGATACGCAAGATGGCAATAATCTATGACGGACAGGTCAAGATGGCACATTTAGCCATAGTGGCAGGATATTCGGTCAACGGTGTTGCCAGACTTCATACCGAGATACTTAAGAAACAGGAGCTTAAGGACTTCTATGAGATGTTCCCCAAGAAGTTCAATAACAAGACCAACGGTATCACACAGAGGCGTTTCTTATTACATGCCAATCCCCTTCTTGCTGATTGGGTGTCTGAGCGTATAGGTGAAGACTGGATCACGGATCTTAGCAGGATAAGCAAGATAAAGCCGGCTGCCAATGATAAGAAAGCCAGAGAGCAGTTCATGGCCATCAAGTACCAGAATAAGGTGCGCTTAGCCAAGTATATCAAGGAGCATAACGGTGTGGATGTGGACCCCAATTCCATATTCGATGTACAGGTCAAGAGATTGCATGAGTATAAGAGACAGTTGCTCAATATCCTGCATGTTATGTATCTGTACAATCAGATCAAGGAACATCCCGAGATGGAATTCTATCCCAGAACCTTCATCTTCGGTGCCAAGGCTGCAGCAGGTTATAAGACAGCGAAGCTCACGATTAAGCTGATCAATTCGGTAGCAGATGTTATTAATAACGATGAAAGCATAGATGGCAAGATAAAGGTGGTATTCATAGAGAACTACAGAGTATCTAATGCGGAGATCATATTCGCCGCCTCTGATGTATCGGAACAGATTTCCACGGCCAGCAAAGAGGCTTCAGGCACCGGAAATATGAAGTTTATGTTAAATGGTGCTATAACTTTGGGCACGATGGACGGAGCCAATGTAGAGATAGTTGAAGAAGTCGGAGAGGACAATGCCGTGATCTTCGGTCTGTCTTCGGACGAAGTTATAGGCTACGAGAATAACGGCGGATACAATCCCATGGATATCTTCAACAGTGATGAAGACATCCGTAAGGTGCTTATGCAGCTTGTCAACGGATTCTATGCGCCTGATGATCCGGATCGTTTCAGACCGTTATATAACTCTTTACTTAATACGGAGTCAACGGATGTTGCGGACAGATACTTCATACTTAAGGATTTCCGGTCATATGCCGATGCCCAGAAGAAGATAGAAGAATTCTATAAGGATGAGGATAGATGGGCCAAGGCGGCGATACTTAATGTGGCATGTTCGGGCAAGTTCACATCCGACAGGACCATACAGGAATACGTGGATGAGATATGGCATCTTGACAAGGTGACGCTTCCCAAGAAGTGATCCTACAAAGCTATACGGATAGAGACAAACATTATCATATAAAGGAACCATATTGGTGATTAAGGAGAATTGTGCATGATCAAAATAACCTCTGCCGGTGCTTATCTGATAGATAACAGTGAATATATCGAAGAGAATGAAGTACGGGGCAGCATAAGCGATGAGATAAAAGTTAAAACCGGAATTAATATTTCGAAGGAAGAGGCTGCAAAAAACACCATAGCATACGGCATTCTTAAGGCTCACAATACCTCAGACAATATGGATAAGCTTAAGATCCGTTTCGATAAGCTTACAAGTCATGACATTACATTCGTGGGTATAATCCAGACTGCACGGGCTTCCGGGCTTGAGAGGTTCCCCATGCCCTATGTACTGACCAATTGTCACAATTCCCTGTGTGCCGTGGGCGGTACCATCAATGAGGATGACCATATGTTCGGCTTATCCTGTGCCAAGAGATACGGCGGTGTATATGTTCCGCCACATCAGGCTGTCATCCATCAGTTTGCACGCGAGATGTTAGCAGGCGGCGGTAAGATGATATTGGGTTCGGATTCCCATACAAGATATGGTGCTCTCGGTACGATGGCAATGGGAGAGGGAGGCCCGGAGCTTGTCAAGCAATTGCTTGATCAGACCTATGACATAGACAGACCTGAGGTTGTAGCGGTATATCTTAAGGATAAGCCCGTTAAGGGCGTCGGACCGCAGGATGTGGCTATAGCCCTTATAGGTGCGGTATTTAAGAGCGGATATGTGAAGAATAAGGTTCTTGAGTTCGTAGGTCCCGGCGTGAAGGAGTTAAGTACGGACTTCCGCATGGGTGTGGATGTAATGACTACAGAGACCACATGCCTAAGCAGTATATGGGTGACGGATGAGGAGACACGCTCCTTCTATGATATACACGGAAGATCGGAGGATTATACCGAGCTTAAGCCCGGCAAGGTAGCTTATTATGATGGCCTTATAGAGATAGACCTATCTAAGGTCAAGCCCATGATAGCCATGCCATTCCATCCGAGCAACGCCTATACGATAGAAGAGGTCAAGGCTAATCTGTCCGATATCCTTCATGATACGGAGGAAAGAGCCAAGGTGAGCTTCGGAGAGGATGTTGCCTTCGGTCTGCAGGATAAGGTTCATGACGGCAGGCTGTACGTGGATCAGGGTGTCATAGCCGGATGTGCCGGCGGAGGCTTCGAGAATATCTGCGCCGCAGCCGATATAATGAGAGGGAGATACATCGGTGCGGATGAGTTCACATTGAACGTATATCCGGCGTCTACGCCGATATATATGGAGCTTATGAAGAATGGCTGTGCTGCGGCTCTTTTGGAGAGCGGAGCCATCATCAAGACGGCTTTCTGCGGTCCCTGCTTCGGTGCGGGTGATACGCCTGCCAACAATGCATTCTCTATCCGTCACAGTACGCGTAACTTCCCTAACAGAGAGGGATCCAAGGTACAGAACGGTCAGGTGGCAAGTGTTGCTCTTATGGATGCGCGTTCCATCGCTGCTACAGCGGCCAATAAGGGATATCTGACATCCGCTACGGAGCTTGATGCGGATATAGGGGTATATGCATATCACTTTGACGATAAGATATATAAGAACAGGGTATTCGACTCTAAGGGTGTAGCCGATGAGACCGTAGAGATCAAGATGGGGCCGAATATCAAGGATTGGCCGAAGATGAGTACTCTGCCGCAGAATCTTATGCTTCGCGTCGTGTCAGAGATCCATGATCCCGTGACCACTACAGATGAACTTATCCCTTCGGGTGAGACCAGCAGCTTCCGTTCCAATCCCCTGGGGCTTGCGGAATATACCCTGTCGCGTAAGGATCCGGAATATGTGGGAAGAGCCAAGGCAATGCGTGCGGCGCAGACGGATCTTATATCGGGAAGAGATGTATATACTGACAGACCGGCACTTAAGAATGCCATGGACGCTGTGAAGAAGGCATATCCGGAGGCCGAAAGAGAAGGGATAGGCTTCGGCTCGACGATATTCGCCGTTAAGCCGGGTGACGGGTCGGCAAGAGAACAGGCAGCTTCCTGCCAGAAGGTTCTGGGCGGTTGGGCCAATATTGCCAATGAATATGCCACCAAGAGATACAGGAGTAACCTTATCAACTGGGGTATGCTTCCTTTCATCATACCTGAGGGTGAACTTCCCTTTAAGAATCTTGATTTTGTGTTCATACCGGGAATAGCCGATGCTGTACGGGATAGGAAGTCAGAGATCAAGGCATATACCGCAGAGGGCGGTAAGCTTAAGGAATTCACATTGACCCTTGGTGATATGACCGATGAGGAGAGAGAGATAATCTTAGACGGCTGCCTTATCAATTACAACAGAAAATTGATGAAAAATTAAATCATGAATCAATAATACAACCGCAAAACAGGCTTGTATGTACAAAAGGAAGCCCCGAATGTATACCATTCGGGGCTTTATCAGTGTGATGGGACGAGCCTTTTAATTGGCTATATCAAGGTGTGATATGGCGCCGGCTCCGCTTCCGTCCTCGTATAAGAAGATGCCTGTCCTTCTAAGGGCTCCGTTAAGTGCGCCTGTTGTATTGGAACGAAGCATCATATTGGTATCGGCACTTCCAAGGTATATCGCACCCACATTCTTATCCTTAAGGGAATACAGAGTGTCATGTCCCTGTGCATCCTTTACCCAGATCTTAAGCCTGTCGTATATGCTGTCGTTTTCATCTATCCAGCCGTTGCCGTCACTGTCATAGGCGGCCAGATCCTTAAAGCCGTCGCCGGATCCTGTACCGAAAAGCTCACTTCCGTCATTGATCGTTCCGTCATCATTTTTATCTAATGCAAGGAAGCCGCTGCCTGAACCCAGAGTGGATATCTCATCCTCTTCACCGTCTGCATCCAGATCGAAGAAGAACTTGGTATCCGTTAGATCGGCTATGTCTCCGGAGAAGTTAAGCACGAGAGGGTCACACATGCCGGCTACGGACTTGACCTCCTGCCTGTAGTAC
>CAJONG010000098.1 GCA_905235845.1 uncultured Lachnospiraceae bacterium
TAATACCTCTTGTCATGAAAAAGGATAAGATGAATATGGCAAGAGAGGCAGCAGGAGCCCCCCCCATACTTGATATCCTGCCCTTTGTGATCAGGAAAGCAGCCATCGTGACTACGGGTAATGAAGTGGCGTCAGGCAGGATAGAGGATGCATTCGGTCCTGTGCTTAAGAATAAGCTTGCAGAATATGACACAATCGTCATAGGGCAGACCATACTTCCCGACGACTGTGAGAGGATCACTAAAGCTATAGAAGACTATGTAAGTGAAGGCGCCCAGATGGTACTTGTAAGTGGAGGTATGAGCGTTGACCCGGATGATAAGACACCGAAGGCAATAGCTGATACGGGAGCAGAGATTGTATCCTACGGGGCACCGGTGCTGCCGGGAGCAATGTTTTTGCTGTCCTATCTTGACAGAGGCGGTAAAAAGATACCCATTATGGGACTTCCGGGATGCGTGATGTATGCTAAGAGGACCATATTCGATCTGGTGCTTCCGAGAGTGCTTGCAGGTGAGATATTAAGCGCTGATGATCTTGCAGAATACGGAGAGGGAGGACTGTGCCTTAACTGTAAGGAGTGTCACTACCCTAACTGCGGATTCGGCAAGTGAGGGGCACTTATAATGTCAGAGGATACGGCAGACGATCAGGATGCCGGGATGATTGTGAACAGTGAGGAAACTGATATAATGAACGGACTGACACATACAGATGATAAGGGTAATGCCGTAATGGTAGATATAAGTGACAAGGATGTCACATTGCGGACAGCCAGAGCAAGCGGTATCATCCGGATGAATGAGGATGCGCTCAGTGCGATAATTAATGGCGATGTTCCTAAGGGCGATGTACTGGCCGCAGCGCGAATAGCAGGGATAATGGGATGCAAGAACACATCGGGACTTATTCCGCTATGTCATCCCCTTAAGCTTACCAAGGTGACGATAGATTTTACACCTTGCCCCGAAAAGGGATATATAAGATGTGAGTGCAATGTCAAGCTAAGTGATAAGACAGGAGCGGAGATGGAGGCACTTACAGGGGTGAGCGTGGCGCTGCTTACGGTATATGACATGTGCAAGGCCATAGATAAAGGCATGGAGATCACTGACATCAGGTTAGAAGAGAAGACCGGAGGTAAGAGCGGTCATTATATCAGGTAATAACAGACATAAGATATTCGGATACGGAATTGTACTGATACGAAACGGTACTGATTCAGAATGGTACTGATACGGAACGGTACCGGTCCGGATACAGATTTTTGGAGGAATAAAATGCGTAATATAAAGAATAAGATTTTATTTAATAAAACAGTATATTTAATGATGGTAATCATGCTTGCCGCAACCCTTACAGCCTGCGGCACTGTAACTTCAAAGGATAAGAATGTCAATCTTACGATACTTGCGGCGGCATCTCTTACGGATGTGTGCGGAGAGCTTGAGACCATGTATGAGAGTGAGAATCCGGGAACGGAGCTTACATTCTCATATGCAGGCTCCGGGGCTCTTCAGACACAGATAGAGGAGGGAGCACCGGCAGATATATTCTTCTCTGCTTCGCTTAAGCAGATGAAAGCCCTTGATGAAGAAGGGCTTATGGACAGTGAGAGTATCACTGAACTTTTAGAGAATAAGATAGTGCTCATAGTGCCTGAGAGCAGTGATAAGGATATAAGCTCCTTCGAAGATGCGGGAACGGATAAGGTAGGTATGATAGGGCTCGGAGATACCGAGAGTGTACCTGTGGGTCAGTATGCCAAGGAGGCTTTTACCACTCTGGGGATCTGGGATGCGGTTGATAGTAAGGCCAATTACGGAAGTGATGTAAGGACAGTCCTTACATGGGTCGAGTCCGGAGATGTGGACTGCGGGGTAGTCTATGCTACGGATGCATATACCACGGATAAGGTTAAGATCGTGGCAACCGCGCCGGAGGGTTCATGCAGTAAGGTCATATATCCTGTAGGTATCGTGAAGTCATCGGATAATAAGGAAGCAGCACAGAAGCTTCTTGAATTTTTCAAGAGTGATAAGGCTATGAAGGTATTTGAAAAATATGGTTTTTGATATATCTCCACTTTGGATATCTGTTAAAGTAGCGATATGTGCAACGATCATCACCTTCTTCCTTGGGATACTTGCAGCCAGATATGTATGTACGCTTAAGAGGGGGAGGGTGATAATCGATACGCTTCTGTCTCTGCCCATGGTGCTGCCGCCTACGGTGGTGGGCTTTTTCCTGCTCATCATATTCGGCAAAAACTCCCCTCTCGGAATGGTCCTGTACGATATGGGGATCAGGGTGGTGTTCACGGTGGGTGGAGCTGTCATAGCGTCTGTCGTTGTATCTTTTCCGATAATGTACAGGACAGCTCTCGGAGCCTTTGAACAGGTGGACACAGAACTTATAGATATGGCGAGGGTATTGGGTTACGGAGAGAGAGCCATCTTCACCAAGGTATGGATACCTCTGTCATGGCCGGGAATAGCTGCGGGAGCCACGCTCTCTTTCGCAAGATCATTGGGCGAATTCGGAGCCACGATAATGATAGCGGGCAATCTGCCGGGGACTACAAGAACCATGTCCGCGGCAGTATATTCCGCCATGCAGAGCGGAGACAGGAGCCTTGCCTACAGATGGGTGATGATAATACTCTTAATATCCATGTGCATACTGTTACTTATGAACCTGTGGAGCAGCAGCAGGTACAGGACGGATGACAGGAAGAAAAACGTGATGAAGAGAATGAAAGTGACGAATGTGTCACTTGAAGAAAAAAAGCAGGTAATAAATACACATGAAGATAATGCAGGAGCCGGCAGAGCATGAAGGATTCATACGGAAGAAGTATTGATTATCTGAGAATATCCCTTACGGATAAATGCAACTTAAGATGCGGCTACTGCATGCCTGAGAATGGTATCAATGAGCTTCCTCATGATGAGATACTTACATCCCGTGAGATAGTCCGTATCGCATCGATAATGCATGATATGGGCGTTATGAAGGTGCGGCTTACAGGCGGCGAGCCTTTGGTAAGAAGGGGAGTTGCCGGTTTTGTCAGAGAGCTATCGGAGATACCAAAGCTTGAGATAGCCATGACTACCAATGGCATGAGGCTTGGTGAATTCGTGGCAGAGCTTAAGGAAGCGGGATTATCATCAGTCAATATAAGCCTTGATACACTTAATGAAGATACCTTTAAGAGACTTACGGGCGCAGATGGGCTTAAAAGTGTCCTTAAGGGCATAGACAGCGCAGTGGAAGCAGGGCTTAGGGTTAAGCTTAACTGTGTCCCCATAGAGGGGATCAATGATGATGAGATCACAGCTCTTACCGGGTATGCGAAAGAAATCGGTGTACCCATACGATTCATAGAGCTTATGCCCATCGGATGCGGAATAAGATATAAGGGAATCCCCACGGACAAGCTGATCGCAAGGCTTAAGGAGACATATGGTGAGGCTAAGCCTTCAGAAAGTAAAGTAAGGACTGAGTCAGGACCTGCCGTATACTATGGATTCAAGGGTTACAGAGGAAGGATCGGATTCATAAGTCCCATGACACATAGCTTCTGCGATAGCTGCAACAGGGCAAGGCTTACGGCAGAGGGATTCCTTAAGCTTTGTCTGTATCATCCATACGGACTTGACCTTAAGACGCCTTTAAGAAGCGGCGTCACGGATGAGGAGCTTGGAAGGCTGATAGCGGAGGCGATAGGCAATAAGCCAAAGGCACACAGCTTCGGACTGACAGACATGGGAGATTCAAGGAAGATGGTTCAGATCGGAGGATAGGATCAGATGGACAGAGCTACAGGTAAGGTTATGGCGGTGTGTATAAGCAAGAAGAAGGGCACCGTAAAAGAAGACATAGGAGTGTGTAATATGATCACCGACTTCGGCCTTGAGGGAGACGCTCATGCCGGCAGTGAGAGGCAGGTGAGCCTGCTTTCGTATGAGAAGGTCGAAGCCTTCAAAAAAGAGATAAAGGATGCTGTATCTATCAGACCGGGAGCCTTCGGAGAGAATCTTCTGATATCGGGGATAGACCCCGCCACCCTTCACATAGGTGCATACTTACAGATCGGAGAAGTGCTTCTAAGGGTAATGCAGATAGGCAAGACATGCCATTCGGGCTGTGAGATATCCAAGATAACCGGTAAATGTATCATGCCATCGGAGGGAGTGTTCGCCAGGGTGATAAAAGGCGGTGAGGTGAAGGTGACGGATGAGGTGCGTACACCTTTGACGGCTGCCGTGATAACATCAAGCGACAGGTCTTATGCCGGAGAGCGTGAGGATAAGAGCGGTCCTGAGATAGAGAAGATGCTTAAGGAATCCGGATATGCCGTTACGGAGAGAGTACTCATACCGGATGAAGAGGATGAAGCTGTTAAGGAACTTACAAGGCTTACTGATGTAAGCGGCGTGGATATTATACTTACGACAGGCGGAACCGGATTCTCTGTCAGAGACCGTATGCCGGAGGCTGCACTTAAGGTGGCGGATAGGAATGTTCCCGGCATAGCGGAGGCCATAAGAGCCTACAGCATGACTATTACTAAGAGAGCCATGCTTAGCCGCGCAGTGAGTGTCATAAGGGGAGGAACCCTTATCATCAATCTTCCGGGAAGTCCCAAGGCCGTAAAGGAATGTCTTGAATACATCCTGCCGGAGCTTGAACACGGCATACTTATATTAAGAGGTGAAGCAGATGGTTGATCATGATACGGATACCCTGGATACATACAGAGGAAGAGTAGTGTATGCAGACGGGAGGATCACGGAGGAGGAGTCAGTCCTGCTTAAGGAGCATGAGCTTAATATCATAATCAATGGCAGACCTGTGATGAAGCTTGTCTGTACGAAGGATATGCTTAAGGAACTTGTGACGGGCAGACTCTATACCGAGGGGATCATAGATAAGCCGGATGACATGGATAAGATGTATTTCTGCCGGTATGAGAATGAAGTCAATATACTGACTGATAAAGCGATCGAATGGGAAGATACGGTAAAAAGTGACTTAACCTGCTGTACGGGCAATGCCGCGTATGTAAGGATGATCAACGGACGAACACCGGTCAGACTGCCTGAATATGAGTGGAAGAAAGAGTGGATATTCGATCTTGCCGGGCATTTTACGGAGGGTCTTAAGCTCCACGATGCAACGAAAGCCACCCATTCATGTCTGCTGTCATGGAAGGGTAAGATAATGATATCGTGTGAGGATATAGGCAGGCACAATGCCATAGACAAGGCAGTGGGATACGCATTGTGTGAAGGCATTCCCTTAAGTGAATGTATCCTGTATACATCGGGACGTGTGCCTAAGGATATGGCCATCAAGGCCATCATGGCAGGAGTGCCGGTGCTTGCATCTAAGTCTGTGGCTACTACGGATGCATGTATGCTGGCCAAAGAGTACGGCCTTAGACTGATATGCAGGGCATGGAATGATAAGATGATAATTATGGACTGAATGCGTGGGGTCATACTCCGAATAACAGAGTATGGTCATGGTGCAGAGATCTGACATATGAAGATAGCAGCAGACAGGATCGACAATTACACAGACGAAGGCAGATATAAGGCTTCGCTTGATACCATAAGGTCTATGGACAGCAAGCGATATGAGGATATATCACGCATAAGGAATGATGTGAATAAGAGGCTTCATATGGCGGCAGGGATGCTTATCAAGGATATGTGTGATAAGCTTGGCATATCAGACCCGGTGGTAGGCAGAGATAAGCACGGTAAGCCATATATAGAGGATCATCCCGAGGTGTGCTTTAATCTGTCACACTCCGGAGAATATGCCGTTATAGCGTATGGAGACAGACCTGTGGGGATAGATATACAGGAAAAGCGCAGAGTAAGTGAGAGCTTCGCCACAAGGATACTCAACGAAACCGAAAAGCAGTTGTATGATCTGACGGACGCAGATATGATATGTCGTGTGTGGACCATGAAGGAAGCCTATTCCAAGCTGATCGGTCTGGGGCTTTCATATGACTTTAGGAACTGTGTGATCGACAGAGAACACAGTCGCATAGACGACACCACAGGCATATACATAAGCGGTACATACAAAGGCTACAGGGTAGATAACGATACATATATGACAGTGGTGTATGAATCAAGCGATTGCTATGCCGGTGGCGGGACTTGAACCCGCACTCCGTTACCGGAAACAGATTTTGAGTCTGCCTCGTCTGCCAATTCCGACACACCGGCGCACGCCTATGAGTGTAACATAACAGGCAGGGAATTGCAAGTTATATAAATATCCCCTGACTATCCTTTGACTATTACGGCCTATTGGGCGCAAGACTTGATTTTCACGCAATTCTATGATAGCATTTATGCCTAAGTACCGATCGGTACAGTTGTAGGGAATTAATTATTGATTTGTTAAGATGGGGTATTCAGAAGGAGGGTGAAAAGTATGGGTATGTTATCAAAGCTGCTCGGTGGAGATCAGAATGTCGAAAAAGTGGCAAAAGATGTGCTGGGCGGAATCATCAAAAACGTGCAGACGAATCAGCTTGGGGCAGATAAGCCTAAGACGTCCGTTACCGACTCCTCGCTTCAACAAAAGCAGGGAGATGCGCCATCCGGCGTACCGGCGGAGGAAAATCAGTATAATTACAATGGCACATATGAACAGTATTTTGAGCATGTGTTCGCCGAGGATCTTGCCGCATACAGATTTGAAAAATCGTATATCGACGATTACGGGAAGCACCGTGTGATTTATACGTTCTTTAACGGCGCGGCAAAAGCACTTGTCGTTGAACTGATGACCGAGTCGAGCGAGTCGGTAAAGATCAGAAACGACTGCGTCAAGGCAGGCGTTCCGTATCTTCGTTTCTACTATGATCATGAGGGCTGGTGGAATACCCGTTCCTATGTAGTTGGACGTATGCGCGGCGTGCTGAACGTCTGATCGTATTATAATCTGAAAAAAAGCAGAAGGAGAACGCTTTGCGCCTGCGGCGGATCCGGCACGGACAAATAAATGACTTCGCAGGCAGTCTGTGCGTGTACGGTCTTGTACATCCCGTAATTTACGGGATTTAACGGATTCTCTTTCTGCTTTTTTATATGCGAGGTTTTTTATGTCACTGTTGGATATGCTTTCCGATGAAACCGTCTGGAATAAGTTCTATGAATATAAGTTATCGCTCGCCTGTCCCAAAGAGTTCACGGGTGAGCTGCGCCGTTTTATCGATGAAAAGCGATATCTGCCGATATGTGAAGCGATAAATGCCGGAGAGAGCTTTCCGATCCCGCGTAAGTCGATCCTCGTCAAGACCGGAACGGACAAGAAGCGTGTGGTATATACATATCCCCCGGATGAGAACACGGTGTTAAAGCTGTTGACGTGGCTGATGCTGCGAAAGTACGATGCGCTTTTTGCCCGCAACCTTTATTCGTTCCGGCCCGGGAAAACGGCAAAGGACGCGGTGCGAGACCTGTTGAAAACGGGAACGGTCATGCAGATGTATTCTTATAAGGTCGATGTCCACGATTATTTTAATTCGGTTCCGGTCGGTCGGCTTCTGCCGATGCTTAGATCTGCGCTTGCGGACGACGAAGGGCTATAT
>CAJONG010000099.1 GCA_905235845.1 uncultured Lachnospiraceae bacterium
CAGCTATTATGGGAGAATTACCGCTTACCCTGTACAGTGTCTGCTTGATGGCCAGCACATCGGGGTCCACACTGGCTCTTTTGACAAATCGCACTACGGGTTCAAAGCTCTGGTAAGGATGATGCATGAGGATATCACCTTTTCTGATGGCCTCGAATATATCCGTGCCTTCGGCAAGCTCCGGTACAGGATTGGGAGTATTGCCCTTAGCCCTGTACTCTTCGGCACCATCTATGCCATATAGTTTCATAAGGAAGGTCAGATCAAGCGGTCCGTCTATCTCATAGATCTCCTCCTTCTTGATCATTAACTCCGACTTGAGTATGCCCAAAAGTCTCTCATCTATACCCGTCTCAACCTCAAGCCTTATGGCCTCTCCCCATTGCCTCTTCTTGATCTGCTTCTCTATCTCCTTAAGCAGATCCGCCGCCTCTTCCTCATCGATCTCAAGATCCGCATTACGCATTATGCGGAATACGGCAACGGAGAGTATCTCATAGTTAAGGAACAGCCTGTCTATATTGCGCTCGATTATGCTTTCAAGCATAAGGTAGGTCTTCCCGGACTTATCTCCCGGAATCTCCACCAACCTCGGAAGAACACTGGGAACCTGAACCGTAACGAATTCCATCTCATCCTTATCTCCGGTTCTGCTGCGCACCAAAGCTCCGATATTCAGGGACTTATTACGGATAAGAGGAAAAGGCCTTGAACTGTCCACCGCCATGGGTGTCAGTACCGGGTACACATAGTCTGCAAAGAATCTATCCACGAATTCGCACTGCTTCTTATTAAGTCCCTCAGTATCACGTACGATATTGTATCCCGTCTTCTTAAGCTGCCCTGTCAACACCCTGTATGTGTCATACTGCTCCGACACAAGGTCATGGGTAGTTCTTCCGAGGGCCTTAATCTGTTCCTTGGGTGTCATTCCGGCTATATCCGTCTTCTTGACTCCCGCATTCTCCATATCCTTAAGAGAGGCGACTCTTATCATGAAGAACTCATCGAGATTGGATGCGGTTATGGACAGGAACTTAAGCCTCTCGAAGAGCGGATTACGCTCATCCTTGGCTTCACTAAGTACACGTCTGTCAAATTCCACCCAACTGAGTTCCCGGTTCCAGAAATTCTCCGGTGCGTTCACGGTAATCTTATTCATATTAATCTTCCATCTAATCTTTCATGTCACTCTTTAATCTATACTGTCTGCTATATCTTTGCTATCTGCTTGATGACCGGTCGTACACAGAATATCTCCTCGAAGAAATCCGCTCTTCTTTCGAACATTCCCTTTTCCAAGGTTATATCCTTATTGGTACGGACGGTTATGACAAGCGTGTCATCTTTTAGACTGGCCTTGATATCGCCAAATTTCTGCTTCTGGCTCTTATCAAGTCCATTAGCTATCCTTAATATCGCGGCAAGCTTGGCTATCCTCATATATACCTCTTCGCCTCTGCCGCTACTCTCTGTACGCTCTATATCATAATCTAGGTATACGTGGTTATACTTTACCACACCGGCAACTATCTCACGTTCGACCTCTGACAGTCCTATTATCTCCGTCGCCATAATGATATCGTAGCTGCTCTGTGCTGCATTATATAAGCTGATGTACTTGCCGCAATCATGAAGTATGGCGGCGATACGAAGCAGAAGTCTGTCTCTCTTGTTAAGCCCCGTCACCTTCTTCATGCTGTCGAATATGGCCATGCATATATTTTCAAGAGTCTGCTCACGATTATCATCCCCCATATATCTTCTGCTTATGCTCCGTGAGCATGCGATGATATCGCCCTCGAAGTCATGATCTATGACTATGAGCTTTTTCCTTTCACCATACTCATACGCTATACCGTCAGTCAGTGTCACGCCCGGAGCCCATATCATCTTGGCACTTGTGGCCGAGATCACACTTCTGATAAGCGTCGCCGCAATATATACCTGATTAAGATTCTCCGGTGCTATCCCGTACCATCTGCAGAACTCCACGGAATCCATCTCTCTGATCCTTGCGAAAAATGCCATGAAGCGATCCGAAGTAACGAATCCCGGAGTATCGGAATCCTTGGTCCTGCTCCATGTGATCGGGGATATGTAATCATCCACTATGATCAGATTATCTATGCTCCTCCCTCTCAGATACAGCTTCTCAAAAACAGCAAGCTGTGAGCCTATCATCTCTTCTAAGAGTTCTTCGTATTTACCGGGAGTCACATCAAGCTCTGACAGTCTCTCCTGAAGCCTTAATACACCAAGTTTCATATTCTGGGTCACATCCAGCTTATCCTTGGCAAAAAGGGATAACTGTATGCTTCCGCCGCCTATATCCACTATGGCTGTGCTCTTCTCTATGGTATCGCCGAATTCCCTGCCCTTACTGGCCACGGACTTATAATCCAAGAAGCGCTGTTCGGAATTACTAAGTATATCCACATGTATCCCGGTACGCTGCTCTATCTGGTCAAGCAGTATCCTTGTATTCCTCGTCTCTCTTATGGCTGATGTACCGTACGCCTTATAATCACTTACCCGATATCCCTTCATGATACGGGAGAATTCCTTAAGTATCCTGCACAGCTCCTCTATCTTATCCGCAGGAAGCCTGCCCTTGGAATACGAATCCGTACCCAGATCAAGCCTGTACTTAACAGTGTCGATGACTCTCATCCTATCCTGCCCGAATTCATATATTCCCAGATTGAGTTCGTATGAGCCCACATCTATTGCGGCAAAAAGCTTAGCCATGTATCTGCTCCTTTGTCTTAATCAACACTCGATATGATCATCTGAGTTCATCCTGCAACGACCTGCTCTGCTCCATCACAGCCTCGAATATCTTCTTCATATGCTCCTTATACAGAGGGTTGCCGGTCTTATTCGCCACTTCAAAAAGCTTAACCTTCTCTCTTCCTTCATCAACGGTAGGAATATTCTCCCTTGCCTTGAATTCGGCTATTTCACAGCTTATTCCCATCCTCTGTTCAAGGAGGCTTATAAGCTTATCATCTACTTCATCGATTCTCTTCCTGTAGTCATCCAGTTGCATTTCTTTCCTCTCATTCCTTGAATAAGACAAATTTTTCTCACAGTATAGTTTATATCAGATTCGCCTTGATAGCAAGCATATTAAGGGCTATAATTTATCATATATAAGCTACATGGCTTATGGTTATCCGTAATCGGAAGCAGACTCGGAGGAAGACAATGAAGGCACGCAATATCGTATTTATAGTGGTCTTGGCGATTATAATAACCGCATTGGTGGTCATGTCCGCACTTAAGGGCCATATGCATACCAACAATGATAACTATGTGGGCAATCCCGGCGGCAATCTGTATAACGGCGGCCTCTTCTGTGAGCATGACGGTAAGGTGTATTTCTCCAACCCCTCGGACTCGGGCTTTCTGTATGTGATGAATTCGGACGAATCGGAGCCTAAGAAGTTGGCAGGCGTGGCGGTAGAGAGCATCAATGCCGATGACCACCGTGTGTATTATGCGCTCTCAGGTTCTTCCACAGGCTCAGGGCTTGGTTATATACGTAAAGCCACCGGGCTTTTCAGTATCAAGAATAACGGCGGTGACAGCCTCTGTTACACGCAGGATGCCGTTGGTGTGGCAGCCCTTGTAGGCAACTACATATACTACCAGCATTATGATAAAAGCGTGGGAACCTATCTTGACAGGATCAGGATAGATAAGTCGGATAATGTGACTCTGATCCCAAGCATGGTGATCCCCGCATCAGCGGATTCGGGATACATATATTTTGCCGGAGTTCCTGTAAATAACGGCACTCACACCGAAGGCGACATGTATCTTCATATGCTTGATACACGTACCGGCACCGAGACAGTGCTGTATGAGCATCAGATGTATCAGCCCATATATGACAACGGTTACATATACTATCTGGATCTTGAGACCAGATATCAGTTGCATCGCTACAGCCCTGTCACCGGAGAGGATATCGCTCTTACTACCGAGCGGGTGGACATGTTCAATGTGGGCGGAGGCATGATATACTACCAGACCGATTCATCATCTCCCGATGCTGCGCTTAAGCGTATGACCACGGAAGGCGCCGACCGGGAGATCGTTGCTACAGGCATATACTGCGATATCAATATGACCTCGAATTTCGTATACTTCCATTCATATGACAGTAAGGTACCCATGTATCACCAGTCGCTTCGAGGCGGTGTCAATGTCATGCTCTTTGAGCCGTAGATGATACTGCCTTAACTATCATCCGATTTCTTAACAAATCTTACAGGTACACATTTCAAAACACAAATTACAGCTCGGCTTTCCCCCGGTATTCACAAAAATACTATTTATTTTAGTATTACAAATTCTATGTGTTTTTTGGCTAATCTGAGTATTTTAGCCTTTGGTTTGCCAGTGGCAAGCAAACAGCGTGTTAATCATGCCAAATTTTACAATCGGAAGGCGGCGCCACTTTCCTCAAGGAGGGCTATACTCTTTAAAATAGTATTTTACATCATAATGATTCTGATAATTTTAGTGTTCAGTCGCTTGAAGGAGACATCGTATGAATAAGATCAAATATAATAAGTTAGGTGAATACCTTACTTCACTTCGTAAGTCATTGGGATATTCACAGATGGACGTGGCAGTCGCTATAGGTGTTCAGCAGCAGACGATCTCTCACTATGAGACGGGTCGCATCATACCTCCTTCCCAGACTATGGTCGCTTTCTCAAGGCTATATAATGTACCGGTCGAAGACCTTATGGTACTTACCTCCATAGGTGACAAAAAAACTGCCGAACCGCTTAATAAGCGTTCCGACAGTAACCAGTCCATGTCCGATATGGATGACTATATAGCATATATCAATATGCCTATCAATGTATCAAAGCTTCGGTTCATGGGTGAATCCGAGAAGCGTCTCCTATACTATTACGGTAAGCTGTGTAACAGGGATAAGCATGATCTTATCGAATTCTTAAAAATCAGAACAAGCTCGAAAGGAAATGCCGATAACGACCTGTAAGTACTCATATGTCTTCCGCTTTATCTGCCACTTCACCCGGCGCCTGGGGATCATTCTTTGCCTCTTTCCCCTTATCTTCATTGTCCGTGATATCCGCAGCATCTGCATTGCCATCAACTATCTCTTCTCCCACATTATCTTTTGTATCATCAGACCCCTTTTGATCGTCCTTATTCTCTTCTTTCTTATCTTTATTTGCTTCTCTCTTCTCAGTTACCTTAATGATGATAGCCTCTATTAAGAGACTTATCATGCACAACGTACCTGTGATCACCATCACATAATATGCAAAGCCGTCTACCCTGCCGATCACAGGCTTAAAATCAATTAAGACGATTATGGCTCCCGCAAGTGATGCCACGGTGAAGATAAGCTGCACGATCCACGCAGAGCTTTCAAGTATCCTCATCTGTACGACACTCTGCATGATGATCACTGATAACACAAGTGTCACAAGTCCTATAATGAACATTATCTCTTCTGCCAGCAGCTCCGCCCGAAGCAGCTCTATACATCCGAGTATCACAAGCAGAACTCCCGTGGCGAACCTGTAGTCATTAAGCCTCTTATACGCACCTGATATGAAGTATGACACAATAAGTGTTATACCCACCACTATAAGTGCCGCACAGAAGCAATAGCACAGATACAGTATATTGATCTCCGGGATCAGTATAAGTATCGCACCGATGCCTATACACAGAAGCGATGTCACTATCTGCATCACCATTCCGTCAGGTCTTGCGCTGTTGATTTTTACAGTATCCTTATCATTATTACCCATATAAATCCTCCGTTATTATCCTATATATACCGACAGGCTGTTATCATTCAAGATCGTTAAGCATCTGCCTCATTGTCTTCTTAAGTATCGGGTGTCTCAGATTCTCATTTAGCTCACACATAGGCTTTAATACGAACTTACGATTCTCCATATCCACATGCGGTATGATAAGATCATCGCTTTCGTATACAAGGTCATCATATAACAGTATATCAAGATCCAGAGTCCTCGGTCCCCAATGTACATCCCTGACTCTCCCGGCCTTGTTCTCAAGTCTGTGCAGGTATGCAAGCAGCTCCTCGGGCTCCATAAGTGTCCTTATATGGCATACCCCGTTTAGGAAATCATCCTGCTTAACCTCTCCGTAAGGCTTGGTCACTATCCTGCCGGAATCCCTGACCATCTCTATGAGCTCATGCTCCGCTATCTCCGCTACGGCATCATCTATATAGCCTTCACTGTCTCCCATATTGGAGCCGTACGATATATACACATCATGCCATGCTCTGTATATCTTAACGGATATGGACTTAAATTCCATGGGTACGGGCGCTTCAGGCTTGCGTACCTCTATATCCACCGCTTTGATCAGAGGAAAAGCAAGCAGTACCTCCTTGGCTATATTCTCCGCCACCGTCTCTATCAGGTCATAGGATTCTTTAAGCATTACCGCACGGATAAGCGAACATACCCTCGCATAGTCAGTAGACTCCTCAAGCTCATCCTTAAGTCCCGCTTTCCTTGTATCGGCATACAGGATCGCATTCACATAGAAATTCTGTCCGCTCTCCTTCTCATCCTCATATACACCATGATAAGCCTTAATCTGCAGCTCATCTATCCTTATCTCATCCCATTTCCTACAGTTCATCTTATCTTCTCCTTCTCTTACCCGTTCACACATCCATGTCAGGGTATTCTAACGCAATGCCTTAAGCATCCGTATCACTTCCGCATTATCTCCCACATCATGCACCCTGACAAAACTCACTCCCTTCATAGCGGCATAGGCAGTAGTCGCTAAAGTCCCGTTAAGTCTTCTGTCTACAGGCATATCCAACGTCTTGCCTATCACCGACTTCCTGCTGCATCCAAGAAGTATCGGCAGCCTTATCTCTTCATACTTATTATCTCTCTTAAGCCTGATATGTTCAAGTTCTTCTATCCTTCTTAACACACAGAGATTCTGCTCATATGTCTTGGCAAATCCCACTCCCGGATCTATAATGATCCGCTCCGTATCCACCCCTGCCGTGGCTGCTGCCATTATGCTGCAAGCCAGGTCATCTCTCACATCCTCCATGAACAAGTCTTCATCCAAGCTGTCATCGCGGACATCACCCGAAGTATCGGAGGCACTCCTTCTGTAGCCGTAATCGGTATCCTCACCATGCCTGGTGATGGGCACCCCCACGCCCTCTACCTCACAGGTCATAGTCACAGGCTTTCTGTTATGCATGATGCACAACGCCACACCTTCGTATTCCTTCTGCAGCGCAGAGACTGTACCTGCCATATCCGGATCACCCTTAAGTCCCCATATATCATTGATAAGCACAGCTCCTGCACCTACAGCCCTCCAAGCCACCTTAGCCTTATATGTATCCACACTTATGGGTATATCATAATTGTCGGCCACAGCCTCTATCACGGGGATCACCCTCTCAAGCTCTTCAGTAACGGACACCGTATCCGCATCGGGTCTTGTGGATTCTCCGCCTATATCGAGGATATCCGCTCCATCCGTGATCATCTGTCCGCATGTCTTAAGGACTGCGTCCATATCAAGC